>NZ_JBSTYM010000007.1:0-169753 GCF_054052445.1 Aeromonas crassostreae | reverse complement strand
AAACCCCTCCCCCCCCCCCCCCCCCCCCCCCCCCCCCCACTCCCCCCCGCCCCCCCCCCCCGCCCCCCCTCTTCTGCGCAGAGACCGTCAAGCCGATGCGACCTTACTCGGGCTGATGGAACGCCAGGGCCCCCAGATAGTCCCCCTTGCCCAGCTCGACCCCGGCCCGGCGCAGCAGGGCATAGGTCATGGTGAGGTGGAAGTAGAAGTTGGGCAGCGCGTACTCGTAGAAGCAGGTCTTGCCATCCATCCACTTGCCATGGGCCCAGTAGGGGGCGTATTTGCCACTCTCGAACTCGCTGTAGTCGGCATCCAGCTTGCTGGTGAGAAAGTCGATGGTGGCCTGGATGCGCCCGCGCAGATCCGCCATGGTACGAGGCTCGTCGGCAAAGCCGGGATTGTCGCCGTGGCTGGCGGTCGCCACACAGGCCTTGGCCGACTCGCAGCAGATCAGCACCTGCTTGCTCAGGGGGAACATGTCGACGATCAGGCGATCGCCGAAGAAGTTGTCGACATCGTATCCCTTGGCCTCGGCATGGGCCGCCGCCTTGACCAGCAGCCGGTCCAGGTTGGCGAGCATCTTGATAAACTGGGCGGTAAATTCACGATTCATGATGGCTCCTCGATAAAGGCTGGGCTCGCCGCCTCGCTGGCGGCGCCGCTCACTATACTGCCTTTTTCGAGGGAAACGTCAGCGGGAAGATGCACCGGATCCGGCAGGATCCGGTCAGGGGTATTCAGTACTGCTTGGTTTTTGACGCGAAGCCGGCGAGGAAGAGACCGGTCAGAAACATGCCGCAAAATGCCTCTATGGCGGAGAGCAGCTGCAAGGGGGAGGCGGTCTGGGAGATATCGCCGTAACCCAGGGTCACGAAGGTGACGATGCTGAAGTAGAGGGAGCGCCCCAGCTCATGATGGGTGACGGAGGCGGGCGCCAGAAAATAGGTCAGTGCCGCCAGCAATATGACCCCCATGGACATGAGCAGACTGCGGATGGGCCGCTCGCCAAAACCCCAGGTGATGAAGCTGACGAACTTGGCGGCGCACTTCAGATAGCAGCGCAGGGAGAACCCTCCCCGCTGGCGCAGGCCGCTGCGCAGCCAGCGCTCCTTGAACAGCTCTTTTGGCCGGGCCAGGGACTTCATCTCATGCAGCTTCTCTTGGTAATAACATTCACCGGCATCGACCGTGTCCCCCACGCTGGAGAAGAGGCGCTTGGCATTGCGGTACAGCTTGCTGGCTTCGCTGTGATCGATCCGGCCATTCTCGTTGTAGCTCACCTGCACCTTGTCCAGGTTGGTGTGCTCCATGGTGGCATCGAAGTGCTTGGCGCGAATGGTGAAGTTTTTCAGCACAGCCCGGGAGGAGTGAAACCGCATCTCTTCACACTCTATGGTGAAGTCCTGAAACACCCCCTCCTCCAGGGCCAGTTCCCGCTTCTTGGCCCAGGCCCTGTGGTCCCACAACAGGGAATCGAACAGATCCAGCCCTATCACACCGCCGTTGATGCGCACCCCCTTGGCGGAGCAGTGCCACAGATAGACCTTGGAGTTGTTGACGGCACTGTCCAGGGAGAGCTCGTCGAGGCAGGTGAAGTCGAGCAGGCGGCCGGAGATGATGGGGCTCTTGAGGGCGATGCCGCCGATGTTGAGCAGGCGATGCCCGCCCAGCACCTGGGCCTCCCCCTTGTTGTTCTCGGAGACGGAGAGCAGGCTCTGCACCCGCTTCATCTCCTCCTTGCCGTGCTTGCCGGCCAGCCACATGGCATAGGGCTCGAAGCGCGTCTCCGAACGAATCAGACCACTCTTGCGCAGGGACTCCAGCGCGCTCGAGGCGGTCTCATAGAGGCGAGTCCTGTCATCGCTCATGTAGACGCAGAGGCTCAGCACGCAGCGCGAGCTGATGAATCTGGCAATGCCTATCTGAAAGATCACCCCCTTGTCGATCCGCTGCTCCAGCATCCAGTCGTTGAAATGGGGCAGGGAGGCCACCAGGAAATCCCAGATCATGGGGTAGTCATTCTCCCGGCGCCACTCGTTGAACTGTTCGGGTGACAACTGCCAGAGCTCGGTTGCATTCATACATTACCTCGATAACGGCTAGGTTCCGCCGCTCATCTCCGGATGGCGGGCTGCGCCACTCTCCAGAGCGCGGCGTACCGGGCATCAGGCCATTGCCCCCGCCGACCGCCGGGGCTGACCCAAACCAGGGGCGGCGTAACCAGGGCCCGCCGCGCGGTCATACTAGGCGAGAAATGGAAGACAAGTCACTGACAGGAAAGATATATTTTGAGCGATGCGACAATTTTCTGCGCGAGAGCCTCAGGGTTCCCCCGCCGCCCTGAGTTCCCCCCTGTCACCCGGCCGGGCAGGCAAAACGCCAAAGAAAAAGCCCAGCATGGCTGCTGGGCTTTTGTGTTGGCTCCTCCTACTGGACTTGAACCAGTGACATACGGATTAACAGTCCGCCGTTCTACCGACTGAACTAAGGAGGAATTGTACTTCGGATACGGGATATCGCTATCCCGACGTCCTTTGTTTGGTGCCCAGAGACGGAATCGAACCGCCGACACGGGGATTTTCAATCCCCTGCTCTACCGACTGAGCTATCTGGGCTAAATGGTGCCGGCTACCGGAATCGAACTGGTGACCTACTGATTACAAGTCAGTTGCTCTGCCTACTGAGCTAAGCCGGCACACTCAAACCATTGTGCATGAACATATTTTTATTTCATGGCACCAAAACTTGGTGCCCAGAGACGGAATCGAACCGCCGACACGGGGATTTTCAATCCCCTGCTCTACCGACTGAGCTATCTGGGCGTGGCCGCTATTAAACGGATTTTGCCCTTGGGGGTCAACGGGAAATTTTACTTTTTGTCTCGTTCGTCTCTTTTTTGCACAGCAAACCCCTTTTTGTGCAATTCCCCGGCAGACTCACCTCCCGTCGGCCCCGTCCCTGCGCCACAACCTGGGCTCTTCCCCCTTGAGCAGGCGGGAAATATTCTCGTGATGGCGGATCAGGATGAGGCAGGAGAGCAGGGAGACCGGCAGGGTGTATTCCGGCTTGAGCAGGTAGGCAAACAGGGGCGCCAGCAGCACTGTCACTATGGAGGCCAGGGAGGAGTAGCCGCTGATCAGGGCCACCAGCAGCCAGCTCGCCACCACCAGGGCCCCCATGTCCAGCCCGATGGGCAGCATGGTGCCGAGTGCCGTCGCCACGCCCTTGCCGCCGCGAAAATGGAAAAACAGCGGATAGATGTGACCCAGACAGGCGGCCACCCCGATGAAGCCGAGATAGACGGGCTTGATGCCGAGGAACCAGGAGAGATAGACGGGGGCCGTGCCCTTGAGCATGTCGAGCAGCAGCACAGCCAGGGCGGCGCCGCGACCGCCGAGGCGCAACACATTGGTCGCCCCCGGATTATGGGAACCATGATCCCGGGGATCCGGCAGGCCCGTGGTGCGCGACACCAGCACGGCACTGGACAGGGATCCGCCCAGATAGGCCAGAATAATCATCAAAATCGTCAGGGCCGTCATCTTGGTCGTTTTTACCACGATATGAATGGGGTATGATGCGGGCCACATTCTCCGGCTCGGGCTACCCGGGCCGTTCGCCAATGGCACGTGATCTGCCAGGCCAGCATCCCTGCGCTGTTTCACAGCCCATCAAGAGTAAAGAAGAAGTACTGTCATGGACAAGGTGTTTATTCGTGGACTCGAGGTTTTGAGCACTATCGGGGTGTATGAGTGGGAGAAGGGCATCCGCCAGAAACTCTGCTTCGACCTCGAGATGGGCTTCGACAACCGCCCCGCCGCCGCTGGCGACGACATCAATCTGGCGCTGGATTACGCCACCCTCTCCCAGAAAGTATCGGAATACGCCAGCACCAGGGTGGTGGAACTGGTGGAGACCATGGCCGAACAGGTCGCACACCTCATCCTCAGCGACTTTCGGGTGCACTGGGTCAAGGTGACCCTGACCAAGCCGGGCGCCGTGCCCAACGCCGCCGGCGTGGGAGTCGAGATCCTGCGCCATCGCACCCCGGCCGCGAGCGAGTGCTGATGACAAGGATCTATATCAGCCTGGGTTCCAATATCGAGCGGGAGCGCCATATCCGTGCCGGACTCGATGCCCTGCATCGGCTGCTGGGGCCGCTCCAGGTCTCCCGGGTATTCGAGAGCGAGGCGGTGGGCTTCAATGGCCGCCCCTTCTACAACCTGGTGGTCGGCGCCGACACAGGGCTGGCCCTGAGCGAGCTCTGCCAGCGGCTGCGGGCCATGGAGTTTGCCCACGGCCGCGAGCCCGACGCCAAGAAGTTTGCCCCCCGCACCCTGGATCTCGATCTGCTGCTCTACGGCGATCTGGTCTGCGACGCCCCCCTGGTGTTGCCCCGCGGCGAGATAGTGACCAACGCCTTCGTGCTCTGGCCCCTGGCCGAGCTGGCGCCGACCCTGCGCCACCCCGAGAGCGGCGAGACCATGGCCGCGCTCTGGGCCGGCTATGACAAGGCCTCCCAGCGCCTCACCCCCATCCCCTTCGACTGGACGCCGAGCGGCGCCCTGGCCGATCTCCGGGCCTGATCCCCGCACCATGGCCGCCGCGCTCCCGATCCCGCCCCGATCGGGAGAGCGGCAGACTATTTCCCTGCATGACGGCGGGATGGCAGAATCCTTCGAATCCCAACCCCGTCACTGGCAGAAGAAAAGGCCAAAGCACCCTTCAGGATCCACCTTCAGCGCCGATACGCTGACCATCTCCTTTGTCCCTTGAGGTCGTCGTGAACGTCAAACAGAAACTCGTGTTGTCCGCCATCCTGGTGGCCGGGATCCAGGCCACCGTCATGGGGGCCATGTTCTACTTCTCCGGACAGGAGTCGCGCAGCAACGCCGAGATGCTGCAGGCCAAGCAGGTGGAGGCCAACCTCATCGCCCTCACCCTGCAGGAGAGGGAGTTTCTGCTGAGCCGGGATCCCGCCGCCGCCACCGCCTTCACCACCCAGAGTGACCAGGCCAACCGCCTGCTCGCCGAGATGGGCCAACACCACGGCGGCGCCCAGCAAGCGAACATCCTGACCTTTGCCAGCCAGCTCAAGGAGTACAGCCGCCAGTTCGAGACCCTGCGCGCCCAGCAGGAGAAGATAGGCCTCACCCCGACCAGTGGCCATTACGGCGCCCTGCGTCAGGCCATCCACGCACTGGAGCAGGAGCTCAAGGCCCGGGGCCAGCAGCAGGAGAGCCTGCTGATGCTGCAACTGCGCCGGGACGAGAAGGACTTCATGCTGCGCCGCGACATCGGCTATCGTGCCAAGTTCGAACAGAACCTGGCCCCCCTGGCCGAGGCGCTCGCCGGTGAACCGGCCCTCGCCGCCCTGCTGGAACGCTACCGCCAGAACTTCCTCGCCCTGGTCACAGAGGAGCAGCGCCTGGGCCTGAGTGCCAGCGAGGGGCTGAGGGCCGAGCTCAATCGCAGCGCCGAGCAGATGCGCCAGGCGGGCATCACCCTGACCCAGGCCCTGACCCAGGAGGCCGACGCCACCCATGATCGTACCCTCAGGGTCATGGTGCTGCTCTGCATCCTCGGCATACTGGCCGCCCTCGGCCTCAACCTGCTGATCGGCCGCGACGTCATGACAGGGCTGCAACGGCTGGCGGACACCATGCGCCGGGTCACCGCCAGCAGCGATCTCACCCTGCGCGCCCGCATCGGCTCCAGGGACGAATTTGGCGCCATGGGCCGCGACTTCGACACCATGCTGGAGCACTTCAATCAGGTCATAGGCCAGGTCGTCGCCTCGGTCACGGATCTGGAACGCCTTACCGCCCAGTTGCAGCGCAACGCCAACGCCGCCCAGGAGGGTACCCAGCAGCAGTTGCAGGAGAGCGATCTCGTCGCCACCGCCGCCACCGAGATGGAGAGCACGGTGCAGGAGATCGCCAGCAACACCGAGAGCGCCGCCGAGAGCGCCCGCACCACCAACCTGAGCGCCCAGCAGGGCCGCGAGAGCGTAGAGACCACCATGGCGGTGATCCACTCCCTCTCCGCCAAGCTGGAGGCCTCGGGCCAGGAGGTGATCGCCCTGGCCGAGGAGAGCCGTCAGGTGGGCAATGTGCTGGAGGTGATCCAGGCCATCGCCGAGCAGACCAACCTGCTGGCCCTCAACGCCGCCATCGAGGCCGCCAGAGCCGGCGAGCAGGGACGCGGCTTCGCCGTGGTCGCCGACGAGGTGCGCAACCTGGCCATGCGCACCCAGCAGAGCACCAGCGAGATCGCCGCCATAGTCTCCGGCTTGCAGGCCCGCACCCAGAGCGTGGTCACCCTGATCGGCGAGTGCCGCACCCAGGGGGAGCGCAGCGTCGAGGCCGCCGGGGAGGCCAGCACCCAGCTCGCCAACATCACCCGTCAGATGGACCAGATGATGGACATGAGCACCCAGATAGCGACCGCGGTCGAGGAGCAGAGCTCGGTGGCGAGCGAGATCAATCGCAACGCCGTGGTGATCCGCGACATCGCCAACGACGCCCTGACCCAGGCCGAGCAGAACAGCCGCGCCAGCCAGAACGTGGCCGAGCAGGCGAGCCTGCTCCATCGGGCGGTCGATCAGTTCAGGGTCTGATCCCCAGACCCCAAATAAAGAGAGGGCGGCCAGGGCCGCCCTCTCTGTTCGCCTTCCATCACCCTCACTATCACCGCCACCCTCACCCTCAGGCCAAATCTTCGCGCCGACGCGCCTTCGTATCGTCTTTGGCAAGCTGGGCGACGATCATCGCGGCCTGCATCACCCTCACCATCAGGCCGGGTCTTCGCGCCGACGCGCCTTCGTATCGTCTTTGGCAAGCCGGGCGACGATCATCGCGGCCTGCATCACCCTCACCATCAGGCCAAGTCTTCGCGCCGACGCGCCTTCGAATCGTCTTTGGCAAGCTGGGCGAAGATCATCGCCGCCAGCATGGCCATCAGGCCGATGCAGAAATAGGTGAGGTGGAAGCCATGGAGCCACTGCTCGCTGCTGGAGGCGGCAAAGAGCCCGAGCAGGCTGGCGGCGATGGCGACCCCCAGGCTCATGGAGAGCTGCATCACCACCGAGAGCAGACCGTTGCCGCTGCTGGCGTGCTCGGCACTCAGATCCTGCAGGGTGAGGGTGTTCATGGCGGAGAACTGCAGCGAGTTGATGGCGCCGAACACCCCGAGCCAGCCGAGCAGCGCCCAATAGGGCAGATCGTTGTCGATCAGGGCGAAGCTGGCGATCAGGGCCCCCAGCAGCAGGGTATTGCCCACCAGGATGCGGCGATACCCGATGCGGGGGATCAGCCTGTTGACCAGGGTCTTGGTCAGCATGGCGCCGAGCACGGTCGGTATCATGGTCATGCCGGCCGCACTCGGCGAATAGCCCAGTCCCAGTTGCAGAAACAGCGGGGTGAGAAACGGCATGGCGCCGCTACCCAGGCGGGCAAAGAGGTTGCCCCAGACCCCGATGGCGAAGGTCTTGGTCTGAAACAGCGCCAGGCTGAACAGGGGCCGCTCGGCGTTCGCGGCGTAGAGCCAGTAGCTCGCCATGGCCGCCAGGCCGGTGATGAGCAGCAGCAGGGACCAGCCGGTGGAGAGGCTGTGCTCCCCCAGCCCCTGCAAGCCCACCGACACCAGCACCATGCCGGCGCTGAACATCACGAAGCCGCGCCAGTCGAACCTGGGGGTCTCGCGCCGCATCTCCGGCATGTAGTACCAGCTGGCGATGAAACCGAGCAGCCCCACCGGCAGGTTGATGAGAAACACCCAGTGCCAGCTCGCCACCTCCACCAGCCAGCCCCCCAGGGCCGGGCCTATGAGGGGCCCCACCAGCCCGGGGATGGTGACAAACGACATCACCCTCAGCAGCTCCCCCTTGCTGAAGGCCCGCAACACGGCGAGCCGGCCCACCGGCATCAGCAGGGCGCCGCCCACCCCTTGCAGCACCCTGGCCGCCACCAGCAGCGGCAGGGTATTGGCCAGGGCGCAGGCCAGAGAGCCCAGGCTGAACAGGGCGATGGCCCACAGATAGACGCGGCGGGTGCCGAATCTGTCCGCCAGCCAGCCGGAGGCGGGAATGAGCAGCGCCACCGTCAGCATGTAGGCGATGACCACGGACTGCATCTGCAGCGGGCTCTCCCCCAGGGTCTTCGCCATGCTCGGCAGCGCCGTGTTGAGGATGGTGCCATCGAGCGTCTGCATGAAGAAGCCGACCGCGGTCAGCCAGGGCAGCCACTTGAGTTGGGCCGCTGAGAGTTCCGGGTGTGGCTGCATCATGGTCTCTCCGTCAGGATTGGGGGGGCGAGGCGCTCAGAAACAGGTCGATGCAGCTGTTCAGCCAGGCCTCCTGCTGGGCCGGGCTCTCCATCAGGGGCAGGCCCAGTTCGCGGCGGATCCTGTCCTTGCCCTGCCACATCAGCAGCAGTTGCAGGGCGGCATCCTGGCTGTCGGGATGGTGAAGCAGGCCCAGCCGTTTCTGGCGCTCCAGCCACTGTGCCAGGATCCCGAGCACTTGCACCGGCCCCGCCTCGAAGAAGAGCGCGGACAACTGTTCATCGTTGCTGCCAACGCAGGTGCGAAAGATGTTGATCGCCTGCTCGCTCAGCACCAGGCGGCGAAAGCCGCGCCCGAACAGCAGCAGGCTCTCGCGCACCGAGCCGCCCTGCTCCAGCAGGGCCGCAGAGAGCTCGTCATTGTGACACTTGGCCCCCACCGCCTCGGCGAACAGCAGCTCCTTGCTGGTGAAGTGGCTGTAGACCGTCTGCTTGGAGACGCCGGCGGCGCTGGCCACCATGTCCATGCTGACCTGATGGGGGCCCAGCTCGCAAAACAGCTGCCCCGCCGCTTCCAATATGGCTGCCCGCTTCTTCTGACTGCGCGGTGACTTGTTCATTTTGCCTCCAAATCAAACTGGACAGTCTAGTACAGATAAAACTAGACTGTACGGTATGGTCTGAATACTAAATCAACACAAGGATGATGTCATGGCGCTTCTGCTACTCGCGCTCTTGCTGCTCACCGGCTGCGGCCCGGCCAGTCAGGAACTGGCGACCCCCACCCCGACCCGGGTCACCGCCCTCCCCCTGCAAACGAGCGATCACTATCCGGAGCTGCGCCGTTACACCGGCCGGGTCGTGGCGCCCCAGGAGGGGGCCGTCGGCTTCGAGCTGGCGGGGCGGATAGCCTCCCTGCACAAGGCGCGGGGCGATACCTTCGCCGCCGGGGAGCTGCTCGCCACCCAAGATACCCGGCTGCTGGAGGTGGAAGCCCGCGAGCTGGCCGCTCGCCTCGGCCAGAACCGGGCCGAGCTGACCCTGGCCCGCCAGACGCTCACCCGCCTCGCCACCCTGCGCCAGCGCCAGTTCAGCTCGGATCAGGAGATTGACGAGTGGCAGGGCAAGACCCGCATGCTGGAGGAGAGCGCCAGTCAGATAGCGGCGGCGCAAGAGGCCAATCAGGTCCGTATCGACAAGTCCCGCCTGCTGGCGCCCTTCAGCGGCACCGTCGTGAGCCGGGAGCAGCCCCTGGGGGCCGTGGTCAATGCGGGCCAGCCCCTGTTCACCCTGATCCGCACCGGTCACTGGGAGGCGGACATCGGCATTCCCGCCGAGCTGGCCGCCACCCTGAGCCCGGGACAAAGCTACCCGCTGCAGGCGGCGGATCGCACCTTCACCGCCAGCCTGGTCAACCTGGGGATCCGGGTCGATGGCCGCACCCACACCCGCAGTGCCCGCTTCGCCCTGGGAGAGGACGCCGCCATGCTGGCCGAGGGCCAGCTGATCAGCCTGCTGCACCAGACCCCCAACGCCATCGACGCCTATGTGGTGCCCCTGACCGCCCTGACCCAGGGGATCCGGGGCGGCTGGACCCTCTATGTGGCCACCCGTACTCCCGAGCCCACCATCGTCAGCCGGGATGTGCGCCTGTTGCAGCAGGACGGAGCACGCGCCTGGATAGAGGGGGCCCTGCAAGGGGATGAGCGCATCGTCATGGACGGCCTGCACAAGCTGGTGCCGGGTCAGCGGGTGACGGTGCAGGAGGCGACCCCATGATCCGCGCCTTCATCGACAACGGCCGGCTGGCCCTGCTGGCGGTGGCCCTGCTGATCGCCGCCGGGCTGGCCGCCCTCCAGAGCCTGCCCCGCACCGAGGATCCCCAGATCATCAGCCGCTTCGCCAGCGTGGTCACCCCCCTGCCCGGCGCCAGCGCCGAGCGGGTCGAGGCCCTGGTGAGCGAGCCCATAGAGAACCGGCTTAGGGCCCAGAGCGAGGTCAAGCTCATCGAGTCCCACTCCCGCCCCGGCCTCTCCATCATCCAGGTCGAGCTCAGGGACGAGGTGATCGAGGTGGTGCCCGTCTGGTCCCGGATCCGGGACCGGCTAAGCGATCTCGCCCCCCAGCTGCCCGACGGAGCCGGCGCTCCCCAGCTCAATGACGAGAAGGGCTACCCCTTCACCCGGCTGGTCAACCTCAGCTGGCGCGGCCCCGGCCCCATCCAGCTGGATCGCCTGGCCCGCTACAGCGCCGAGCTGGAGCGGCGGGCACGCATGCTGCCCGGCACCCAGTACGTGGAGCGCACCGGCGCCCCCGAGGAGGAGATAGAGGTCATCTTCGATCCCCTGGCTCTGGGCGCCGCCGGGCTCGACGGCCCCACCCTGGCCCAGGCCCTGCGCGGGGCCGATGCCAAGGTGAGCGCCGGGGAGTTGCAGGGGCGCAACAACCGGCTGCAGATCGAGTTGCGAGGCTCCCTCGATACCCTGGAGCGCATCCGCCAGATCCCGCTGCGCACCGACGACCTGGGCCGGACCCTGCGCCTTGGCGACATCGCCGAGGTGAGGCGCGGCATCCGCCAGCCCGAGAGCCAGCTCGCCTTCGCCAACGGGGAGCGGGCCATAGTGGTCGGCATCCGCATGGCCCAAGACAGGCGCATCGATCTCTGGTCGGCCCAGCTCGATGCCATGCTGGCCGACCTTGCCGCCAGCCTGCCGGACAACATAGCCCTGACCACCAGCTTCGATCAGCGCCAATATACCGAGCGCCGCCTCTCGGACCTGCTGATCAACATAGGCCAGGGGTTCGCCATCATCATGGGGGTGCTGCTGCTGACCCTGGGGATGCGGGCCGCCCTCATCGTCAGCCTCTCCCTGCCCCTGACGGTGGCCTTCACCTTCGCCTGCATGAACCTCATCGGCCTGCCCATCCACCAGATGTCGGTCACCGGCCTGGTGGTGGCCCTCGGCATCATGGTGGACAACGCCATCGTCATGGCGGATCGGGTGCAGTATCAGCGTCGCCACGGCATGGGGGTGACCGCCGCTGCCATGGAGGCCATCCGCCACCTCTGGCTGCCGCTGCTGGGATCCACCCTCACCACCCTGCTCGCCTTCCTGCCCATCATACTGATGCCGGGCCCGGCCGGTGAGTTCGTCGGCGGCATCGCCTGGGCGGTGATCTTCTCCCTGATCGGCTCCTACCTCATCTCCCACACCCTGGTGGCCGGCCTGTCGGCGCGCTGGGTCGCCCCTCAGGGAGGCAGCGCCTGGTATAGAGATGGCCTGCACCTGCCCGCCCTGGCCGCCCGTTTCGAGCGCAGCCTGGAGTGGGCCCTGGCCCGCCCACGCACCAGCCTGCTGCTGGTCTGCCTGCTGCCCCTCGCCGGTTTCTGGGCCGCCGGCCGCCTGACCGAACAGTTCTTCCCGCCGGCGGACAGGGACATGATCCACATAGAGGTGAGCCTCTCCCCCCAGGCCAGCCTGGGTCACACCCGCGCCCTGGTGGCGGCCATGGAGCAGACCCTGGCCCGCCACCCCGAGCTGGTGCGCCAGGACTGGGTCATAGGTGACAACGCCCCCAGCTTCTATTACAACCTGGTGCCCCGTCAGCAGGGCCGGGTCGACTATGCCCAGGGCATGATACGGTTTCGGGATCTCGCCAGCGCCAACCGCCTGATCCCCCAGCTGCAGCAAGAGCTGGACACGGCCTTCCCCCAGGCCCAGATCCTGGTGCGCAAGCTCGAACAAGGCCCCCCCTTCAACGCCCCGGTGGAGCTGCGCCTGTTCGGCCCGGACCTGCACCAGCTCCACCGCCTCGGGGAAGAGGTGCGCGCCCTGCTCGCCGATACCCCGGATGTGATCCAGACCCGGGCCACCCTGCAGGCGGGGGTGCCCAAGCTGTGGCTGACGGTGGACGAGGAGGCCAGCCTGCTGGCGGGCATGAACCTGGGTCAGCTCGCGACCCGGCTGGAGGCGGCCCTGGATGGCCGCGTCGGCGGCGCCGTGCTGGAGGGCACCGAGTCTATCCCTGTCCGGGTGCGGCTGGCGGCGAGCGAACGCCAGGATATCCAGGATCTGCTCAACCAGCCCCTGAGGGATGGCGAGGGGGGCACTGGGCTGACCCTGCGCAACCTGGCCAGCGCCACATTGAGCCCGAGCTGGGGGGAGATCAGCCGCCGGGACGGCGAACGGGTCAATGTGCTGGAGGCCTACCTGAGGATGGGGGTGCTGCCCCAGACGGTGCTCAACCAGGTGCGCCAGCGGCTGGATGAGGGGCAACTGGCGCTGCCGGCGGGTTATCGGCTGGAGATAGGGGGCGAGTCGGCCAAGCGGGACGAGTCCGTGGGCAATCTGATGGCCCATGTGGGCCTCATCGCCGTGCTGCTGCTGGCGGTGCTGGTGCTCAGCTTCAACTCGTTTCGCATGGCGGGGGTCATCATGCTGGTGGCACTGCAATCGTGCGGGCTGGGGCTGCTCTGGGTCTGGCTGCTCGGCTACCCCTTCGGGTTCACCGTCATCATCGCCCTGCTCGGCCTGATGGGGCTCGCCATCAACGCCGCCATCGTCATACTGGCGGAGCTCAAGGCGGACCCCCTGGCCATGGGGGGGGACAGGGCGCAGATCCGCACCCTGGTGGCCGGTTGCAGCCGCCACATCGTCTCCACCACCATTACCACGGTCGGCGGCTTCCTGCCGCTGCTGCTGGGGGGCGGCGGCTTCTGGCCCCCCTTCGCCATCGCCATCGCCGGGGGCACGGCCCTGGCGACCCTGCTCTCCTTCTACTTCGCGCCGGCCGCCTTCCTGCTGCTGCGCGGCCAGGGAGCCCGCCAGGCGGCGGACCGCCAGCAGAGGCCGCCCCTGGGACAGACTGGCTGACGCGCAGGCCCGGGGCGGCTCGTCATGCCGCCCTCAGGCTCAGGCGTCCGGCGAACCCAGCATCGCCTTCAGCCGCTGCTCCAGGCTCGGCTCCGGGGCCTTGAGGGTCGAGAGGAACAGAGCCTCGATAGCGGCCTTGTCGGCGCGCCTGACGATAAACACCAGCCGGGACTGGGCACGCCCCTCCGGCCAGTCCCCCAGGGTCTGCAACGGATAGAGCTGGCCATGTACCCCGTGGATCACCACGGGCTGGCTCTCCCCTTCCAACTGCAATATGCCCTTGAGCCGCAGCAGGGCGTCGCCAAACTGCGCCTGCACCGCATCGATGGCGGCCAGCAGGCGGGACGGCTTGAGGGGCTCGCCGATGCGCAGGGAGAAGCTCTCTATGTTGCCATGGTCAAAATGCGTGGGGGCGGCGGCCCCCACCTTGGCGGCGAACGGCTGCATCTTGGGTTGCATTATCTGCTGCATTGGCGATGCCAGCCCCTGTTTCGGGGACTCGGTGCGCAGCCAGGCCAGCAGCTGGCGCACGTCCCGACCGGTCGCCTCGTTGTAGGCGCCGAGCTTCTCCAGCACCACAGGGGAGAGCACGCCGTTGCTGACCCGCTCGACGGGGGCCGCCGGGTTGAGGGTCGCCAGCCGGGCCTCCACCCGAGCCAGCGTCTCCTCGTCCACCAGATCCCCCTTGCTCAGCACCAGCAGATCCGCCAGGGCCACCTGTTTGACCGCCTCGTACTGGGCCGCCAGCTGCTGCTCGATATGACCGGCATCCACCACGGTGACGGTGCCGTCGAAGCGGTAGCGCTGGGCGATAAAGCCCTCTTCCTTCAGGGTAAAGAGCACAGGGGCGGGATCCGCCAGGCCCGTGGTCTCTATGATCAGCCGCTTGAAGGGTTTTATCTTGCGCTGAATCGCCTTCATAAAGAGCCCCTGCAGCGCCTCCACCAGGGAGCCCTGCACCGAGCAGCAGATGCAGCCGGAATCGAGCAACATCACCTGCTCGTCCACCTGCTGTACCAGGTGATGGTCCAGCCCCACGGAGCCGAACTCGTTGATGAGCACGGCGCACTCGCCGAGCTCCGGCTGCTTGACCCAGTGGTTGAGCAAGGTGGTCTTGCCGCTGCCGAGAAACCCGGTCAGCAGGGTCACGGGAATTCGAGTGTCTTGCCTGTCTGTCATAACGGTTACTCCCCCCGCCCGGCAGTGTGATGCGCGCGGGTGTCTGGCCTATGGGTCATGTTCAATGCTCAGCGGTTGGCGAACAGCTCGCCAAGCCAGCGGTTCTCGAAGCGGCCGTGGGGATCGAGCTCGCGCCTCAAGGCCAGGAAGTCGTGCCAGCGCGGCAACAGGGCCGGGAAGTCGTAGAGATCCATAGCCAGGTGCTTGCCAAAATGCGGCGTGCCGCCGAGGGGCACCAGCAGCTGCTGCAGCTCGCGCATCTGCTCCATGGAGCCGCCGACGAAGGTGCCGTCCGCCGCCAGATAGACCAGGAACCCTATCCAGCACACCGACTTGCCATAGGCGGCGCTGAGCCAGGCCTCGGAGGCGCCGGTGCAGCGCAATATGAAGGGGTAATGCAGCGCCCCCGGGTTGCGCTCCTGCCAATGCTGCAGGATCTCGAGGGCCTCCTGCATACGATCCAGGGGCACCGCCACCTCGCAGTTGATCTGGGGAGCCGGTATCCCCTTGCAGAGGATCTGGTAGACGTTGCCCACGAGATCCGAGGCATCCTTGAAGCGGCGCACCGTCTCGAAATGCTCCCCGGCCCGCGCCTCGTCCTTGGTGTCCCGCGCCATCTTCTGCAGGGTGGCATCTATGGTGCTATTGAGGCCGGCGTTCATGGCGCCGTCTGCGCCCTCCAGCAACAGGGGTTCGCTGCCCCCGGCGCGGTAGCGGGCCACCTCGTCATCGGAGGCGGGATCCACCAGCCAGAGGTGACTCTCACCGGTCCAGGCGAACCACCAGCTCTTCACGAAACTGTGTTCACGGTTGAGGCGCTCGTTGTGGGCCAGCAGGAAGGGGTAGTCGGTGGTGAACTTGGTGCAGCGCATGATGCGGTTCGGTACGGTGCGCAGGCGCACGTCGAGCAGCACGCCGAGCATGCCCATGCCCATCACGAAGGCGCCGAAGCGCGGATCGGTGCGATCCACACTGATGATGTCGCCATTGGCCAGCATGATGGTGAGGGCCTCCACCGCATCACACAGGGCGGACTGGTGCAGCCCCTGGCCGTGGGTGCCTGTGCTGAGCGCCCCCCCCAGGGTCTGGATGCCGATGACGCCGGGGGACGCGGGCAGCATCCTATCCATGGCGATGAGATCGGCATAGACGGTATCGAGGGGGGTGCCCGCCTGATAGGTCACCGTATCGACGGTTTTCGCCAGCTGACCGCGCAGGTGGTGCAAGTCCACCAACAGCGCCTGGCTGCCCTCGTCATAGACGCTGTGGATGGGTTCAAACGAAAGGCCGGAGCCGATCAGCCGCAGCTTGCGCTCGGGGTATGCGCGCAGCAGCTGTTGCAACTCGTCACGACTCGTCGGGCGCCACACCTGATCCAGGGCGCCGAGGGGGTTGGTTCGCGACCAGTTGAACAGCACCTCCCGATTGTCGATCGCCTTGATGCTGTGAAATGCCTGGAACTGAACCGTCATACCGCGCCTCATCTGCCTTCAAAATGAGCGGCGATTCTACCGAAAAGCGAGCGCCAAGGCATGAAAAACAAGCCCCTACCGTCGAGGGTGGATAAGGAGAGCCGCTCCTCTTCCCCTCAGCGCGACGGCTGGGTCAGCGCCAGCAGCAGGCCGAATCCCACCAGCAGAGCGCCGACGATCCGATCGATCCGGTGGCGCACCGCCAGCAGACGAGCCCGGCCGCGCCCACGAGACGCTGGCGAGCGGGTTGCACGGCCTGAGGTGCTAAGGGCGTCCCCTCAGGCGAACTCGCCCAGCTAGATGACGGGCCCGGCAGCCCGCACCTCGGTCAGCAGCTCGTCGCAGAACTGGCGTAGCGGCATGGGACGACCGAGCAGATACCCCTGCAGGTAGGTCACCTTGCCCTTGAGGTAATCGGCCTGCTCCCGGGTCTCGACCCCTTCGGCGATCAGGTGCATGCCGAGACGGCGGCCGAGATCGATCACGTTGTCGACTATGTGCTCGGAGAGGGACTCGGTGCCGATGCGACCGATGAAGGATCGGTCGATCTTGAGGTAATCCACGTGGAACTGTTGCAGATAGGAGAGGCTGGAGTGGCCGGTACCGAAGTCATCGATGGCCAGCCTGACGCCTATCTCATCGAGCTGGTGAAACAGGGCCAGGGTGCGGGGATCGGCCACCAGCAGTTCCCGTTCGGTCAGCTCCAGCACCAGGACGACTCGGCCCGGGGTGAAGTGAGCGAGAAAGGCGCGACACTCTTCCAGCAGGGAGAAGTCCCGGCAGTGGGCGGCGCTGATGTTGAAGCCGATATGAAAACCGTTCGGCAGCATCTCCTGCGCTCTCCCCAGCTGCCTGGCTACTGCCTGCATCAGCAGGTCGGTCATGGGCACTATCACGCCGCACTCCTCCGCCTGAGGAATGAAGAGATCGGGGCGGATAAGCCCGGATGAGGGGTGCTGCCAGCGCATCAGCACCTCGGCCCCCATCACTGTGCCACTGTCGCTGGTCACCAGAGGCTGCAGATAGGGGATGAACTCCCGGGCCCGCAGCGCCCGCTTCAGCTCCCCCTCCATGGAACCGGGGCGCCCCAGCAGCCACCACACCAGCAGTGAGATGGACAGGGAGAAGCCCAGCAGGGTCAAGAGGGTCAACTGCCTGCCCTGCCAGAGCGAGAGCCAGATGGAAGGCAGATCCATCCCGGCATAGATGGAGAGGGGATAGCGCGTCGATCGGGCGCTATGGGCGGCCAGGGTGGGCAAGCTGGGGTGGCCGCTCACCAGCTGACCCTGATGGTCCAGCCACTCCTCACCCACCTGGAGCAGGACCTCGCCGCCGGGAGGGGCACTCAGGGCCAGCAGTATCTTCAGATAGGTGCTGTCTATGGTGCTGCCCACGCTGCCATGCTGGCTATCCGAGCGCAGCGACAGCATGGGCTGATGGCTCAGCTCGGGGGAGCCCGGCAACAGACGCAGCACCCCCTCGCTGTACGCCTCCGGCTCATCCTGCCAGCGCACCTTGCCCACCACAGAGTTGCAATAGACCCCCTGGTCATCGATCAGGTTGATGGTTCGCACGAAGGGAACCAGCGCCGCCTGCCTGCGCAGGGTGAAGAGACTGGATTGGCAGGGGCGGTTGAGCTGCGACATGACCCTCAGGTTGGCGCCCTCGACATGGTCCAGGATCTTCTCCATCAGCTGCACCGCCTGGGCCGCCGCCAGCTCGGACTGCGTGTCCAGGGCGCGCAGATAGCTGGCATGCAGCTCCCACACCCCCACCAACACGGGCAAGGCAAAGACCAGGGCTGCACTCAGCAAACGCCAGACGGGTCTAGAAATATCGAGACCAAATAGAAACATAAGATAAACATACCCATGGGACTGAGAGGGCAGTGGCCACCATGGCTCCGCCTTCACCCGAACGGAAAATGGCGAACATCCATAGCCACAGCCCGGAGGGGCGACATGATACTGTGGTGTTTCTGCTGCTTTTGCGACCTAGATCACCTTTTACTCAATAAGGTCTGACCAGACCGACCGCGGGCCCCATGAACGAAAAGCCCCGGCACAGGGCCGGGGCTCGTCTTCATGCTGAGTGCGCCATATTGGCGCCCAGCCTTATACCGCTTGCTGCAGGATCACCGCATCGGCCTTCTGGGTGTAGGAGGCGATCTCGTTGAAGTTCAGGTAGCGATAGGTGTCCGCCGCAGTGGCATCCAGGGTCTTGGCGTACTGCAGATACTCGGCAACGGTCGGGATCTTGCCAAGGATGGCGGCAACGGCGGCCAGCTCGGCGGAAGCCAGATAGACGTTGGCGCCCTTGCCCAGACGGTTCGGGAAGTTGCGGGTGGAGGTGGAGACCACGGAGGCCCCTTCCGCCACGCGCGCCTGGTTGCCCATGCACAGGGAACAGCCGGGTATTTCGATGCGGGCACCGACCCGGCCGAAGATGCCGTAGTAGCCCTCTTCGGTCAGCTGATCCTTGTCCATCTTGGTGGGGGGCGCTATCCACATCCGGGTCGGCAGGGAGCCCTGGAACTTGTCCAGCAGCTTGCCGGCGGCGCGGAAGTGGCCGATGTTGGTCATGCAGGAACCGATGAACACCTCGTCGATCTTGTCACCGGCCACGTCGCTCAGCAGGCGGGCATCGTCCGGATCGTTCGGCGCGCACAGGATGGGCTCCTTGATGGTGGCGAGATCGATCTCGATGATTTCGGCGTACTCGGCGTCCTTGTCCGCTTCCATCAGCACCGGATTGGCCAGCCACTCCTCCATCCCCTTGATGCGGCGGGTGATGGTGCGCACGTCGCCATAGCCCTCGGACAGCATCCATTTGAGCATGACGATGTTGGACTTCAGGTACTCGGCGATGGGAGCCTGATCCAGCTTGATGGTGCAACCGGCGGCACTGCGCTCGGCGCTGGCGTCCGCCAGCTCGAACGCCTGCTCCACCTTCAGGGTCGGCAGCCCCTCGATCTCGAGGATGCGGCCGGAGAAGATGTTCTTCTTGCCCGCCTTCTCGACGGTCAGCAGCCCCTTCTGGATGGCGGCGTAGGGGATGGCATGGACCAGGTCACGCAATGTGATGCCCGGCTGCAGCTCGCCCTTGAAGCGCACCAGCACGGATTCAGGCATGTCCAGCGGCATGACGCCGGTGGCGGCGGCGAAGGCCACCAGGCCAGAGCCCGCCGGGAAGGAGATGCCGATGGGGAAGCGGGTGTGGGAGTCACCGCCCGTGCCCACGGTATCGGGCAGCAGCATGCGGTTGAGCCAGGAGTGGATGACGCCGTCACCCGGGCGCAGGGAAACGCCGCCGCGGTTCATGATGAAGTCCGGCAGGGTGTGGTGGGTCTGCACGTCGATGGGCTTGGGATAGGCCGCGGTGTGGCAGAAGGACTGCATGGTCAGATCGGCGGAGAAGCCGAGGCAGGCGAGATCCTTGAGCTCGTCGCGGGTCATGGGCCCCGTGGTGTCCTGGGAGCCGACCGTGGTCATCTTGGGCTCGCAGTAGGTGCCCGGGCGTATGCCCTGCACGCCGCACGCCTTGCCCACCATCTTCTGGGCCAGGGTGTAGCCCTTGCCGGTGTCGGCCACGGGCTGCGGGCGACGGAACACGGTGGAGAACGGCAGCCCCAGGGCCTCGCGGGCCTTGTCGGTCAGGCCGCGGCCGATGATGAGCGGAATGCGGCCACCGGCGCGCACCTCGTCGATCAGCACCTCGGTTTTCAGTTCAAACTGTGCCAGCACCTCGTCGGTGCCGTGGCGGCAGATCTTGCCCTCATAGGGGAAGATGTCGATGACATCGCCCATGTTCAGCTTGGCGACGTCCACCTCGATGGGCAGGGCGCCGGCATCTTCCATGGTGTTGAAGAAGATGGGGGCTATCTTGCCGCCCAGGCAGACACCACCGGCGCGCTTGTTCGGCACGAAGGGAATGTCGTCCCCCATGAACCAGAGCACCGAGTTGGTGGCGGACTTGCGGGAAGAGCCGGTGCCGACCACGTCACCGACGTAGGCCAGGGGGAAGCCCTGCTCTTTCAGGGAGTCGATGGTCTTGATGGGGCCGACGGTGCCATCCTGATCCGGGGTGATGCCAGGGCGGGCGTTTTTCAGCATGGCCAGGGCATGGAGCGGAATGTCGGGACGGGACCAGGCGTCCGGCGCCGGGGACAGATCGTCTGTGTTGGTCTCGCCGGTCACCTTGAACACTGTGACGGTGATCTTCTCGGCCAGGGCCGGACGGGAGAGGAACCACTCGGCGTCGGCCCAGGATTGCAGCACCTGCTGGGCGAAGGCGTTGCCCGCCTCGGCTTTCTCCTGCACATCGTGGAAGGAGTCGAACATCAGCAGAGTGTGGGAGAGGCCCTTGGCGGCAAGGGGCGCCAGCTCGGCATGGTCCAGCAGATCGATCAGCGGCTGGATGTTGTAGCCCCCCTGCATGGTGCCGAGCAGCTCGACGGCTTGCGCGGCAGTCAGGATGGGAGAGTGGGTTTCGCCCTTGGCGACGGCGGTGAGGAAGCCGGCCTTGACGTAGGCGGCCTCATCGACGCCCGGCGGGACGCGGGAGGACAACAGCTCTTTCAGAAAGTCTTCTTCACCGGCGGGGGGGTTCTTGAACAGTTCAACCAGTGCGGCGACTTGCTCTGCGTCCAGAGGTTTGGCAACCACGCCCTCGGCGGCACGTTCTTCGACGTGTTTACGGTAGGTTTCAAGCACGACTAATTCCTCTTTGGTCTTTTTTGGGGCTCGCCCAGGCTGGCGGCGATCGTCCTTGCGGGACACCCTTAGGGTGCTCCCCACTATATAAGTTTTAACGAGTAATTAAAATCCAATCCCTGCACACATATTCATCTGCCACAGCTAACCAATTAAACTTGCTGATGTTTTGCCTGTTAACAGAAATAACAGGAAATTCAACTTAACAAGTTGTCAGCATTTTCATGCTATTCGAAGGTGCTGCCGAGCTGCAGGTAGAACACATCGTTGCCCCCCTCGGCCATGCCATAGCCGAGGAAGACGGGGCCGAGGAAGCTCTCGATCCCCACGTAGACGGATCCCGCGGTGAGGGCGCTCTGGAAATCGATGTCCGCCCCCTTGTTCCAGACCCCGCCCCGTTCGATTGAGCCACCAAGGTAGAGGGGGGCCCGCAGGGCGCCGAAGTCGTTGTCCGCCACCCGGTAGATGTAGCGCAGGCCGCCAAACAGGGTGTAGCGCCCGGAGAGCTGATAGCGCTGGAAGCCGGAGAGGCGGAACAGGCCGCCGAGATCCTGGATGTCGAGAGGAACCGCCTCGTCGGTGTCCAGCCCGCCCCCCTCCAGCAGCAGGTTGACGCTGTGCCTGTCCCAGGACCAGGGCTTGACCAGGCTCAGGTGATAGCTGATGCCGGCGGAACGCTCATGGCTGTCGAGCTCGGCCCCATCGTCCATGGTGACCCGGGTATAGCCCGCCTTGGCGTCCCAGTAGACCCCGGCGTAGGGGAAGTAGCGGCTGTCGAGGGTATCGTGCTCGAAGCGCACATAGGGGCCCCAGGCGGTGGCATCCACGGAGGCGTCCTTGAACACCTGCAGATCTATGGTGCCCACCTTGCCGTTCAGCCCCAGGGAGAGGCGGCTCCAGGGCTGCTGGTTCCAGCCCAGGGAGAGATCCGCGCTGAAGAAGCTGTACTCGGACTCCACATAGTCGACCGGCAGGCTGGGCTCATCGCTGGTGGAGAAGAAGATGCGGCGCTGGGTCTTGTCATAGCCCAGGCTCGCCTCGCCATAGAAGGTCTGCGACGCCTCCAGCGGGGTGTAGAAGTCGGTCTTGATGTGCTTGGCCGTGCCCAGCGACGCTTCGGTCAGCCACTCGGCCCCCAGCTCGTTGACATTGGTCAGGGTGTAGGACATGCCGACGTTGTAGTTGGAATCGCTCTGGAAATCGTCGGAGAAACCCAGCTGGAAGTTGAGATAGCCCGGGCCCCAGTTCTTCTCGCTGGCGTCGACCACCAGCACGTTCTCGCCACCCCGCTCCTCGACCTGATAGGTGATGCGGTCGAACGACTCCAGGGCATAGAGGCGACGGATCCCCGCCTCCAGGCTCTCGTTGGTCTGCACCTTGTCGGGACGCACCTTGAGGGTGGCTATCATGGTCTCGTCGGAGAGACGCGACTTGTTGACCAGCTCCACCTTGTCGATGAAGTAGGCGGGCTGGCCGCTGCGCTCGGCACGGCGGCTCAGCTTCTGGTTGCGATAGGCGGCGTAGTCCGCCTCGGAGAGGGAGAGGGCGTCGAGCTGGCGCGAGGCCGCCTCGGCCACCCGCTCGCCACGCTTGATCCCCTCCGGCATCAGGGCAAAGTCGGCGATGCCCATGTTGCCAAACTCGGGGGTCAGCAGAATGTCCTTAGGGCCCAGCAGGGCCTTCTGCTTCTCGGTCCCGACCTGGGTCATGTAGGTGGTGAGCTGATCTATCATGGCCAGCCCGGACTTGAGCTCCTCACGGGTGCGCAGCCTGGCGCCGATGTCCACCGCGATCACCACGTCCGCCCCCATGGCCTTGGCCACGTCCACCGGCATGTTGTTGACCGAACCGCCATCGGAGAGGATGCGCCCCTCCCACTCCACCGGCTTGAGGGCACCCGGGATCGACATGGAGGCCTGCATCGCCTTGGCCAGGCTGCCGTTCGCCAACACATAGGGGGTCACCGTCTCCATGTCGGTGGCCACGGCGCGATAGGGAATGGGCAGGTCGTCGAAGCTCTTTTGCACCGGCAGGTTGGAGGTGGCGTGGCGCAGCAGGCTGGCCATGGATTGGCCCTGGAAGAAACCGTCCGGCAGCTGGGTGGTATTGCCATTGACGCCGATGTCGGTGCGCAACTGATACTGCTCGTTCTGCTGCTTCTTGCGCAGGGAGAGCTCGTTGCGTCCCACCTTGTCCTGATACCCCTGGTTCCAGTCGATGGCCAGCGTCGTGCGCTCCACCTCCTCGGCGCTGAGCCCCATGGCGTACATGCCCGCCACATAGGATCCCATGCTGGTGCCGACCACGATATCGACCGGGATGCGCTTTTGCTCCAGCACCTTGAGGATGCCGATATGGGCCGCTCCCTTGGCGCCACCGCCACTGAGCACCAGGGCGACCTTGGGGCGCTCCGCCGCCATGGCCTGGGAGCAGAGCAGGGCCAGCGACAGGCAGCCGAGCAGCAGAAGAAGGGGTCGGGTCCATTCCCGGCGAGAAGCGTGCATATGAGTGTCCATGGGTCAGGCGCATTGCGATGATTGCAGCCTACTATAAGGGGCGAACGGGGAACCGCAACCGTCCCGTGAACCGCCGTGAGCGCGGAGGGTCACGGGATCGAACCCAGATGATGCCCATCTCCCCATTGCGCCGTGAGCGCAAACGCAAACCCTGAATAAAACCCGGCCCGGCACTCAAGAATTCATCCCGATGGCCGCTACCATGATGACCCTCTTGCAACCGGATCTTGAGTCAACACCATGCTCGCAAGCCTGACCCTCAAACAGAAAATACTCGCCACCGTCACCCTGGCCGTGGTGCTCTCTTGTCTGCTGGTGGGCTACTTCAGCCAGCGCTCGGCCCAGCAGCTGATCGAGAGCCGCATGTTCGAGCAGGAGCTGCCGAACCTGACCCAGCGCATCGGCAAGGACATAGAGAAGGATCTCAACTCGGTCGCCAACGCGGCCAGACAGCTGGCCAGCGACCGCTTCGCCCTCGACTGGGTCGAGCGGGGCATGCCCAAGGAGCAGGAAGGCATCCTCATCGGCCAGCTCAAGGATCTCACGGCGCAATATGGCCTGGTGACCGCCTCCTTCGCCGACCGCCAGAGCGCGGCCTACTACAACCAGGACGGTTTCCTGCGCAACCTGACCCCGCAGCAGGACGCCTGGTTCTACGACTACACCAAGCGCCCCCAGGATCTGATGCTCAGCATCTTTCGCGAGAGCAACGGCGAGATGAAGCTGTTCGTCAACTTCCAGCAGCTGGGTGGCCGCGGCCTGGCGGGGCTCGCCAAGTCCCTGGATACCATGGTCGCCACCCTCTCCAACTTCCGGGTCGGTGACAGCGGCTTCGTCTTCATGACGGATGGCAGCGGCAAGGTGAAGCTGCACCCCGACGCCGCCCGCATCGACCGCGACAGCCTGAGCCAGCTGGCGGGACCGGACGCCGCCGCCCTGCTCACCAAGCAGGAGTTCGCCGCCAGCCGGGCCGAAGTAGAGGGTCAGTCGGTGATCCTGGCCACCAGCTATATCCCCTTGCTCGACTGGTACCTGGTGGTCCAGGTGCCCGAGGCCGAGATCTATGCCGAGCTCGACCAGGCCCGCCTCCATATCCTGCTGGTCAGCCTGGCCATCGCCGTGGGCATGGGTCTGCTCGGCATGGTGCTGGCAGGCTCCGTCAGCCGTCCCCTCAACGAGCTGGCCCGCCTGTTCCGGGCACTGGGCAGCGGTGACGGCGATCTGACCCAGCGCCTCAAGGTGGACGGGCGGGACGAGCTGAGCGAGGTCGCCAGAGGCTTCAACAACTTCGTCGCCAAAATTCATGGCTCCATCGAGCAGGTGGCCAGCAACTCCCGCCAGCTGGCCAGCACCGCCGCCCAGGTCGCCGAGCAGGCCCAGCTCACCCAGCACAACTGCACCGCCCAGCGGGATCGCACCGTCCAGGTCGCCACCGCCATCCACGAGATGGGCGCCACCGTCAGCGAGATCGCCGGCAATGCCTCCCTGGCCGCCGACGTCGCCCGCCAGGCCAACACCCAGGCCGACGCCGGGGCCGACGTGGTGGCCCAGGCCCGCCACGGCATCGTCGGCCTCTCCGACGAGCTGGAATCGGTCTCCGGGGTCATCGGCTCCCTGGCCGGTCAGACCGATGCCATCGGCAGCATACTCGACACCATCCGCAGCATCTCGGAGCAGACCAACCTGCTGGCCCTCAACGCCGCCATCGAGGCGGCCCGGGCCGGCGAGCAGGGGCGCGGCTTCGCCGTGGTGGCCGACGAAGTACGCAACCTCGCCAGCCGCTCCGCCGCCTCCACCGAGGAGATCCAGAAGATGATCGACGGCCTCCAGGCCCAGTCTGCCCGCGCGGTGAGCGCCATGACCCAGAGCCGCAACCAGAGCCTGACCGTGGTGGGCCAGGCCGACGAGGCCAACGGGGCGCTCGGCCAGATCACCGCCCACATCACCCAGATCAGCGACATGAACATCCAGGTGGCCACCGCCACCGAGGAGCAGTCCAGCGTGGTGGGCGAGATCAACCGCAACGTGGAAGACATCAACCAGCTCACCATGGAGACGGCGGACATCGCCCACCAGCTCACCGCCTCGAGCCGCAGCCTGCAGCAGCTCTCCGGCGAGCTGGATCAGCTGGTGGGCAACTTCCGGCTGTGAGACCGACAGACGACGTCAGGCCGTGATGGGAATACATCTCGATGAGAGGGGGCGCCATGGCGCCCCTTCTCATGTTTGCGCCACCGAGTGACGCATCCTTTCCTGAGGCCATAGGGCACAGGGTCACCATGCCTCATAATAAGGAAAAGAACAGGAGGCAATATGGGTAAACGAGTCTTGATGATCTTGCTGGGGGCCCTGCTCGCGGGCTGTAGCCATGGGCCTGTGCGGGTGCATGGCGCCGACGTGAGCGTGGACGATACCCGGATCCGGGTCAGTGATGGCGATCGTGGCGGCTATGGCACCTTCTGCCCGCCGGGACAGGCCAAGAAGGGGCGCTGCTGAGGCGCCCCGATCTGAAGAAGCAACAAGCCGCTCATGGAGCGGCTTGTTGCTATCTGCCTGCCACTCAGGGCAGCTTGACCAGGGGCTGCTCCCGCAGCTCTGTGGGGCGGCCGGCCTGGATCTTGTCCACCTGGGCCAGGGCCTGCTTCACCTCGTCGGCGCTCTGCAGCAGGCGATAGCTCAGATCGAAGGTCTTGGTTTCGCCGGGCTGGATCTTGGGTACCAGCCCCAGCGGGCGCTGGTACTTGGTGCTGTAGGCATAGCTGGTGCCGGGCTCGATGCCGGTCACATAGCCCTGGGCCAGGGTGTCTGTGTTCTTCCACAGGGTCAGCACCGGCAGCTGGCGGGTGTTGTAGCCCACCGCCACCCCGGCACTGCCTGCCTTGTTGTTCAGCACCGCCAGGGTATTGCCGTCGGCGTCGCCGTAGGGCACCAGGTTGAACACCATCTCGTCGAAGCCCTTGGTGGGCCCCAGGTAGGTTTGCCAGCCCTTGAGACCCGCCTTGGCGTAGTCGTTGAACGGGGAGATCTGCTTGACCGGGGTGCTGACTTTGGCCCCCTCCTCCAGGATGGGCGCCCCGAAGTTGCCGTGATAGATGATCTGGTACTCGTTCTCGTAGTCGGCATGGTTGGTCAGCTTGTCCTGCAGGGCAAATTCCGCCTCACCGGGCACTACGCTCAGCTGGGTCCAGGTGACCAGTTCGCTCATCTTGAAGGTGCGCTCGTCCACCCGGCCCCGCACATGGATGGCGTAGGGCGGCTCCTCGTCCACTGTCACGCTGACCACGGAAGCGGGAATGTTCTGCACACGGCCGTGCAGGCTCTTGAGGCGGCCGTCGTCATCCACCCCGGGGTGACCGGTCCACTCGTAGCCGCAGCGCACCAGCATCTCGTTGAAGCCATCGAGCCAGCCGAGGCCGGCGCGGCTCTCCAGATCGATGAAGGCCGGGTTGACCACCTCCTTGACCGGGGAATCCCAGCCGAGGCGCACATCGGCCCCCTTGACCTCCTTGATCCCCATGCCACGGGTCGGCACCAGGGTGATCTTCATCACCCCGTTGTCGACGATGAGCAGATCCACCCCCTCCTGGCGGCCGCCGTGCAGGCGCTTCTTCTCGATGGAGAAGGGCACCGGGCTCTTGATCCCCAGCTTGTCGCTGGTGATCTTCCAGTCCCTCACATCCAGCCCCTGCTGGGAGTCGGTCAGCAGGAATTCGGCGGCCTGGCCCGAACTGGCCCCCAGGGCGAGCAGCACGGCAATGGAGAGTCTCTTCAACATGGCGTTATCCTCGTGTCTCTTGTGCGTGTGAATGGTTTTCGTGAAAGCTGAATCGTTTCAGTGATCGAAAACTAGGCGTCTGACGCACCAGACTCAAGGGACAAGAGGGGGAAATGTGAGCCGTTTGACAATAAAAGCGTCGATCGGCTTGCTGAAGTGAAGGCTGACTCACACTTCGTTTTCCGGTGCCGGGGACGGGCCGCGGCCAATGAAAAGAGCCGCTCAATGAGCGGCTCTCGACCTTGCCATGGGCGGGCAAGGGGTCAGGTCGTGGTCTGGCGAGTCCCGAAGTAGTCCGCCAGGAAGTCGTCGAACGACAGGCTGTCCCCCCGCTCCCGCTCCCGCTGCTTGAGCAGGGAGTCCCGCGCCTCGCCGGCGAAGTAGGCTTCATCCCAGTACTGCAGCTCACCGGCCAGCAGCTGCTCCCGGTATTGGCTCGCCAGGGCGTCGCCGAAGCAGCCGTTGTCCAGGCCAGCCTCCTGCAAGCGCCTGAGCAGGCGTGCCGAATAGGTGAGCTCGGGATCCAGCAGCTTCTCCCTGTGCATGGCCAATGTCTCGCGATAGCGATTGCGGCCGCAGCAGCGATCCAGCAGATCCGCCACCAGCGCCAGTTCGTCAAACAGCTGGAGACCATACTCCTTGAGGCCGATGGCGGCCCCCTGCTCGTCTTCCAGCGCCAGGCCGGGACGGCGTCCCTCCAGCACCACCTTGGTCTGGTTGCGACGGTTGCGGGCTATCTCCTGCTCCGTCAGCTGGGCGGAGGGGCGCAGCAGGCACCAGACCAGGAAGACGTCGAAGAAGCGCACCTGCTCCGCCTCTATGCCGAGGGGGGTGAAGGGGTTCACATCCACGGTGCGCAGCTCGATGTACTCGATGCCGCGCTGCTCCAGTGCGTCCGAGGGCTTCTCGCCGCTGCGAGGGGTGCGCTTGGGGCGGATCGGGGCGTACAGCTCGTTCTCCAGCTGCAACACGTTGTCGTTGAGCTGGCGATACTCGCCGTTCACCTTGACCCCTATCTTGGCGAACTCGGGGTCATGGGTGTTGATGGCGCGGCGCAGGGAGGCCACGTAGGCGGGCAGGTTGTCGTGGCTGATGTCGAGCCGGCTCTGGGCGCTGCTGGTGTAGCCGAGATCCGACAGCCGCAACGAGGTGGCATAGGGCAGGTAGAGGGTGCCCTTGCCGAGTTTCTCGAACGGCAGCGCACTGGTCCGCCCCTTGAGGAAGGAGCTGCAGATGGCCGGGGAGGCACCGAACAGGTAGGGCACCAGCCAGCCGAAGCGGTAGACGTTGCGAATGAGCCCCATGTACTTCTCGGAGATGAAACGCTGGCTGCAGCAGGGCTCCCCCGCCAGATCCTGCCACTCGCACCAGAAGCTGTCCGGCATGGAGAAGTTGAAGTGGATGCCGGCGATCACCTGCATCAGGCTGCCGTAGCGATTCTTGAGACCCTGGCGGTACAGCGTCTTCATCTTGCCTATGTTGGAGCTGCCGTACTGGGCCAGGCGTATGCTCTCCTCGTCGCCGACGAAGCAGGGCATGGAGAGCGGCCAGAGCCGCTCCTCGCCGATGTGCTGGCTGACGTGATGATGGATGTCACCGAGCTGCTCCATCAGGCTCTCGATGGAGTCGGTGGCCGGGGTGATGAACTCCAGCAGGCTCTCCGAGTAGTCTGTGGTGATGTTGGCATGGGTCAGGGCCGAGCCCAGGCTGCGGGGGTGATCCCCCTGGGCCAGGCCGCCATCCGGGGTGATGCGCAGGGTCTCGCGCTCCAGGCCACGACGGATCCCCTTGAGGGCAGGCAGACGCTCCGGGGTTCCCAGAGCCGCCAGCAACTCACGCAGTGACAAGCTAGATGTAGTCATATTCAAGGCTCATTGTTGGCCGCCCCAGCCGGGGCGGCGCTCAGGCATGCCGCACGCTTCCCTCAGGGAAGTTGCAGCGGATAGATGGGAAGATGAAGCTCGGCCAGGGGTTTTTCAAGCTTTTGCTTGTCACCCACCACCACTATCACCATGTCGGCCGGGTCGAGCCAGCGGGCCGCACTGGCTTTCAGTACCTCAGGCGACACCGTTTTGATAAGCGCGCTCTGGGCCTGCACGAAGTCGGACTTCAGGTCATACATGATCATCTGCAGCAGGAATCCGGCCTTCTGATCCAGGGTCTCGTAGGAGAGGGCATCCTGCTGGGAGACGGCGCTGCGCATATAGGCCAGCTCCACCGGGGTCGGGCCGCTCCCGCGGTAGCCATCCATCTCCTTAAGGAACTGGCGAATGGCATCCACGGTGGCGTCGGCGCGCACATTGGCACCGGTGGCGAAGACGCCCACGTCCCGATTGGCGGAGAAACCCGAGCTGGCGCCATAGGTGTAACCCTTGTCTTCCCGCAGGTTGAGGTTGATCCGGCTATTGAAGTTGCCCCCCAGGTTGAAGTTCATCAGCCCGGCGGTGAAGTAATCCCCCAGGGTATCGAACGCCATGGCGCGCCGACCGATGCGGATCACCGATTGGGGCGCCCCCGGCTTGTCCACCAGATAGATGCCGGGCCTGGCCTGCTCCCCCCTGGGTTTGAGATCGCCCAGCACGGGCGCCGTCCCCTGCCACTGGGTCAGGAAGCCGAGCTGCTCCTCCACCTGCTGCTGGCTGACATCACCGGCCACCACCACCTTGGCACCGGTCGGGTTGTAGTAGTGCTGGTAGAAACGCTTCACGTCCGCCAGGGTCAGCTTCTCCACATCCGCCAGCACTCCATCGCTCGGCTGGCCGAGGCGGCTCTGCTTGCCGTAGACCAGCTCGCGAAACGCCTGACCCGCCAGCCATTCCGGCTGCTGCTCGCTCTGCTTCATCCCTTGCAGCAGCTGGGCCTTGACCCGTTCGAAGTCCGCCTCCCGCAGGCCGGGACGCTCCAGCACCTCGCGCACCAGCGCCAGGGTCTGGGGCAGCTTGTCCGCCAGGGTGCTGATGGTGATGAGGTTGTTGTACTGGGCGCTGGAGACACTGATGTCCGAGCCGAGCTTTTGCAGCTCGTCGCTGAGCTGGGCCTCGGTCAGGCGCACCGTGCCCTGCCCCATCATGGCGGCGGTCAGATTGGCCAGTCCCAGCTCGCCCTTGCCTTCGGCACGTATGCCACCCGGCAGGGCGATCATGATGGAGACAGCCGGGATCTCGTCACTCCTGGTGCCGATGATCTCGATGTTCTTGCCCAGCTTGCCGTGCCAGATGGCGGGCACCTTGACGCTCACCGCGTCCGCCGTCCTGGGCTGCACGCTGCGATCGAAGCTGTCCTTGACCGGGCGCTCGGCCAGCGCCGCGTCATGCTGGCTATAGTCGGGCAGCTCCCGCTTGGCTGGGGTGAAGTTGGGCTTGGTCACCTGCCAATCCGTCTTGCCCCTGGGCACCACGCTCAGCACCACCGCCGGCTTGCCCAGGATGAACCTGTCGTAGGCCGCCTTGACCTGCTCAGGTGTCACCTGGCCGATGGCATCCAGACTCTTGAACACATAATCGGGATCCCGGGCCAGCACCTGACCCATGGCGAGCTGGCTCACCTTGCCCGAAACGCTGTCCAGTCCCCAGATGGTGGACGCGCGGTACTTGCTGATGGCCTTCTCCAGATCCTCGGGCTTGAGGCCGCGACCGGCGAACTCGCCTATCACCTTGTCCACCTCCCCCTTGAGGGTCTTGAGGCTGCCGTCCACCGCCGGGTTCGGGTAGGCGTAGACGGTCAGGGTGCAGGCCAGCTCCTCGCAGTAGTGGGAGGCGCCCACGTCCAGCGCCTTGCCGCTCTTGACCAGGGACTGATAGAGCATGGAGCTGGCCGAACCGCCGAGCACGTCGGCGAACATGTCCAGCGCCGGCTCCTGGGGATCGCCGAGGGACACCGTCGGGTAGCTGATGTAGAGCAGGGGCAGGTGCACCTTGTCTTCCAGGGTGATGTAGCGGGTCTCGGGCAGGGTGACCGGCATGGGGGTCGGCTCCGCCACGTCGGGGCCGCGGGGGATGGGGCCGAAGTACTGCTCAATCCAGGCAAGGGCCTGCTTGCTGTCAAAATCGCCCCCCAGGGTCAGGGTGGCGTTATTCGGGCCATACCAGCGCAGGAAGAACTGCTTGAGGTCGTTCACGTCGACCCGGTCGAGATCCTCCACATAGCCGATGGGCTGCCAGGAGTAGGGGTGGTTGCGCGGATAGAGCGCCTCGCCGACCCGTTCGCTCACCAGGCCATAGGGCTGGTTGTCGACCCGCTGGCCCCGCTCGTTCTTCACGGTGGCGCGCTGGATCTCGAACTTCTTCTGGCTCACCGCATCGAGCAGGAAGCCCATGCGATCCGCCTCCAGCCAGAGCACCTTCTCCAGCTGGTTGGCCGGGACCGTCTCGTAGTAGTTGGTCCTGTCCTTGTTGGTGGTGCCGTTCATGTCGCCACCGGCCTCGTTGATGATCCGCATGTGCTCCTGATCGCCAACGTGCTTGGAGCCCTGGAACATCATGTGCTCGAAGAAGTGGGCGAAGCCCGACTTGCCCACGGTCTCGCGCGACGACCCCACATGGTAGGTGACATCCAGGTGCACCAGAGGATCGGACTTGTCCGGCGCCAGGATCACCGTCAGGCCGTTGTCGAGCCTGTACAGCTGATAGGGAATGCCGAGCTTGCCTTCCTGCCTGACCTGCTCCGACACCAGGGTGGGCGCCGCCAGTACCGGCAGGGAGAGCCCCAGGAGAATGCTGAATGGAATGAGTTTGTTCACGCTTACCTCGTGAGTGACAAAAGGGCTAGAAAATCTGGCTGGCCAACAGAAACACCAGGGCATAACGCAGCAATTTGCCGAGCCCGATCAGGATGAGAGAGCGCCAGAAGGAGAGACGCAGCCAGCCGGCCAGCAGGCAGAGGCCATCGCCGAGCACGGGCGTCCAGGCGAGCAGCAGGCACCAGTGGCCATGATGTTTGAGCCAGGCGAGCGCCTTTTGTTCCCCACGACCTTGAAAATCTTCCGGTTTCTTCTTGTAGGTGGCGAGCCAGCCGAGCCACCAGCTGGTCATGGAGCCCAGGGTGTTGCCCAGGGTCGCCCAGAAGAGCAGGCTGGCCATGCCCCACTGCCCCTGGGCGGCCATGGCCCCCAGCAGCACCTCGGAGCTGCCGGGCAGCAGGGTGGCGGAGGTGAAGGCGCTCAGAAACAGCCAACCGAGGCTCATCTCCATGGGGCGTGCGCCGGGGGAGCAGGCACGGGGGCCAGGCCGTTACTCATCCAAGCTCGCGCCCGGCATGCGCAGCAGCAACTTGCCGCGGGTATGCCCCCCCTCGATGGCGGCATGGGCCAGGGCGCCATCGGCCAGCTCGAACTCGCGGTTGATGCAGATCTGCGCCTCGCCGAGGCGCAGCAGGGTCAGCATCTGGGCCAGCTGCCCAGGATTGGGCTGCACCAGCATGCCGCGCACCTCGATGCCGCGCCCGCTGCCCGCCTGCTTGATCGCCTCCGCCGTGATGGTGGGCACTGTGACGAGGCGGCCTCCCTCGGCCACGCAATCGAGCGCCGCCTTGCCGCTGTCGCCACCCACCAGATCCAGCACCAGCGCCACCCGGCCGACCTGAGCGACCCAATCGGGGTCGTGGTAATCCACCAACTGCTCTGCACCCAGGCCGTGCAGGAAGCCGTGATTGTCCGGGCTCGCCAGCGCCGTCACCCGTGCGCCACTGGCGCGGGCCCACTGCACCGCCAGGTGGCCCACGCCACCGGCGCCGGCCAGGATCAGCACCCGCTGCCCCTGCTTGAGCTCACCGTGTTCGAACAGCCCCTGCCAGGCGGTGAGACCGGCCAGCGGCAAGGCCGCCCCCTGCTTGAGGCTCACCTCCTCCAGGGGCACCAGCAGCGCCGCCTGCGCCAGGATGGACTCGGCGTAGGCCCCTCCCTCCAGGGGGAAGCCGACCATGCCGCACACCTTGTCCCCCACCTTGAGGCTATCCACCCCTGGGCCCAGCGCCGCCACCACACCGGCCATGTCATAGCCCGGGGTCCAGGGCAGCTTGTCCTTGTTCTGGGCCGCCGCCCAGCCGAGACCGGCCCGGGTCTTGGCGTCGATGGGGTTCACCCCGGCGTAACAGATGCGCACCCGAACCTCACCCTCTGCGGGCACCTTGTCCTGGGAAGGGGTGAGGCTGAGTACCGAGGGGTCGCCGAATGCGGTAATCTGTAACTGCGTCATTGCACAATCCATCCTGTTGATTGATCAAGGGTCAACAGAATAACAGCGAGGACACCATGGCTCGAATGTTTCTTATCCCCCTGCTGCTGGCGCTGGCCTGGTGGGCCTTCCTGCTCTACTTTCGCATTCCCATCAAGCAGGGGGCCAAGGGGTTTTACTGGATCATCGGCATCGGTGGCGGGCTTGCCGCCTTCCTCAGCCTGATGATGCTGCTCACCCACTGACGCCGCCTGCGGCAACAAAAAGGCCACCCTGAGGTGGCCCGGATCTCAACCCGCCTGCGCACTGAGGTGGTAGTGACGATTGCTGCCCTGCCCCAGCACCCCCTCTGCCAACAGATGTTGGAATATTCTGTCCACCTCTTCCAGGGAGAGCGACAGCGCCTCTGCCACCCCCCGCTTGCTGCACTTGAGCTCGCCGCTCTCCAGACCTGAGCGGACCTGGGCCACCACGGCCGGTGCTGGCTCGGGTCTGCTCGCCACCATGGGCGCGGCGGCGGCTGATTCGGTTTGGCGAGCCTCGGCCTGCTCTCGCGCCTGTTGCCACAACCATTGGCGACGGAAGCGGTTCTCCTCGCCGATCAGGCTGACGAAGAAGGCCCCGAACGCATCGAGCAGTATGGAGAGGAAGCAGACCAGCAGGAACTGCACCTGACCTATGCTGATGCCCATGCCGTCCGCCAGGCTGCTCATCAGCCCCAGCATGGAGGATTGCTCGTTGACCGGCTTGGCATCGCGCTCCTGACGCAGCTCATCCTGCTTCAACCTGAGTCGGGTGTTGGCCTGCTGCAGGCCGCTGACCCCGCTGGAGATGCGCGCCATCTCTATGTACTTGCGCGCCGCCTCCTCGTTGAGCTGGATCTGGCGCTCTATGCTGGCGATCTGCTCGTCGAAGCGGGCTATCTCCCGCTCATGGTGCGCCTGCTGGCTCAGCACCGTATTGGTGGCGCTGTTGATGCCGCCGATGCTGCCGCCGATGGAGATGGCCGCCAGCACGCTGTAAAACAGCAGGGACCAGAAGGCGCCGCCGAGATCGCGCCGCGCCTTGCACTCGCCATATTCGTACCAGACGTAGAACTTGCCCAGTTCGAAGATGATGGCCAGACCGCCGAACAACCACTTCATCACAGGGTTGTCGTCGATGGAGAGAAACAGCAACAGGGAGAAGACGATGGAGGCCAGAATAGCCAGCCCGGTAAAACTGTATACCGTGGTCAGGGCAAACCACCCCTTGGGGTAGCGCAGTACGGCAGGAGCCTGTGTGGTCATGATGAAGAGGTGTGCTGTGCAGGAAAAGTTGGCTGCCGATTATAGTCCCCCCCTCGGCAGAATGAAGGCCAATCGCTTGAATTCAATCAGATACCGTCCTGGCTGGACAGGGCGCGACCAGATCGGACAAATTGCCAGCACAGCCAGGGTAGACCGATCTGGCGAGCGGTACGCTCCACCGGGACAGGCTGTTATGGGAGCGATGCATGTCGGGGTGGTGACCGGTTCCGTTCAGGTTAAGCTTCCACCTTCTAGACTGAGAGTTATTCCCCTGAATTCGAGGTCATCATGAACAAGACTAGCCTGCTGCTCTCCCTCCTCCTGGCCCATGGCGCGGCCTTTGCTGAGCCGCCCTCCAAGCACGACGATGGCTTCACGTTCTCCAGCGGTGACATGAAGCTGGACATCGACTGGGATCAGCAGGAGTACCGCTGGTGGCAGAACAACTGTCTGGATCTCGGCATAGGCGACAGCCGGGTACAGTTCAACTGCGACCAGGTGGATGGCAAGTATCGGGATCACTACAACCGCAGCATCCACAGCGGCAACAACCCGGGCCAGGGCCACAACAAACAAAAGAACCACGGCAACGGCAAGAAACCCTGATATCCGCCATGACCGGCAAGGCGCCATCATGACGCAGGGGCCCTGGGCCCCTGCGTTCATTGCACTACCAATAATTCTCCGAACTGATCTGGCCCGGGGTTCGCCTCAGGTTCTTGGCCAGGCCCTGGGCGATGAGTGCCTGCTGGGTCGCCTTCACCATCTCGGGATTGCCGCAGATCATCACCTGGCTGTGCTTCGGGCTGAAGGTCAGACCGACCCGCGCCTGCAGGGTGCCTGCGTCGATGGCCGCCGGGATCCGGCCCGCCATGGCGCCGGGCCAGGGCTCGCGACTGACGAAGGGAACATAGTGCAGCCGGCGGCCCAGCCGGGCCTGAAGCTCGGCGATCAGGGGCTGATAACTGAGCTCCTCCCCCTTTCTTACCCCATGCACCAGGATCAGGTTGTCGAAGCCTTGCTCCGCCTCCCCCGCCGCCAGGATGGAGAGAAAGGGGCCGATGGCGGTGCCGGTGGAGAGCAGCCAGAGATCCCGGCCGGGGGGGATCTCGCTCAGGGTCAGGAACCCCGTGGCCTGGGATTGCACCAGCAGGCCATCCCCCGGCTGCAGGGAACCCAGGCTGGGGGTGAGTTCACCGCCCGGGATCTCCACCAGATAGAACTCGTGATAGGGGGTCGATGGCGGATTGACGAAGGAGTAGGCGCGCTGGATGCGGCGATCGCCCTGCTCGAGGGCCAGCTTGGTGAATTGTCCCGCCTGGTAGGGGGCCAGATCCGCCTCCACCCGCAGGGAAAACAGGGTATCCGTCCAGCGGATACGTTCGATGACACGTCCTTCAACCCAGGCCGCCATGAGCACCTCCCGCGCAAAAACAGTCTATTACTGTAACTTGGCGGCCCAAAATAAAAAACCCGCGCCTTGGCGCGGGTTTTTCTGCAACAGCGAGTCGCTATTACAGGGCAACAACCTGGATCTGTACGGTTGCCTTGACGTCAGCGTGCAGCTGAACAACAACTTCGTACTCGCCGGTGTTGCGCAGAACGTTGCCCATGCGGACCTCGCTCTTGGCAACGGCGACGCCGGCAGCAGTGATGGCTTCAGCCACGTCACGGGTACCGATGGAACCGAACAGCTTGCCTTCGTCGCCAGACTTGGAGGCGATGACAACGGCAGCCAGTTCACCCAGCTTGGCAGCGCGCTCTTCAGCGGCAGCTTTACCGGCAGCCAGCTTGGCTTCCAGTTCAGCACGGCGAGCATCGAAGGTCTCGATGTTGGCCTTGGTAGCCATGACGGCTTTGCCTTGCGGGATCAGATAGTTACGGGCGTAGCCAGCTTTAACAGCGACTTGATCACCCAGACCGCCCAGTTTGGCGATTTTGTCGAGCAGGATAACTTGCATTACCTTTCCTCTAATGATGTTGAGTTAGGCTTAAGTGCCGGACCGATGCTTACTTGTTGTGCAGATCGGTGTACGGCAGCAGAGCCAGGTAACGAGCACGCTTGATGGCGCGTGCCAGCTGACGCTGATACTTGGCGCGGGTACCGGTGATACGGCTCGGTACGATCTTGCCAGATTCAGTGACGTAGTTTTTCAGAGTAACGATATCTTTGTAGTCGATCTCGGTAACGTTCTCGGCGGTGAAGCGGCAGAACTTACGACGACGGAAATAACGTGCCATGGCCTTTATCCTCTATGTCAGTGATCTAAGAATTACTCTTCGGAGGAAGCTTCAGTCGCTTCTTCGCGGCGCTCGTCGTCACGACGGGGGAAGCGCTCTTCTTTGGCCTTGGCCATCGGAGAAACTTCGGTCACGGCGTGCTTGGTGCGCATGATCATGTTGCGGATAACGGCATCGTTGAAGCGGAAGTTGGTTTCCAGCTCATCGATAACGGCTTGCTCTGCTTCCACGTTCAGCAGAACGTAGTGGGCTTTGTGCAGTTTGTCGATCGGGTAAGCCAGTTGACGGCGGCCCCAATCTTCCAGGCGGTGAATGGTACCGCCGGCAGCGGTGATCGCGCCGGTGTAACGCTCGATCATGCCGGGAACTTGCTCGCTCTGGTCCGGATGAACCATGAAGACGATTTCGTAATGACGCATTTTAGCTCCTTACGGATTAATTCAGCCTCCGCCCAGGTGCAGCCAGACCTCGGAGGCAAGGAACGTATGGTGTGTTTAGACGCTGCTTTCTAGGGCGGCGTATTGTACGAAATCGACACACCGACTGCAACCGGCACCTGCCCCTGTCGCGGCGAAATATTTACCCGGTCCGCCATCCCGATTTCTCTATGACCACCATCTAAAATCACAATTGATAATAGTTATCATTTATAGCTATGCTAACGCCATATCCCTATGGAGGATGCCGTTATGCAACCCGCTGCCACCCTCGCGCTGGCCCCACGCAAACTCAAAGCCAGCCTGCTGGGTCCCGCCTTCATCGCCGCCATCGGTTATATCGATCCGGGCAACTTCGCCACCAATATCCAAGCCGGATCCACCTTCGGCTACCAGCTGCTGTGGGTGGTGGTCTGGGCCAACCTGATGGCCATGCTGGTCCAGACGCTCTCTGCCAAGCTCGGCATCGTCACCGGCAAGAATCTGGCGCAGCACATCCGCGACCGTCTGCCCAGGCCGGCGGTCTGGGCCTACTGGGTACAGGCGGAGATCATCGCCATGGCCACGGATCTCGCCGAGTTCATCGGCGCCGCCGTGGGCTTCAAGCTGCTGCTCGGGGTCACCCTGCTGGAAGGGGCCTGCATCACGGCCGTGGCGACCTGGGGCATTCTCATGCTGCAGAGCCGGGGTCAGAAGCCGTTGGAGTTCGTGGTGGGCGGCCTGCTGCTGTTCGTGGCGGCGGCCTATATCGTCGAGCTGGTGTTCTCCCGCCCCCATCTGCCAAGCCTGCTGGAGGGCGCCCTCTTCCCCGGCCTGCCCAATAACCAGGCTATCTACCTTGCCGCCGGCATGCTGGGGGCCACAGTGATGCCCCATGTGATCTATCTCCATTCGGCCCTGACCCAGCATGGCGAGGGGCAGGAGCCGATCCGCCAGCGCCTGCATGCCACCCGGGTCGATGTGGCCATCGCCATGACCATCGCCGGCTTCGTCAATCTCGCCATGGTCGCCATGGCGGCGGCCGCCTTCCATGCCTCGGGCCATCATGACGTGGCCGAGCTGGAGTCCGCCTATCAGACGCTCACCCCCTTGCTGGGCCCGGCCGCCGCCACCCTGTTCGGGCTCTCTCTGGTCGCCTCGGGCATCTCCTCAACCGTGGTCGGCACCCTGGCGGGCCAGGTGGTGATGCAGGGATTCGTGCGCTTCACCATCCCCCTCTGGCTGCGGCGGCTCATCACCATGCTCCCGGCCTTCGTGGTGATCGCCATGGGGCTCAACACCACGGAGATCCTGGTGCTGAGCCAGGTGATCCTGAGCTTTGGCATAGCCCTCGCACTGATCCCCCTGCTGATCCTGACCGGCGACGGCGCCCTGATGGGGGAGTATCGCAACCATCCGCTCACCCAGGCGGTGGGGCGCCTCATCGTCGCTCTGGTGATCGGCCTCAATGCCTATCTGCTGGTCTCCCTCCTCTGATCGCCCCTGGCTCATTATCCCGGGTTAATGAGCCAGGGCTCCCTTTGCGCTATGCTGCCCTCCTGTTCTCTCACAGGAGTGCCCCATGCAACATACCCGCGCCAGCTTCGTGCTGGGCCATCATCAGGAGCAGGCCAGCGTGCGCCATTGCCAGGGGGGCGAGCCGACCCTGCTGGTGACCGACCTCACCCCCTTCCACCCCCAGAGCCACCTCTGGCCAGACCAACCCGGGGATGTGGGCACCGTGCGCTGGAACGGCGGCGAGGCGGCCGTGGGCCCCTGCCGCATGGGGGCCATCAGTCCGGCTGGCGAGCTGTTCGTGGACAGGGAGATCCCGGTCAAGCGGGGAGCAGAAGGCTGGGCCTTCGTGGTGGTGCATCCCCTGGCGGGTACCCACCCCCTGCCCGTCGGCACCCAGGTTGAGCTCGAGGTGGACGCCGCCGCCCGCCATGCCTTCAGCCTGGGGCACAGCGCCTGCCATCTGGCGGCTCTGGCCCTCAACCGAGCCCTGATCCCTTACTGGCGCAAGGCGGTGAGCGAGCGCGACGCCCTCGGTCAGCCCGACTTCGATCGCCTCGCCATCCAGGGCTCGCGGGTCGAGCCCCATGGTTCACGGGAGCAGTACCGCATCGGCAAGAGCCTGCGCAAGAAGGGGATCAACGGCGAGCCCCTGCTGGCGGAGCTGGCGCAGATAGAAGATAGGGTCAACCAGCAACTTGCCGACTGGCTGGCGGCGGGCGGCGAGATCCGCCGTTCCTGGGACGGCGAGGCCATCATAGATTCGCGCTACTGGCACTGCACCCTTGAAGGTAAAGAGGTGACCATTCCCTGCGGCGGCACCCATGTCACCCATCTGGCGGCCCTGGGTCGGGTCAGTGTGACCCTTGCCGGCGGCGAAGAGGGGTTCAGCCTGCACACCCGGGCCGAACCCTGACCCCCACGGGCAGAACCTCTGCGACTAACCCAGCCGACGCTGCCAGTGGATCGCGAGCAGGATCAGCGCCACCCCGAGCCATAGGTTCCAGCTGGGGATCTCGGCAAACAGCCAGACCCCCAGCAGCATCACGAACATCAGGCCCGAGTATTCGGTGGCGGCGATGCGGCTCGCCTCCACCTGGCGATAGGCATAGAAGCAACTGGCATGATAGAGCAGCTGCATCAGGCCGCTGCCCCCGATCAGGGCCAGCAGTCGCCAGTCGAGGGGCTGCCAGTGACCGATCGCCAGACCGGCGGTGAGGGGCATCGCCATCAGGTTGGCCCAGAACAGGGCCGCCACCACCGACATGCCCGCCGGCAGCTTGCGTCCCGTGATGTTGAACAGCGCCAGGGTGAAAGCGGTGAGCAGGGCGCCGAGCCCGGCCAGATGAAAGTCCCCGGGATTGAGCACCAGCAACACCCCCAGCAGCCCAAGCCCCCCCAGCAGCCAGATGCGGGAGTGGATCTTCTCCCCCAGCAGCCAGGCCGCCAGCGGCAGCGTCAGCAGAGGCGAGACATAGAAGATGGCATTGGCCGTGGCCAGCGGCAACTGGGTCAGAGCCAGCATCATGCCACCGCCCCCCAGCAGACAGAGATGGCCCCGCAGCAGGTGCCACTTCCAGGCACCCAGCCCCCAGGCCGACCTCGGCACCCTTGCCATCAGCGGCAGCAGCAGTAGCAGGGTGAACAGCTGACGCAGCAACATGTATTGCAGCGGGCTGAAACCGGGGCCGATCAGCTTGACCAGCACGTCGGAGAAGGCCTGGGCCAGGTTCCCCAGGATCAGGGTGATGATGGCGAAGGTTTGCAGGTCGAGGGCGAAGCGCTTGCGGATCAGCTCCATCGCCCCTCCCCGTCCGGACAGAGGACAGCCATGGCTCGGCTTGGCGGCAAGACTTTCGGATCTTGTTCAGCATTCAATGCGAAATTTGCCACTTTAGACTGCCTCTATCGGATATTGGCGGTTAATCATGCAAAGGATACGGACTAACTCCACCCTGGGCATCCGATTTTTTTACTACCTCAAGACATAATAATTTCATTGTTATGCCTAAAAGGCATTAGATGGCCCTGTGCCCGCCCTCAGGGACGCACCATGCCGATATGCAGTATTTCGTCCTCGAGGTAGGCTTCCCCCTCGGGTCGAAAACCGTGGCGGGCGTAAAAATCCTGCAGATGGGCCTGGGCCCCCAGATAAACGGGAGCCTGGGGCCAGAGCAGTGCACACTCGGCGCCTGCCCTCTCCATCAAGCGATGGCCCAGGCCGCCGCCGCGGGCCTCTGGCGCCGTGACCACCCGGCCTATCACCGCAAAGCCCGGCTTCACCAGATCCGGCGCCAGCAGGCGGGCATAGGCGACCAGTTCGCCCTCCTGCCATCCCAGCAGGTGCAGCACCTCGCCGTGTTTGTCCAGCCCGTCCAGATCGAGGAAGGGGCAGCTCTGCTCCACCACGAACACCCGGGAGCGCAGGGCCAGCAGATCATAGAGTTCATGTAACGAGAGGGCATCGAAGCCCTTGAGGGTCCAATCCATAGCTGACTCCTTGGGAAGAAGCCGCCAGCATAGCGCCGCGACCGGCGCCTCGCATTAACCTTGGTTAATCAGGCGACGCGCGGCAGTGGCGCCTTGCCGGGCGTTAACGTCCGGCCAGGCGCTTGCGGATCCGGCTCAGGCTGATGGGGGTGATGCCGAGGTAGGCCGCCACCTGATGGTCGGGCAGGCGGGCATCCAGGTCGGGGAAATGGCTCAAGAAGTGCTGATAGCGAGCCTGGGGCGTGCCGGTGAGCAGCAGCAGCTCCTTCTCCTCCTTGATGCGCAGCTGGACCGCGACCAGATGCTGGTACCAGGCGGGCCAGAGCCGGTGCCCGCGCAGGCTGGCGAGGGGAAACACCAGCAGGTGGCAGGGCTCCAGAGCCTCTACGCTGTAGCGGGCCGGCTGGCCGCTGAGCTGATGGTGGAAGTCGAGAAACTCGTCCCCCTCCCAGTAGAACTCCTTGATGTATTCGCGGCCATCTTCGAGGGCGACCCGGGCCCGCAGCAGACCCCGCTCGACCCGCACCAGCAGATCCGGGTGATCGCCCGCCCGCCACAATGGCGCCCTCGGCGCCAGCGAGAGGGGCCGGGCAAAAGAGAGGAGGCCCTTGGCCTCCTGCTCATCGATGTGGGGATCCCGGCAAAACGGGGGTCGCTCCATCACGCTCATTCAACCACGGCGCTGACGCACCACTTCGAACAGGCAGACGCCGGTCGCCACCGAGACGTTGAGGCTGGATACCGCCCCCGCCATGGGGATGCTCACCAGTTCGTCGCAATGTTCGCGGGTCAGGCGGCGCATCCCCTTGCCCTCGGCGCCCATCACCAGTGCCATGGGGCCGGTCAGTTTGGCCTGATAGAGGTCGTGATCCGCCTCGCCGGCGGTGCCGACGATCCAGACACCCCGCTCCTGCAGCTCGCGCAGGCTGCGGGCCAGGTTGGTGACCTGAATGAGCGGCACCACCTCGGCGGCGCCACAGGCGACCTTGCGCACCACAGGGGTCAGGCCGGTGGCCTTGTCCCGCGGCACTATGACGGCGTGCACCCCGGCCGCATCGGCACTGCGCAGGCAGGCGCCGAGGTTGTGGGGATCCGTCACGCCGTCCAGCACCAGCAGGAAGGGCTGTGCCTCTTGTGAGGCCAGGTTGTCCAGCAGGCTGGCCAGATCGTGCTCGGCCAGCTTGGGGGACTCCTTCACCCGGGCCAATATGCCCTGGTGATTGTTGCCCTCGGCCTTGTCATCGAGCGCCTTGCGGTTGACGCTCTGCACCCGGATACCGAGGGACTCCAGCTCGGCGAGGAGCGGCAGCAGCCGCTCGTCGTCGCGACCCTTCAGGGCCCACACCTCGATGAAACGCTCCGGGGTGCGCTCCAGCTGGGCGCTGACGGCATGGATGCCGTAGATCAATTCAGTACTCATGTTCAAGATCCGTGGTGTCGGGTCGCATGAATGCGCCCCGAAGAAAAATGGCCGTACCGGCAGCCTGACCACCATGATGCTGGCGTCGTCACCGGTCGCTAAATGATGGCGCATCATACCAGAGACACCGGCATCGAGGGAGGAGGAAGCTGCTCGGCCAAACGTCTGTAGCTATCTCGAGCCCTTCAGCGGCACGTGGCGGTAAGCCAACCATGACCTGTTAGCCGCTATGCGGTGCTCGAAACGATGGGTGTCCCAACTTCACTACCTGACATCGTGAAAGCGATAAATCCGCCCATTCTCGTTCACCTCCTCCACCTTTCTCAAAGCCTCCGCTGGCGACAAACCGAACTTTCGGGTTAACACAACGAACAGATGGTAGAACTCGGATTTCAAATCCGCGGCGAAGATCCCCGGATCATCAGATCCCAGACAAATAGACATAGGGACATCACCTTCAATTGCCTCACCCGGCAACCCCATCCAGCGAAAGATATGATGCTCGCTAACATCTCGATACTGGCTGATACGGGTATTGCTGGTCGGAGGGCACTCAATCGCGATGTTTCGGTCTGACATTTTTGCCATCACCGCTTGTTGCAACGAAACTAACGCCTCATCCGGCAAATATTCCAGGGTCACATCAATGTATTCATTTCGCTGCTTTCGCACGTTGTCATCTGTCAACCATTGCTGATACAGCTTCAGCGGCCTTTTCATGCCAGCCACTTTAGCCAACTCTCTAGCGCGCTCGTACTCTTCCAACCAGAGGGATTCGGGCTTTAATGGCCCATCCAGTTCACCCAGCAGACCTTCCGATTCAGCCAACACGCCTCGCAAATCAAACACCTGCTCAAGGGTGGTAATCGAGATCTCGTCTTCCAGCGAAAACACCTTGTGAGCCAAACGAACCGCTTCAATCGCTGCATCACTGGCGTAACGCAGTAGCTGTGGATGATTGCGAAGTTCCCGCCAGATAAATACCAAATCGAGCAATCGTGTCTCTTTGGTCATGGACAGAGACGATGGCAAAGAGCGTTTCCAGATGTTAGGCGTGATGCCAATGGCGGTGCAGTGACCAAGACGGTCGCCATTACGCAACGGCAAAAACCTCAAGGCATCATCAATGGAGCGAATACCACTGATCAGATGCGGGAAGTCCTCGCCAACATGATAGGTAAAATGAGCAATACCGGATTTTGCCAGCACCCGAAACAAGGGGCCAAACAATTCCGGTGGCGCGTGCATCTCATTGGCAGCGGCATCCACACCTCGAATCCAGCGGGTCAAACGTGGCTCATGATTCAGGATCTCCATCAGGATAGCTGCCTGATTTTTTACATCCTTGAACAGCAATGCGTAGGGATAGACTTCATCCTTTTGGGGCTTTTTCTTGATGAAGTGCGGCACCAGCGCTAGCTCGGCACATATACTGTCAGGCTTAATCTGCTCAAGATTATCGAGCACTTGGGTGATATTGAGTGGCTGGGGATGTTCCCAGTCTACGGTCATGTGACCTTTAAGGTATTCCCAATACCCACGCAGAACACTGAAGATCAGTTTTTGCATTTTTTCGGGGTCGCTCTTCGGAGCAAAACGCCCTTCCAGATAACGGATCTGAGAATACACACCCACCCCATGTGCATGTTTGAAACGAGACAAATAAGATTTCTCGGTCTCTTCCCTCAGCTCAGTCATGGTGTATTTCTGGAACTGATCAAACCCGAAAAAATCGTCTCGCTGAACCAGTAAGGTCAGATACTGATTCTGAATTAGCAGGTAAATCCAAAGCAGTCGTTCCAATCCTTCTGGCGCACCATAGCGCCATTTTTCCAACAGCCCGGTTAGCCAGCAAAATTCAGACTCCTGACTGTATTTGTCATCCGTTGGCCAAACCGTCGTAAACCCGTACTCCTGGTCATTATGCAGAATGGTGCTGTCCGCCAACTGCTGCGGGTGCTGCAATGACACCATCCAATCAGGCAACACCATGCCCTGAGCTACCCGGCAAAGAATTTCGCGAATATTACAGGCGATCTGCAAACGATCCCTGAAGATGACAGGCGTCAGGGAGGGATCAATCTGGGCACAGAGTTGTTTCATCTCTTGAACCGCCCAGCCCTTCTCGAAATCTCTGACTGTCACTTCTGGGTGTTTGAGTGCATCCAGCCAACACTCTTCCGCACTGGTACTGCCATTCAGATGTTGATGAGTTTCGTTCAGCCGCTCACGGGTAAGGTAATCCTCAACCGCCGGATGATAGGGATACAAAGGCCAGCGAAAGTTGTAATCCTGACTGGCAGGACCAGGATTAAACACATGATGGCACGCCAGAATCGGCAGACACGACACCCTACTCATCAAGGTTTGCCATTCCGAGAACAAAGCAAGATCGGTTTTGGGGCCATCTTTCTCGTTTTTAACAAATTTTTCAGCAATAAAACGCAAAGCCGCAATTGGGCCAAGTTTCATATTCCGCTGTTTGAGTCGTTGTGCCAAGTATGACCAAGCCGATTTGGCTACATGATCAGGCAAGCTACGCGTCTGCTCGTATTGAGCAAGGAACACGGATGATTCCACCCCGTCATCAAGTGATACCTCATCCAACGAGACGTTACTGAGTCGATGCAACAATTCTGTTGAATTAAGAAGAAACCGTTCCATATCTAATCCTTAAACAGCCGCGAGCATTATTTATCTACATCATCATCTTGCGAAGATATTTTATCTTTCTTTACCGATTTTGAATCATACGGCGCAGCAGCAATACTTGTGACATGCAAGCTCTTACATCCAAGACCTGAAAATGAGGAATCTATGGTTTCCAACTTATCGAAATTAACGTTCTTAATAAACTCTCCACCAATTATTTTATTGAAACTATCAAGAAGTGATTTTTCTTGCAGAAGGAGCGTGCTGTCGGCTGAGTTAATACCACCCAAAGGGAAAAGGAACGGATGTATTAATGGACATTTTATAATAAGACAAAAAATAGGATGAGTTTGCATAAGTCCATCTATCCCGCCTATTGAATCCAGCTTGGCGACAAATTGGCCAACAGATGTAACAGGATTTTGCTTAAATTTAACAGAAATACAGGATAATGAGTTTTTATCAACACGATGATAAGTATCCTCTTCAACAAGCACAGCATGAAGAAATGCTAAAACGTTAAATCGCATAATTTTTGCAGCATTGGTATGTTTTGCATATTTTCCTTGGTGCGCATCGGCATCATCACCAAGCAGTGCCTTATGCTTTTCAGATATAGAGGATAAATTAAAAAACAACCGGGTCCATATTTTACCTATCAGAATAGAGGAAGGCTTAATTTTGGATGACGTTTGACGAACAAGACGATTCCAATCAAGAAGCTCTGTCATTGCACCATTAATTTCACTTTCATTAACAACGTCCAGATCTTCCGCAGCCTCGACTGTGCCTTTATCCATATGTTTAGACCATATAGGTGCAACACAAGTGGGCTTCGCCAAGACTTTGAGTAGTGCCTTATTGAATACTTCCACACCTACATCTGTATTTGAAACATCACCTTCCTCTCCTTGGCTACCCGTATCAATATCTGCCAGATCGGCGATCGCACCAATCAAGTTAAAAATAGACAGGAAATCTGATGGTGCTGGCGTTAATACAGAGCTAAGGGATGCAGCAACAGAAAGCTTAGCCAATCCACTTTCTGAATTTATATTTAATGCTTTGTACACTCCTTTATTACCGCGATTTTTCTTGTTTACTTGTATCATCCCAAGATATACACCAGCTGACTGGGTTGGTAACCCATCGTCAGAGATAACAGCACAACTTCTATTCGCCCAATTGGTAACGCTTTCTCGACGACCAATAGACATATATGACTTAAACTCAGCATCTATACTTGGTCGAGTTTTCTCTACATCACCTCCAAGTCGCTGCTTTACATGCTCAAAGAGACTCACGCTGCCGCATCCAACCAGCATAAGCTGAAGTATTCTTGAAAGACTTCCGCCACACAATGCGCTGACTTGAGAGGATAAATAAACAGAGCAGTTCCGAAGAGCTTCAGAACTTGATTGAGGGCGAAGATAAAACCCAGTATTAACATCCTGATCTTGATGAGAATATCTAAAGATATCATCACACAACGAATCCATCCCAATGCGATGCTGTTCGTAGTTCAACCCCACCCGATATATACTGCTAAGCATGGCACCATATAACGAATCCTTCAGCAGCTTGCTTTCAGATATGTCCGAAGCTTGTAAACGAGAGTAATAATCCTGCATCACTTGCATTAACAATCTAACCGGCTGTTTCAAAAGCTCATCAACATACATATCAAGATCGGAACCAATCCGTATGTTTAGACCGTTCGAAACAATATTCTCCAAAGCACTCCGAACTGAATTAACCTTTTCTCCGCCAGCATCTTTACTATATATAACGCTAATGTTTTCGCAGCCTTTTTCTCGCCCTTTTTCGCCAACCAGTTGCAACATGGTTTTGAGCTGCATTCGTTTCTGCACCGGAAAAAATTTCAACAAGTACTGCTGTTCAAGGTGCTCCACCATATATCCCCGCTCGGCCAGACGGGCGCTCTCTTTCTCTTGGTCGAGCAAGGTTTTACTGTAATTTTCGTATTGCTTACCGCGAATTAACTGGGAATACAGACGCAAATCGCCGGTCGCCACCACCACTAATTTCTGGCTATTAAAAAATCTACGAATGGATTCGAGCACATCCCAACCCGTGTCAAACTGGGTATCGATATCATCGAACGAGATCAGAATCGCTTGGCAGCCGAGAATTTCACACGCATATTTAACCAGTTGCTCAAAGATCTCTGACAAATCCTGGCCACCGATGGAATAATCAAGCTGGGCATCCAGCTTTAAAGCATCACTGAAATATTCTGGCTTGTATTCCTTGTCGGTCAGCAAATGCAAGCCGCGTTTCAGTTGCCCCAGATGATTCTGCCAACGCTCTTTATGCTCTTTATGGTCATTAGATGACCAACTCTCTTTTAACTTATCGGATACCATCCTATTCAAGCGGGCTGTCACCGTGACCAGAATGGGTTCATGACGCGGTAGCTTGGTAGGATCGATAGTCGGCAGACACTTGATGCTCACGCTGGCACCACTTGTGTCACCATTTAGGGATTTGACCACGCTATTGATAAAGGTAGTTTTACCTGCACCACGAGTACCGTCCACAAAGAACACATTACGGCCAGACTCATCAATAACCCTTGTTACATCAGTAGGCTTATCAGCGTCTGCCGGGATAACCGAATCTCGAATGCTCTCAACCAACTGATCACGCAACGCTTTCTGAATCAGATCTCCGTCTTTGGTACTGCCAGGAAGATTAGAGGCGAACAAGTCGATGATGATGTCGTTATTCTTTTGCTTTTCAGTCTGCTTGCTATCAGTCATATCGATATCGATCCAGTCATTTTGTTTTTTTGGCCAGTCTGTGCATCAGAACTGGCGCTTTAAATTTAAACAGCATTGATTGATGCAATGCTCAAGATGAAAAAGGGGACACCCACCTTTCTGAGCGCCGCGTAGCGGCCAATAGAGCGGCAATTGCCCCACCCAGTCGCAGGCAGGCACGGTATTGGCTCCCCCTGCAACTCGCCGAGGCAAGTTGAGTGGATCAGTAGCGCCGTCAGGGATGACGGTGCAGCCGCAGGCGGCACAGGGATGTGCCGTGTGCGGCGAAACGTCCGGCCCTAACACTGAGCCGAGGGTATCCGCACAGCGGGCGACTTACCGGGAGTGGTCGCTCGATTGGTGACTTTTATTTGGCCACGCAAAGAAAAGTCACTCGCCACAGCCCGAAGGGCGGAAGAACTCCCTTCGAGGGCAAGGCCCTCGCATCTTGCATGGCAAAGCCATACCACTCCCCCATCACATGGAACGAGCGATTACGCCTGACGGCTAATCGATCCTACGTTGACACGGTGACACCATACAAGCTCCGATCGACGCATAGCGACCAATAGAGTGGCAATCCCGCAGAAATTGTGCCCCTAGCCATAGCCATAGCCATAGCCATAGCCACAGAGCTTGGCCGATCTCCGCCCAGCCCCTCACCTCGATGACCATAAAAAATCCGAACCCCGGTAACAGGGTTCGGATTTTTTCGTCTCTGGGACTATCAGGATCCAGAGGAGATAACCCTGGGTCATCAGACCCTGACCTCAGCCTGGGTCACTGGACCCAAGCCCCATAGGCAGGGGGACTTACCCCTTCGCCTTCGCCTTGTCACGAGCCTTCTTGCTCGGACGGCGGTTGTTGGGTTTGGCGGCCGTGGTCTTGAGGGGCTTGCCCTCCTGACGACGCTCGTGGCGACGGCTGCTCTTGGCCTTCTCTTTCTTGATCTCGGCCTGCTTGCGCGCCATCTCCTTGGCATTCTTGCCGGTGGCCTTGAGGGGCTCCTCCACCATGGTGAAGTCGATCTTGCGATCGTCCAGGTTCACGGCCATCACCTTGACCCGCACCTTGTCACCGAGGCGATAGCGACGGCGGAAGTTCTCGCCGATCAGCTGCTGGTGCAGGGGATCGAACTGGTAGTAGTCGTTGTCCAGCGAGCTGATGTGGACCAGGCCGTCGATGTGGATCTCCGCCAAACGCACGAAGAAGCCAAAGCCGGTGACGCTGGCGATGACGCCGTCGAACTCGTCACCCACGTGATCCAGCATGTACTCGCACTTGAGCCAGTCCGCCACATCGCGAGTGGCATCATCGGCACGGCGCTCCGTCATGGAGCAGTGCTCGCCCATGGGGTCCACCTCTTCCAGCTGGTAGTGGTAGCCACCGCTTGGGGTCCACTTGTGGCGCTGGGCCGCCTGCTCCTTGGCCGCCTGATACTTGATGGCGCGGTGCAAGATGAGATCCGGATAGCGACGGATCGGCGAGGTGAAGTGGGCGTAGGACTTCAGGGCCAGGCCGAAGTGGCCTATGTTGTCGGCCTGGTAGACCGCCTGGCGCATGGAGCGCAGCAACATGGTGGAGAGCAGCTCGGCATCCGGGCGCCCCTCGAACTTGGCGGCCAGCTCGGCGAAATCCTTCGGCTCGGGCTCGAGGCCCCCCTTGAGCTCCAGACCCAGTTCGGCCAGGAAGTCACGAAAACCGGTCAGACGCTCCTCGCCCGGGCGGTCGTGCACCCGGAACAGGGCGGCGGCCTCGTTCTTCTCGATGTAACGGGCGGCAGCCACGTTCGCCAGTATCATGCACTCTTCGATGATCTTGTGGGCATCGTTGCGCACCAGGGGCACGATGCGATCGATCTTGCGCTGGGCATTGAAGATGAAGCGGGTCTCCTCGCTCTCGAACTCCACGGCGCCGCGCTGATGACGGGCATGCTTGAGGGCCTTGTAGAGGTTGTTCAGCTCCTCGATATGGCCCACCAAAGGGTCATACTGCTGACGCAGCCTGGCATCCCCGTCCAGGATGGCCGCCACCTTGTTGTAGGTCAGGCGGGCATGGGAGTTCATCACGGCTTCGTAGAACTTGTAGCCGGACATGCGGCCACCGGCGGAGATGGTCATCTCGCACACCATGCAGAGGCGGTCTACCTGGGGGTTCAGGGAGCACAGGCCGTTGGAGAGCACCTCCGGCAGCATGGGCACCACGTATTCGGGGAAGTAGACGGAGTTGCCGCGCTGATACGCCTCGGCATCCAGCGCCGTGCCGGGCCGCACATAGGAGGAGACGTCGGCGATGGCCACCCACAGGCGCCAGCCACCGCTCTTCTTGGCCTGGCAGAAGACGGCGTCATCGAAGTCGCGGGCATCTTCCCCGTCGATGGTGACCAGCGGCAGGGAGCGCAGATCGATGCGCCCCTCCTTGGCCTGCTCCGGTACCTGTTCGCCGAGGCCGGCGACCTCCTTGGTCACCTCCTCAGGCCAGGTGTGGGGAATGCCGTGGGTGCGCAGGGCGATCTCGATCTCCATGCCGGGGGCCATGTTCTCGCCCAGCACTTCCAGCACTGTGCCGACCGCGTTGATCCGTGCGGTGGCGCGCTGGGTGACGCGCACCACCACCACCTGGCTCTGACGGGCGCCCTTGTTCTCCCCTTGCGGGATGATGATGTCCTGGCCGATGCGGCTGTCGTCCGGCACCACGAAGCCCATGCCGTTCTCGACGAAGTAGCGGCCGACGATGTCCGCCTCGCGGGCCTTGAGCAGGCGCACGACCCGCGCTTCCTGCCGACCCTTGCGGTCGATCTCGGTCGGTTGCACCAGCACGTAGTCGCCGTGCATCAGCTTCTGCATCTCGCGGTTGTTCAGGAACAGATCCGATCCACCACCTTCCGGGCGCAGGAAACCGAATCCATCTTTGTGGCCGAGCACATAGCCTTTGACCAGATTCAGGCGATCCGGCAGGGCATAACACTGGTTCCTGGTGAACACGAGCTGTCCGTCACGCTCCATGGCGCGCAGACGACGGCGAAGGGCTTCCAGCGGCTCTTCCTCGGTCAGCTTGAGGACGGTGGCCAACTCTTCGCGGGACATGGGTTTTTCATGGCCTCGAATGAGTTCCAGCAGCATCTCGCGGCTGGCGATGGGATTCTCATATTTCTCGGCCTCGCGTTGGAGGAAAGGATCTTGTTGAGACATAAGCAGGCCTTAGAATAAGTAATGACTCGGCTAGTATATCGGAGGGGGGAGCTAATGGCATCCACCCGCTGCCTTTTCCAGCATCTCTCTGTCATACTGGGCGCAATTGCGCGCCCAATAGTACATGGAACCCATGAGCAAGGATTCATTCGCCCAGTCCGCCGCCTACCTGAAACAGGCGGTTCCCCTGATGATCAAGTATCAGATCCCCACCACGCCCGCCAACTATACCCTCTGGTACAGCTATGTGTCGGCCAGCATGCCCGAGCTCAACCAGGCGATCGATCAGGCCATCAAGTTGCAGGGCACCTGCTCGCTCACCACCTGTGAACGGCTATTCCACCAATATCTGGCGGCCCAGAGCGACCAGCAGCTCGAGACCATGAAGCTGAATCTCGCCGCCATGACCAGCGAGCTGGGCCACACCATGCAAGACGCCCTGTCGGACACGGGGGCGTTTCAGGCCATGCTGGATCGCAGCTTCGATCGGCTGAGCCGGATCGACGACGAGGGGCTCAGCCTCGAGGATACCATGGGGATATTACGGGAGCTGGTGCGCGAGTCGCGGGATGTTCGGATGTCGACCATGCACTTTCGCAGCCAGCTGACCAGCGCCGAGAAGGAGATCAAGGTGCTGAAGGAGGCCCTGAACGAGACTCGAAAACTCGCCAACGAGGATGCCCTGACCGGTCTGCTCAACCGCCGCGCCTTCAGCCTGGAGATGGATAGCCTGATCCGCAGCCGTCACCCCTTCTCCCTGATCCTGACCGACATAGATCGCTTCAAGAACTTCAATGACGAATATGGTCATCTGCTCGGCGATCAGGTGCTGCGCGCCTTCAGCAAGCGGCTGCGGGAGTGCTGCAAGGAGGGGGTCACCGCCTACCGACTCGGCGGCGAGGAGTTTGCCCTGCTGCTGCCGGGCCGCAGCCTGGCCCTGAGCCGCCAGGTGGCGGAGAGCCTGCGCCGGGCCATCGAGAAGATGTCGATCCTGGATCGCAAGTCAGGTCGGCGCATCGACCACATCACCTCCTCCTTCGGGGTCGGCGAGCACGATGGCACAGAGGCGGCGGATCCCTTGGTCGAGCGTGTCGACAGGCTGCTCTACAAGGCCAAGGAGCTCGGCCGCAACCGGGTGATGCCCCTCCCCTCCTGACACCAGGATGCCGAGCGGCGACCAGGGTGAGGCGGCTAGCCACGGCAAGCCCTGCTGTTCAGAGCGCACCTCTTTGCAAGACACAGAGTCACCAACAAAAAGAGAAGGCCGGTCATTGACCGGCCTTCTTTGCCTCTGCTGCCCGCGCCTTAGAGGCCGTTGAGCTTCTCTTGCGGCAGCGCCAGCTCGTCGTTGTGGTTCACACCGACCCCGCGGGCCAGGACGTTGCGGGCGATATCCTGGGCCTCATCCAGAGAGTGCATGGCGTAGGTGCCGCACTGATAGAGGTTCAGCTCGGGGATCTGGGATTGATCCTGCACCTTGAGCACGTCTTCCATCGCCGCCAGCCAGGCCTGACCCACCCGGGCCTCGTCCGGTGCGCCGATCAGGCTCATGTAGAAGCCGGTGCGGCAGCCCATGGGGGAGATGTCGATGATCTCCACCCCGTTGCCGTTCAGGTGATCCCGCATGAAGCCGGCAAACAGGTGCTCAAGGGTGTGAATGCCGCGCTCGGAGAGGATCTCCTGATTCGGCACGCAAAAACGCAGATCGAACACGGTAATGGTGTCCTTGCTCGGGGTCTGCATGGTTTTGGCGACACGCACCGCAGGGGCTTCCATACGGGTGTGGTCAACGGTAAAACTGTCCAATAACGGCATTTCTGACTCCTGATTGGGTTACCAGAACCAGCTCCCGCTGGAGAGCTGATCCTTGCATTGTCGATACTGGGCGCCATAGCGCTGGGCGCGGGCCTCCACCTTGCGGGAGACCTTCATCAGCCACCCCTTGCTGCGGTAGCTGCCACGGCGATAGCCGCCCCAGCCTTCGTGATAATTGAGGTACTGGCCGTAGGCATCCCACTTGGAGGTGCCATTGAGCTTCTGGGCCTTGTGAGTGTACCAGCCCATGAAGTCGATGGCGTCGGCGAAGTCGTCCCGGCTGCTCCAACCGTTGCCGGTTTCCCGCTGGTAATCGGCCCAGGTCTCGTCTTTCACCTGGGCATAGCCATAGGCCGAACTGGCACGTCCGGTCGGGATAAACAGGAAGTATCCCATGGGCGGCTGGGCATCGTGCACGAAGGAGGACTCCTGGTACATCATGGCCATCACCACCTGCACCGGTGTCCCCCACCGCGCCGTCATGTCGAGCGCGGCCTCGTGCCACTCGGGTTTTTCGCGAAAGATCTGACAGAGGTTTTCCGGCTGGGCCGGCGGCGAGCTGCTGCAGGCGGCAAGCCCCAGCGAGAGGCCTGCCAGCACGAGGCGCTTGCGCATCAGATGGCGTCTTCGTTCTCTTCGCCGGTCCGGATGCGGATCACCCGCTCCACGTCACACACGAAGATCTTGCCATCGCCTATCTTGCCGGTGCGCGCCGTGTTCTGGATCACCTCGATGCAGGCATCGAGCTCTTCATCCTGGACCACCAGCTCCACCTTCACCTTGGGCAGGAAATCCACCATGTACTCGGCGCCACGATAGAGCTCGGTGTGGCCCTTCTGGCGACCGAAGCCCTTGACCTCGGATACCGTCATGCCGTTGATGCCGATCTCGGCCAGGGCTTCGCGCACATCGTCCAGTTTGAACGGCTTGATGATGGCTTCAATCTTCTTCATGGTGACTCCTTACCAGTTCTGTTTACCGAACCCGGACGTGATGGGGTAACGGCGATCCTTACCAAAGTTGCGGGGCGAGATACGGGGCCCCACCGCCGCCTGACGGCGCTTGTATTCGTTGATGTCCACCAGCCGGATCACCTTGCGTACCGTGGCCTCATCGAAACCGGCGGCGACCATGTCGGCCACGGAGGCATCCTGCTCCACATAGCGCTGCAAGATGTCGTCCAGGATGACGTAGGGGGGCAGGCTGTCCTGATCCAGCTGATCCGGGGCCAGCTCCGCCGAGGGCGGCCGGTCGATGACCCGCTGGGGGATCACGTAATCGACGCTGTTGCGATATTCGCAGAGTTGGAAGACCAGGGTCTTGGGCACATCCTTGAGCACATCGAAGCCACCGGCCATGTCGCCATACAGGGTGGCGTAGCCCACGGCCATCTCGCTCTTGTTGCCCGTGGTCAGCACGATGCGGCGACGCTTGTTGGAGAGCGCCATCAAGAGCACGCCGCGGCAGCGCGCCTGCAGATTCTCTTCGGTGGTATCGCGGGCGGTTCCCTCGAACAGCGGCGCCAGCTGGGTCATGAACCCCTCGAACATGGGCTCGATGGAGATGATGTTGAACTCCACCCCCATGCGCTCGGCCTGTTCCTTGGCATCCTCCACGCTCATCTGGGCGGTGTAGCGAAACGGCATCATCACCGCCTGCACCTTGTCGTTGCCGAGGGCATCGCCGGCGATGGCCAGGGTCAGGGCCGAATCGATCCCGCCGGAGAGGCCGAGCACGGCCCCCTGGAAACCGTTCTTGGTGACATAGTCACGCACCGCCAGCACCAGGGCCTGATAGACCTCGGCCAGGGGAGCGAGGGGCTGCGCAGGCTCGCGCTCCTTGCGGGGTTGCCCCTCGACAAAACGCACCAGCGCCAGCTCTTCGGCAAAGGGGGCCAGCCTGTGGGTCAGCTCGCCCTGGCCGTTGAACACCTTGGAGCAGCCGTCGAACACCAGCTCGTCCTGACCGCACACCTGATTGAGGTAGACCAGGGGCAACCCGGTCTGGCCGCAACGCTCCGCCATCAGCTCGCGGCGGATCCAGGGCTTGTCCTTGTCATAGGGGGAGGCATTGATGGTGAGCAGCAGCTCGGCGCCCGCCGCCTTGGCGGCCAGGGCCGGGCCCGGCTGCCAGAGGTCTTCGCAGATAAGCAAGCCCAGCTGGTGACCGCGCAGCGTCACCACGCAGCTCTCCTTGCCGGCGCTGAAGTAGCGCTTCTCGTCGAACACTCCGTAGTTGGGCAAGTCCTGCTTGAAATAGCGGGCCAGCAGGGCACCGTTATCATAGAGGGACGCGGTGTTGTAGAGTTTGCCATCCTGGCGCCAGGGGTGACCCAGCAGGATGGCGCAACGCCCCCGCCAGGCCGCAATCCGGGCCAGGGCAGCGTCGACCCGGATCATGAGATCGGCGCGCAGCAACAGGTCTTCCGGCGGATAACCGGTCAGGGCCAGCTCGGAGCAAACCAGCAGATCGGCGCCTTGCTGCTCCGCCTCGGCGGCGGCAGCCAGTACCTTGTCACAGTTATCTTCGATGGCGCCTACCGTCAGGTTCAACTGGGCAAGCATCAGAGAGAGGGCTTTTGCCATGGCGATGCATCTTGAATTCGAAAATGATGGGGAATGATAAAGAAAAGGCGCTGGCTGTGCCCGCGCCCGAAGCACAGGAAATATCAGACTTTGTTACTCACCCACACAGAGCCCTTTCAGTAAATGACTCGATGTGATGACGCACCAGACTAGGGTTCCGTACTGCAAGTTGTCGTCGGTGTCGGTGTTGGAGGGGGAGTCAGTGCCGAGTTTAGCAAGGCATTATCAACCATCATCACACAGCCTCCCACCGAGGTGCCGCTGGCCGGCAGGGTAAATGTCTGGGAGGCCGGCGTGATCTGGTAACCGCTCTTGGAGAGAGTCAATGTAAAGCTGCTGCCAGGTACCCCGCTGCACGAGTAGTTTGGTTTTGCCGGTTTACCCAGATCCAACACCTGACAGGTCACATTGGCGTTATTGACTCCGACGGTCAGGCCAATGGAGGTGGCATCACAAGAATCCGATATGTTTTTCAAACCATTACCACTTCCAGTCGACTTCAGTTGCAAGCATTCTAAGATCCCGTGAATGCTGGCAACCGCTTGATCTTGAATAGTGACCAGTATGGTAGACGTCATGGCGGCATTGACATCCTCTGGCAATACAGGCGATCCCACGACTCCCGAGTTCCCCTGATAACTGCTCACCGTGATGGTGATGGGGCTATCGGCTGGTGGAGTGCCAGAGAAGGTCGTACTCTTGGCCGTCAGCACCCCCCGGCTATAGGTGCCGTAGTAGTTGTTGTCCGGATCGACGATAGTGGCTATCGGCTGACTGGTCACAGTGCCCTTGTTGGTGTCGCTGCTGCTCCATTCACTCAGCAATGTCATGTTCACATCCTGAAACGGGATTTTGGCCAGAATCGGTTCGCTCACTCCCTCTTCAAAGACCTCATCGTTCAGATAGCTGGGGGGCATGATATCCACGTAGATGCCACGGCTGATCAATTGCCTCGAACCTATCGATGTCGACAGTGCCGTGGTACTGTCACCAGCCCGATTCGCCGCCAGCCAGCTATTGAATGACTGGATCGCAGGAGAGGAGCTGGGGGCAGACCAACTGTTGTCCGTTGTGCCAGCAAAGGCCGTTTTCTGCCATTTGGCATGCTCTGTCACCACATAGACCACATAGGCCTGATAGTTCGCCAGATTGGTGGCATCGTTAAGAAAGCTGGCGGAAAAACTGGTTAGGCTCGCAAGGCGCCAATCCGGCGCAGGGCGGTAGAAACCATCGATACGGATAAACCGGCAGGCATCCAGATAATCACCTGTGCTGGCCGCCACCAGGCTGCTCCCGCTCGCTTGGTATCTGCCCCTGCTCGTGTTCAGTGGGGCGTAATAGCCGGCAAATCCTTGGGTGCTCACATCGTAATGTTCATTGCAACAGGTCGAGCAGAGTGTTTCCTGCTGATTGGCATTGCCTTTCAGCACCCCGACAGACTTGCTCAACTGTGTACCTGACTTCCAATATTGCAGGTCATCCGACTCGATATAATAGGGACGTGCGGGCAAATAAGCCGTTCCTGTGCCACCGGAAAAAGTGCAGCTGCAGTAAACCGTGGCAGTATCCTGAACCGATTGCCGCTGACTGCTGGTTCCTATTGTCTGGTAAGTTGCCGTATCAAATTGAATGGTTCGGCTAGAACTGGATCCTCCCGATATATGGGGTAAAGGCTTGCTCGTCTCTTTATTGCTGCCATTCCCCAGCGCAACCGCAACCACATCCGGCACACTTCCCTGCGTATAGTCGACTTTGGGACTTTCACGGGGTTTGACCAGACCGTCTCCAGTTTCTTCGCTGGTGAAGGAGCCTGTGGGGGAAATAGCGCCAGCCAGCTGCAGCGTACGGGCTGAACCATCATTATCAGTCCAGGTGACTGTCACTCCGATCCGCTTACGCTCAGGATAATCGTAAAGATAAGTGGCTGGCTTAGTGGTTGTCCAGGCACCGCCATCCAGATACTGGTCGCTGACCGCCCAGCTCAACTCATAGCTGTCATTCGAGAGTGACTGGCTGCTGCTACCGGTGGAAATATCTTTATAAGCCGTGAGTGGTGGGGTCGCATTGCGTATTTCGTTGAAGTTGCGCAACTCATCAAGCTTGGACTCGGCTAATCGCATGGCTATCTCGTAGCGCCCACCCTCTTGTGCCGCACTCAGCATCCCCTTCGCCAGCGAGACAAGCCCTGCCACCCCCATCCCTAGCAGCACTAGGGTAATCAGGATCTCCAGCAGGCCGAATCCTTTCTGCTTTTTCATATGCTTTCCTCGCCCTACCAATCCCGCCAACTACCAGGCACCATCTTGGTAGTCTGAAAACTTGCTCCCTGTTGAACACCATCAAGCACAGACTGATCGTATTTGACATTGAAGGTACCACTGGTGATGTCGATAGGGGCATTGGCAATCAAGGAGCCATTCACCGTTGCTGTACCATTTGCTTTCACCCGTGGAGGATTACTCGGATCATCCGAATGCGCGAAGATAATACCGTTAAATTCCAAGCCGCCATTCATCGTCAGGTCACCATCCCGGACAATCAGTACCACGGGAGCCCCCGCGCTTCCTATTGCACTTGCGGTAAAATCGCAATCGACGCCGGTATCGACAATAAATATCCCGGTCGATGTCGCCCCGAGAGAGTTGCAATTGGGGATAGAAATAGCCCCGTTGTTGAACATATTGGCCCAACCGGCCTCGGTATCCGGCTCTCCGAAAAGATACCAGAGCAGATCATCTGGGAAATCGGGATCACTTGCCTTGATATCTGACCCTATATTGTTCTTATCACTGAGATTGGTGCTGCAACTACCCCCACTAAAGTCCCCCTGATGACAAGTCTGCCAGGAACCACTGCCCCCCACTGCCTGATCAGACCAAACCGACAGCGGCACACCCGCTCCCCCACCGTTTGGGTTCGCGACCACAGTGAAAGTTCCTCCAATGGAGGCCCCTCCCGCGACCATCAGCGGTACCGCTTTTGCTGCGGAAAGCAGATGATAACCTGCTACCTGCACACGCACGGTGGCAGTTCCCAGATTGCTGGGCAAGGTGGCTATGGACATTAACTCCACCGGCGTCACACTAAGCTGATTAGGCGCTGTACCTACCATAATCGGCGGGACCACATCATCCTTGGCTGTAAGCACATAGGTGCCTTGTGCCGAACTGACGGAAAGGCCACCGCTGGGGATGGCAATGCCTGCATCATATCGACTCAGGCCATCGGCAATACCCAACTCAGCCAGTGCGATAGCCTGCCGATATTGAACCTCGTTGACGCTGACCTTGCGGTCGGCCACCATCAATTTCCCCACCAGCAGGGAAACACCGACAAGGATGAGAATAAGCAACAGGGTGACAGTAAAGGTGGTGAAACCGACGTGACGTTTCATGGCAAGAACCCATCGTTGCGCAGCTTGATATCCCGCTGCAGAGTGAGCGCCAGGGCCGGGGATTTAATATCGTTGCCCGTGATAGTGAGTCTGATGGTTCTAGCCCCTGAAGAAGCAGAGCTAGGCAGCAGGGTAAAGGTCAGGTCGGTAATGTCGATCGAACCATTAGCACTAATTCGCTCTCCGCCACTGTCACAAGCAGCACTCAGCGTCGCCAAATTTGCTGAAGCGGATAGATCATCCAGCCATATGGAGCTATCTGTGCTCGTGGAACGATAACTGTATACAACAGCCTCCTTGGCTCCTGGCAGGCCGGGGCTTGGAGCGGCAGTGTCACGTTCATCGTATTTCAGTGCAATACAGCGGAACTTATCTGGCGAAGACGAATATTTATTTAGCAAATGCTTGGTCGAATCGAAATAGAAGGGGGATGTCGCGCCAGAAACCAGCGTATGTACTGCCGCGCTGGCATCATAGCCGGCCCGCTGGATATCACGGGCCATCATATCGGTGATCGCCTGTATCTCCTGGTTGAGGCGACTCACCTTCATGGCCGTGCTGTTGGCCTTAAGAATGGTGGCAAACAGGGCCGTTACCGCGGCAACCAGGATCAGCCCAGCGACCATGGACACCATGAGCTCAACCAGGCTGAAACCAGCGACACGTCTCAACATGCAGGCACCCCGCTCACGTTGCTGATAGCGCAGGTACGAACCCGCCCGACATTGTTGGTTTTCACATGCATGACATAACTCCCCGACGAGATGGCGATATTGCCAGCCGTCAAGGTGCCTCGCCGGGGGGATATATTGAGGGGTCTGATATTGGTGGCTGATTCACTGTAGCTACCGACCAGGCTGATGCCGGGAAACTCACCGGCATCGGCGCCTTTGCGTCCTTCAATGGTGGAGCAGGCATCAGCGCAACTGGCACAGGTTCCGTCAATATGGATCCGGTAACACCAGTTGCTGGTACCGCTATTGAAAATCAGCAAGTTCAATATCTGGTTGCGCTTGATGGCTTCAGACTTGAGCAACATGACGTCGGTATAGATGGCCTGGGTGGCCGCCCTGACCAGCTGCTCCTGGCGCAAAGATTGATAGCTGGGGATGGCAACCATCAGCAGCAAGGCCACCACCAAGGTGGCCACCATGAGTTCAATCAGGGTAAAACCGCGGGATCCCTTCCCTTTCGTTACCATCGCCTTCCAGACTCCCTGTCTGTGCGTGTTCATCCACATGGAGGAAACGGTCAATACTACTCTATAGTATCAATCCCTCTCCCGAACCATGTCGACGATGAGAAAACACGCCAAAGGAATCACATTGATTGAACTCATGGTAGCGGTGGCCATTGTCGCCATCATCGCCGCCGTGGCTTACCCCAGTTTCACCGACGGGTTACGCAAATCGCGCCGGGCTGAGGGGGTGAAAGGCTTGCTGACCATGCAGCTCAGGCAGGAGGAGTACCGGATCAGCAACAGCAGTTACAGCACGACAGCCAGTGCGGTGGGGGATCCCACCAGTGACTACTATAACTTCAGCATATCGGGTGCCACGGCCACCACTTATACCCTGATCGCCACGGCCAAGGGGGCCCAGAGCGGTGACAAGAGCGGAGCGACCAGCTGCAATACCCTGACCCTCACCAAGGCCGATGCCAAGACACCGGCAGAGTGCTGGAAATGATCTGGCTGCAGCGATGAAAAAGCCCATCTGGCGATGGGCTTTATCATCAGATGATGCGCAGTTCCGGCGGCACTTCGAACACCACATTCTCTTCGCGCCCCGGGTGTTCGGCGACCACCTTGCCCCCCAGTTCACGCAGACGGGCGATGACGTTCTGCACCAGCACCTCGGGCGCCGAAGCCCCTGCCGTCACGCCGATGGCCTTGACACCATCCAGCCAGGTCGGTTCTATCATGGAGGCATCGTCGATCAGGTAGGCGCGCGCGCCCACCTTCTCTGCCAGCTCCCGCAGGCGATTGGAGTTGGACGAGTTGCGCGACCCCACCACCAGCATGGCGTCCACCAGCCCGGCCATCTCCCGCACCGCATCCTGGCGGTTCTGGGTGGCGTAACAGATGTCGTCCTTGCGCGGCCCCTGGATTTTGGGGAAATGCTTGCGCAGGGCGTCGATGACATCCGAGGTCTCGTCCACGCTGAGGGTGGTCTGGGTGACGAAGCAGAGATCGTCCGGATTCTTCACCTTGAGCCTGGCCACGTCCTGTGGCGTCTCCACCAGATACATGCCCCCTTCCGGGTTCTCGTACTGCCCCATGGTGCCGATCACCTCGGGGTGACCGGCGTGACCGATGAGCACGGCCTCGGCGCCCTTGCGACTGGCGCGATGCACCTCCATGTGCACCTTGGTCACCAGGGGACAGGTGGCATCGAACACCTTGAGGGCCCGGGACTTGGCCATCTCGCGCACCGTCTTGGCAACGCCGTGGGCGGAGAAGATGACGATGCTGTCGTCCGGCACCTCGTCGAGCTCCTCGACGAACACGGCCCCCGCATCCTTCAGCTTGTTCACCACATAGCGATTGTGCACCACTTCATGGCGGACATAGATGGGGGCACCGAACTTCTCCAGCGCGCTCTCGACGATGCTGATGGCGCGATCGACTCCGGCGCAGAAACCACGAGGGTTGGCGAGCAAAATATCCATCAGAGTACCTCTTTCCCGTCAAATTGCGCTGAGCGGGTGCGTTCCCCCGGCACGGGAAGACCAAGGGTGGCCGCCGGCAGCATATCCGTCATCACAACCGCTCCTCCTGGTCATCAACCCCCAGGATCTCCACCTCGAAGGTGACGGTATGGCCGGCCAGGGGATGGTTGAAATCGACCGTCACCGACATGCCTTGCACCGCCCGCACTATGCCGGGCAGCTCGCCGCCATTGGGCTGATCGAAGACGATGATGGCGCCCACCTTGGGCTCCACATCCGCGCCGAACTTGGCGCGGTCCAGATGGTAGATGTTGTCGGGATTGGAGAGGCCAAAGGCCTGCTCCGGGCTCAGCGTGAAGCTCTTGGCCTCCCCTTGTTGCAGCCCCAGCAGGCACTGCTCGAACTGCGGCGTCAGGCTGCCATCCCCCATGGTCAGTCGCGCCGGCTTGCCGTGCAACTGGGTGCTGTCGGCGACGGAGCCATCCTCCAGCTTGATGGTGAAGTGAAACAGCACCCGGCTGTCATGACCGATAAACGTGCTCATGCCGACTCCTTGCCTTGCTTGCTCACGGCTTTTTCGCCGCGAAAGCCGTCCAGCACTATCATGGCGGCGCCGATGAAGATGAAGCTGTCCGCCAGATTGAAGGCGGGCCAGTGGGCACGGCCCCAGTAGAAGTCGAGAAAATCGACCACGTGACCCAGCACCAGGCGATCGAACACGTTGCCGAGGGCACCGCCGATGATGAGGGAGTAGGCGATGCCGCTCCAGCGCAGGCTTGCCGGCTGCTTGCGCAGCCAGTGGGTCAGCAGGCCGCAGATGGCGAAGGCCAGCACGGCGAAGAACCAGCGCTGCCAGCCCCCCTGATCGGCCAGGAAGCTGAACGCCGCCCCCTTGTTATAGACGTGCACCAGGTTGAAGAAGGGGGCGATCTCCACCCCCGGGTAGCCAAAAGGCAGCATCTTGACCACGGCGAGCTTGCTCGCCTGGTCGAGAATGAAGGCCATCGCCGCCAGCCACAGCCAGCGCAGGCCACTCTTGTCGTGAGTCATCTTCATCAGGCAAATTGACGAACTTCGCCGTCACCCTCGACGTTGCTGACGCAGCGGCCACAGATCTCTTCGTGACCGGCAAGGGTGCCCACATCTTCCACATGGTGCCAGCAGCGGTCGCACTTGGCGGCGGCAGACTGGGCCACGCTCAGCCACAGGTCGTCACGCTCGGTCGCAACGGAGCCTTCCGGCGCGCCGTCAACCACCACGACCCTGGCCTTGGAGGTGAGCAGCACGAAGCGCAGCTCGTCGCTCAGGGCGTTGAGGCGCTCGGCCAGTTCAGCCTTGGCGAACAGGGTCAGCTCGGCCTGCAGGGAGCTGCCGATCCGCTTCTCGCCACGGGCCGCTTCCAGGGCCTTGTTCACCTCGGCGCGCACGGCCAGGATCTCGGCCCAGAAGGCATCGCCCATCTGCTCACCGGCGGCCAGGCCATACAGGCCGTCATACCACTCCTCGGTGAACACGAACTCGCCACGCTCGCCCGGCAGCAGGGCCCAGATCTCGTCGGCGGTGAAGCTCATGATGGGCGCCATCCAGCGCACCATGGCCTCGGCGATGTGATAGAGCGCGGTCTGACAGGAGCGACGGGCCAGGCCATCGGCCTTGGCGGTGTACTGCCTGTCCTTGATGACGTCCAGATAGAAGGAACCCATCTCGATGGAGCAGAACTGCATCAGCTTCTGGGTCACGCCGTGGAAGTTGTAGGCCTGATAGGCGTCGACTATCTCGGCCTGCACCGCCTTGGCGCGGCCCACCGCCCAACGGTCCACCACCACCATGTCGGCGGGCGCGACCATGTCGGTCGCCGGGTTGAAGCCGTTGAGGTTGGCCAGCAGGAAGCGGGCGGTGTTGCGGATGCGGCGATAGGCATCGGCACTGCGTTTGAGGATCTCGTCGGAGACGGTCATCTCGCCGGTGTAGTCGGTGCTCGCGACCCACAGACGCAGGATGTCGGCCCCCAGCTTGTTCATGACGTCTTGCGGGCTGACCACGTTGCCGATGGACTTGGACATCTTGCGGCCCTGGCCATCCACGGTGAAGCCATGGGTCAGCACCTGGTTGTAAGGGGCCTTGTTGTTCATGGCCACGCCTATCATGAGCGAGGACATGAACCAGCCACGGTGCTGATCCGAGCCTTCCAGATACAGGTCGGCCGGGTTGCCGTTGAACTCGGGACGAGCCGCCACCACGGAGGAGTGGGTCGAACCCGAGTCGAACCAGACGTCCAGGGTGTCGGGCACCTTGTCGTAGTTGTCGGCGTCCTCACCCAGCAGCTCGGCCTTGTCCAGATCCCACCAGGCCTGGATGCCGGACTGTTCGACCCGCTTGGCCACCTCTTCCATCAGACGCACGGATTCAGGGTGCAGTTGCTGGGTCTCTTTGTGAACGAACAGGGAGATGGGCACGCCCCAGGTACGCTGACGGGAGATACACCAGTCCGGGCGGTTCTCCACCATGGCCTGAATGCGGTTCTTGCCCCAGGCGGGCACCCAGCCGCTCTGGCCTTGTTGGGCTATGCCCTCCTGCTCGATGCGGTCGATCTCGGTCAGGGCCTGCTTGCGCAATCCCTTCTGCTCCATGCTGATGAACCACTGGGGGGTGGCACGGAAGATGATCGGCGTCTTGTGGCGCCAGCAGTGCGGGTAGGAGTGATTGACCACCTTGTGATGGAGCAGGGCACCATGGGTCTTGAGCACCTCGACCACGGCGGTATTGGCCTTGAACACGTGCTGACCGGCGAACAGCTGGGTGTCCGGCAGGTAGACGCCGTTGCTGCCCACGGGGTTGGCTACTTCCAGGCCGTACTTCTGACCGACCACGAAGTCTTCCTGGCCGTGGCCAGGGGCGGTGTGTACGGCGCCGGTACCGGCGTCCAGGGTGACGTGATCACCCAGCACTATGGGCACATCGAAGCTGTAGAAGGGGTGCTTGAAGCGCAGCAGATCCAGCGCGGCGCCCTTGGCATAACCCAGGTTATGGAACTGCTCGATACCAGCGCGGTCCATCACGTCCTTGACCAGGTCGGCGGCCAGGATCAGGCGCTCCGGGTGCTCACCCTCCACCTGCACCAGGGCATAGTCCAGGTCGGCGTGCAGGGCCACGGCGCGGTTGGCCGGCAGGGTCCAGGGGGTGGTGGTCCAGATCACCACGGAGAGCGGACCGCGGCCGAAGTGACCCTCGGCACAGTCAAACTTGCCAGCCACCTCGGCCTCGTCGACGGCCTTGAAACGCACATCGATGGCGGGCGAATCCTTGTCGTAGTACTCCACCTCGGCCTCGGCCAGGGCGGAGCCACAGTCGGTACACCAGTGCACCGGCTTGGAGCCCTTGTGCAGGTGGCCATTGTCCACGATCTTGGCCAGGGAGCGGATGATGTTGGCTTCGGTGCCAAAATCCATGGTCAGGTAGGGCTTTTCCCAGTCACCCAGCACCCCCAGGCGGATGAAGTCGCTCTTCTGGGCCTCGATCTGGGTCTTGGCATACTTGCGGCACTCGGCGCGGAACTCGGCGGCGGAGATCTTGACCCCCGGCTTGCCGACCTTGCCTTCCACCTTCAGTTCGATGGGCAGGCCATGGCAATCCCAACCCGGTACATAGGGGGAGTCGAAACCGGACAGCCCCTTGGACTTGACGATGATGTCTTTGAGGATCTTGTTGACCGAGTGACCGATGTGAATGCTGCCGTTCGCATAGGGAGGGCCGTCATGCAGGATGAAGGAGGGCTTGCCCGCCTTGACGCGGCGAATGGCTCCGTAGAGATCCTGATCGTACCAACGCTTGAGCATACCGGGTTCGCGCTTGGCCAGGTCGCCACGCATCGGGAACTCGGTTTCCGGAAGATTCAGGGTGTGTTTATAGTCGCTCATCAGTCCTGGGTTCCCTTCTTTTCTAAAAGAGTGCTGGGTAAATTGAATAACGGCAGCCCAAACCAGGCTCGGGCTGCCTGGGCATCTCGTTCGATCTGTTCTTTCAAGGCGGAGAAAGAGGCAAATTTTTGCTCCTCGCGCAGCTTGTGGCGAAGCAGCACCTTGACCTGCTGACCGTATAGATCACCAGAAAAATCAAATAAATGTACTTCCAATCTGGCTTGAGTACCGTTCAAGGTCGGCCTCACGCCCACGTTGGCAACACCGGGGAAGATCTCGCCGGAACATAACACTTCCACCGCAAACACGCCACCGACCGGGATGACCTGGCGCTTGAGGGCCAGATTGGCGGTGGGAAAACCTATGGTGCGCCCCAGCTTGTCACCGTGGGCCACTCGGCCACTGATGGCATAGGGACGGCCCAGCATCAGCTCCACCTCGGCCATGCGCCCCGCCTTGAGCGCCTCGCGCACCAGGGTGCTGCTGACGCGCTGGCGGGCGAGCTCGAAGCTCTGGGTGCTGACCACCTCGAAACCGAAGCGGCGGCCCGCCGCCTCCAGCAGGTGAAAGTCCCCCTCCCGCCCCTTGCCGAAGCGAAAATCATCCCCCACCACCAGATAACGCACCCCCAGCTTGTCGACCAGGAGCTGCTCGATGAAGGTATTGGCGGCCTGGCTGGCGAAGGCGTGGCTAAATCGCACGCAGAGCAGACGATCGATATGCAGCGCCGCCAGGGCTTCCACCTTCTCCCGCAGCCGGGAGAGGCGTGCCGGGGCATCGGCCCCCGCAAACAGTTCAAGGGGCTGGGGCTCGAACAGCAAGACGCAAGCCGGCAAGCCAAGGGCGGTGGCCTTCTCCTGCAGCCGCGCCAGCACGGCGTGATGACCCTGATGGACCCCATCAAAGTTGCCTATGGTCAACACGCAACCCCGGTGACGGGGCTTGATATTGTGGATACCGCGGATAAGCTCCATCAGTGCCTTGTGTTCTGCTGCTGTCGAAATCGCCGGATTATATCTCAGGCGGCGGTCTGGATCAGCCCTCCCGGCTGGATTTCAGATGACGCGGCCGAATTCCGAAGGCGAGCAGACAGATCCCGTAGACGCTGCCCCCCATCAAAAGCAGCAGAGCCAGCTCCCAGCTGGCCTTGGTCATGCTCCAGGCCCCCCACTGGGCGAGATCCGGCGACAGGTAGCCAATCAGACCTCCCATGACCAGGGTCGCCGCCAGCAGCTTGAGGCAGAAGACCCCGGTCTGGCGCGAGGGACGATAGACCCCCTGCTGATACAAACCATTGAACAACAAGGCCGCATTCAGGGTGCCTGAGCAGGCGGTCGCCAGGGCCAGTCCCACATACCCCAGGGGATAGATGAAGACGAGGTTGCACACCATGTTGGCCACCATGGCCATGATGCCGATGCGCACCGGCGTCCTGGTGTCCTGGCGGGCGTAGTAGCCGGGTGCCAGCACCTTGATCAACATCAAAGAGAGCAGGCCCGTGGTGGACGCCAGCAGGCTGGCCCCCGACATGCTCACCTCGTGCAAGCCGAACTCACCGCGCATGAAGAGCACCCGCAATATGGGCTCGCGCAGCACGGCGATCCCTATCATGGCGGGCAGCCCCAGCAGCATCACCATGCGCACCCCCCAATCCATGGTGCGGGAGAAATCGGCGGGATCTGAGTCCACATGGGTCTTGGCCAGCGAGGGCAGGATGACGGTACTGATGGCTACCGCAAACAGGCCGAGGGGAAACTCCAGCAGCCGATCCGAGTAGTAGAGGTAGCTGATGGCGCCGGTGGCGAGGAAGGAAGCCAGCATGGTGTTGATCAACAAATTGATCTGGCTGACCGACACCCCGAACAGCGCCGGGATCATCAGGGTGCGGATCTTCACCACCCCGGGGTGGTGCCAGCCCCACTTTGGCCAGACCAGCATGTTGATCTGACGTAAAAAGGGATACTGAAACAGAAATTGCACCAGACCGCCCAAAAAGACCCCTATCGCCAGGGACAGCTCGGGCCTCTCCAGCAGGGGCGCTATCCACCAGGCCGCCGCTATCATGGCGATATTGAGAAATACCGGGGTAAAGGAGGAGACGGCGAAGCGACCGAAGGTGTTGAGGATAGCCCCCGCCATGGCGGTGAAGGTGATGAACCAGAGATAGGGGAAGGTGATCTTGAGCATCAGGCTGGCCAGCTCGAACTTCTCTGCCGCCGGGCCGCCGTGCAGCCAGTCCCAGAACCAGCCCCAGCCGAACAGGGCGGTCAGGGCCCCGGAGCCAATCACCCCCAGCAGGGTCACCAGGGTGACGATCCCCCCCAGGGTGCCCGCCACGGCGGCCAGCAGCTCGCGCACCTCCCGCTCATCCCCCTTCTTCTTGTATTCGGTCATCACCGGGACGAAGGCCTGGTTGAATGCCCCTTCGGCGAACAGGCGGCGCAGGAAGTTGGGGATGCGATTGGCGAAGAAGAAGACGTCGGCCGCCGCCCCGGCGCCGAGCAGGTTGGCGATCACCACATCGCGTACCAGGCCCATGACGCGGGAGACCAGCGTCATGGAGGAGACTATCATGCCGGATTTGATCAATTTCTTACTCAAGACGAAGCCTCTGGAACTGTCAGAACGGGAAGAATGCTGTTAGAATCGGCCGACAGTTTAACCGTCTCCCTATTGCCACACCACCGGGGGGCGGTGTTTATTTGCACAAATCGTTTGACAATATGTGGTTGAGAAGGCATATTTCTCGGCCTTTTCAATACACTCGCTAAGACAGTTTTAGGAGTTTTACCTTGGCTAACATCAAATCTGCTAAGAAGCGCGCGATTCAGGCAGAAAAACGTCGTCAGCACAACGCCAGCCGTCGTTCCATGACCCGTACCTACCTGAAGAAAGTAATTGCTGCCATCGCCTCTGGCGACAAAGCTGCTGCCGTTGCTGCTTTCGCTACCGCTCAGCCGATCATGGATCGCATGGCTACCAAAGGCCTGATCCACAAGAACAAAGCTGCTCGTCACAAGAGCCGCCTGTCTGCCCAGATCAAAGCTATGGCTTAATCAGCTTCGGCTGTATAAAGCTAAAAAAACCGGCCATTGTGCCGGTTTTTTATTGCTGTGAGCTGCAGTACAGCCTGTGCAGCAGTCCTATCATCTCGCGCACCTCAAGGCTGCGCAGCGAATAATAGACGGTTTGAGCCTCTTTTCGCGTCGCCACCAGTTCATCCCGGCGCAGTACCGCCAGATGCTGTGACAGTGCCGACTGACTCAGCCCCAGCACCGCATTCAACTCACCGACCGACAACTCCCTGTCCAGCAACTGGCAGAGAATGAACAGCCGTCGTTCGTTGGCAAGCGCCTTGAGCAAGGCCACAGCCCTCCCCGCATTCGCTTCCATCGCCTCCAGATCCATGCCGCTCTCCTCTTGACGCAAGTCGGGATAATACCTTGATTGGCCTGAATTTAAAACGACAGGGTCGCAGGCTGTATGGTGGCGAAGTCCTCCTGGCCGGCGAACAAGAATGAGAAGTCGCTATCGCATACCCGCTTCACCGCCGGGTGCTGGATCATCCGTTCGGCGAAGATGACGTAGTACTCCTCCATCAGGTCCTGGGTCTCGCCCAGCAGCATGACCCCCTCCCCCTCGAGTATCTCTTCCCGGTAGATGGTGGGTGCCATGAAGATGCCCTGATTGAAGAAACCAAAGGCCTTCATCAGCGCCGCATCATCGAACTCCCCCAGAATGCTGGGGGAGATGCCCTGCTGCTCCAGCCACTGGGTCAACTGGCGCCCCATGGCGGTGCGGCGGCCCGGCACGAGCAACTTGCGCTCCTCCAGACAAGCGGGAAACGGCTTCTCTGGCATGGGAGCCTTGCAGAAGAAGCTGACCCCGCAGCCACCGAGTCGTTTGGAGAGCAGACCCGCATGCTGACCCGAATCCACCGGGCAGTCGGAGAGGATCATGTCGAGCTTGTGTTCGCTCAGCTGTTCGAGCAGCAGCTCATGGGTCGACTCGAAGCAGCGCAGGTGGATGGAGCCATCATTGGGAATGACGGAGAGCAGTACCCGGCTCGCCAGCCGCTTGGAGAGCGCATCGGCGATGCCGACATCGAACAGGATCTGGCTCTCCTTGCGATAGTTGACGATGTCCAGCATCTCGTAAGAGAGGCTGAACATCTTGTCGGCGTAACGAAACACCAGCTGCCCCAACTCCGTCGCCTCGAGTGAGCGTCCCTTGCGCTTGAGCAATTTGCCCCCCAGACGCTGCTCCAGCAACTTGATCTGACCGGTGACGGTTTGCGGCGTCAAAAAAAGGGCCTCTGCCGCCTGGGTGACGGAGCCCTTCTTCTGAGTCATCCAAAAATAGTAGAGATGGTTGTAGTTAAGGTGTGACATCCGATGGGGTTCCCGCGGTGCGCGGACTCCGGTAGCAGCTGAGTTCAACCGCCAGAATGTCATACATGTCGCTGACCGAGTCAACCTTGTTCGCCGCGAACTGGTCGATCAGGGTCTGCTTCAGCTTGGCCGCATCGGGCATGCGCTGACCACAATAGCGCTTGTTCTCATGCTTGAGCCGCTCCCCCACCCGGCTGCGCAGGGCGCGCTCCTGGAAAGTCTCGCCGAAGCGGGCCCGCGCCTGCTGGTCTCCCATGGCGAGGGCGCCATCGACCACCCCGTTGAGATAGGTGGCGCACTCTGCCGATCCGGCATCCTGCTTGCATTGCTCCAATCCATTCGCCCAGACCGCAGTCGGCCCGAGCAACATCAATACCATCAAGCTCTTCTTCATAATCCCTCCGTACTCTGATCGGCGATCCCCTTGGGCAAGGCCAGACGCATGGCGACATAACCCACCAGGGCCGCCAGGGTGGAACCCACCAGGATGCCGAGGCGCGAGTAGCTGCCGTAGTCCATGCCGCCATGTTCAAACGCCAAAGACGCGATGAACATCGACATGGTAAACCCTATGCCGCACAGAATGCTGACCGCGAAGATCTGGTAAAAATTCACGCCAGGCGGCAACTGTGCTATGCCCAGGCGCACCGACAGCCAGCTGATGGTAAAGATACCGAGCGGCTTGCCCACGAACAGTCCCAACATGATCCCCATAGGAACGGGGCCGAGCAGGGTGTCGAGACCTATTCCGTCTAGGGACACCCCCGCGTTGGCAAACGCGAACAGCGGCAGAATAAGATAGGCGCTCCAGGGGTGCAGTTGATGCTCCAGGTGCTTGAGTGGCGAGGCGTGGCGCTCGCCCTTGAGCGGGATCAGGAAACCGACCACCACCCCCGCCAGGGTCGCATGGACCCCCGACTTGAGTACCGCCACCCAGAGCACCAACCCGACCAGCATATAGAGGGAGATGCGATCCACCCCGCGGCGATTCATCCACACCAGCAGCAGGGTGGCGGTCAGGCCAACCGCCAACGCCGTCAGCGACAGCTGCTGGGTGTAGAAGAGGGCGATGATGATGATGACCCCGAGATCATCCATGATGGCGAGAGCCAGCAGGAAGACCTTGAGACTGGTGGGCACCCGCTTGCCGAGCAGCGCCATGACGCCGAGGGCAAAGGCGATATCGGTCGCCGCCGGTATGGCCCAGCCCGCTCGCGTCACCTCATCGCCATAGTTGAAGAAGGAGTAGATCAGCGCCGGAGCCAGCATGCCCCCCACGGCGGCGATGGCCGGGAAGGTCGCCTGCTCCCGGGAGGAGAGCGCCCCCTCCATCATCTCCCGCTTCACCTCCAACCCCACCAACAGGAAGAAGATGGCCATGAAACCATCATTGATCCAGAGCAGCAACGGCTTGTTGATGTCCAGCGCCGAGATGCGTACCTGCACCTGGGTATTGAGGAAGGCCTGATAGGCATCGACCAGATTGGAATTGGCGAGCAAGAGAGCGACCAGCGCCGCCAGGATCAGAATAATCCCCGAGGCGGACTCCAGCTTCAGAAAGCGTTTCAATACTTCACTCATGTTCAAGCTACTCCCAAAAAACATACAGAACTCAGTCTAGAGAGGGATATGAGCAATGAAAAATCGTTTCTTACAGCCAAAAACAACGGCAAAACCGAATCCAAGACCCTTTCATGGTTGACTATCGACCCTAATGAGAGGGGATGCCCCCTCTTTCCCACGAGTAAAATGGGAATAAAAAATACTATAGGGCATATAAACAGGAATGAAAAAGGCGCCCTCAGGCGCCTTTGGCTCAGATGGCGACGGGCGCCTTGATACCGGGATGGGGGTCATAGCCCTGGATCTCGAAATCCTCGAACCGGTAATCGAAGATGGAGGCCGGCTTGCGCTTGATCACCAGCTGCGGCAAGGGACGCGGCTCACGGGAGAGTTGCAGCGCGGTCTGCTCCATGTGGTTGGAGTAGAGATGCACGTCGCCACCGGTCCAGACAAAGTCCCCCACTGCCAGATCGCACTGCTGGGCCATCATGTGGGTCAGCAGGGCGTAACTGGCGATGTTGAACGGCAGACCGAGGAACACATCGCAGCTGCGCTGGTAGAGCTGGCAGGAGAGCTTGCCGTCTGCCACGTAGAACTGGAAGAAGGCATGACAGGGGGCCAGCGCCATCTTGTCCAGCTCCCCCACGTTCCAGGCGGAGACGATGATGCGGCGCGAATCCGGATTGTGCTTGATGTCATCCACCGCCTTCTGGATCTGGTCGATGACTGAGCCGTCGGCCGCCGGCCAGGAACGCCACTGGGCACCGTAGACCGGGCCGAGATCGCCGTTCTCATCGGCCCACTCATCCCAGATGCTGACGCCGTGCTCTTTCAGATAGGCGGTATTGGTGTCGCCATTGAGGAACCAGAGCAGCTCGTGAATGATGGATCTCAGGTGGCACTTCTTGGTGGTGACCAGCGGGAAACCATCGACCAGGTTGAAGCGCATCTGATGACCGAACAGGGAGACGGTTCCCGTGCCGGTGCGATCGGATTTGACGGTACCCTCATCCAGGATCTTCTGCATCAGGTCAAGATAAGCCCTCATGACTTTACCTCCTTAGCCTTAGCCGCGTTGCCGAACAGCTGCGGACGCTTGTAGGCGGCCCAGATCATCAGGGCGCCGATGATGATCATCGGGGTCGAGAGGATCTGCCCCATGCTGATCTCCTGGAAGTAGAGGCCAAGCTGGGCATCTGGCTGGCGCACAAACTCCACCAGGAAGCGGAACAGACCATAACAGAGCAGGAACATGCCAGAGATGGCGCCACGGGGCGGGTGCTTGCGCCAGAACAGATTCAGGATGATGAAGAGCACCACCCCTTCCAGGGCGAACTGATAGAGCTGGGAGGGGTGACGGGGCTCAGGGCCCGCCTCCGGGAAGATGATGGCCCAGGGCACATCGGTCACCCGGCCCCACAGCTCGCCATTCATGAAGTTGCCGAGCCGGCCCACGCCGAGGCCAAACGGGATGAGGGGGGCCACAAAGTCCGCGACCGTGAAAAAGTGCCGCCTGGTCTTGTGGGCAAACCAGATCATGGCGGTGATGACCCCGATCAGGCCGCCGTGGAACGACATGCCGCCGGTCCAGATCTTGAACAGATAGAGGGGATCGGCCAGGAAAAGATCGAAGTTGTAGAAGAGCACATAACCGAATCGCCCCCCCAGGATCACCCCGAGGAAGCCGTAGAACAGCAGGTCGGAGACCTCATTGCGGGTCCAGCCGCTGTTCGGCGCATCGGCACGTCGACCCGCCAGCCACATGGCGAAGGCAAAACCGAACAGGTACATGAGACCGTACCAGCGTACCGATAGTGGCCCCAGGCTGAAGGCGACGGGATCTATCTGCGAGAAAACCCAATATCCATCGTGCTGCATAAGCGTCTCAGTCAAACGAAAAGCCGCATTTTGCGATCATTCGCGACAGGGGACAAGGTTTGATGTTAATCGGATCAGGGCTTGTGACCGGCACGCAGCAGGCCACCCAAACCATGCTCTTCCAGATAACGGGCAAACAGGCCGCGCAGCACGTGGGGGTTATCATGCTTGAGCCCCTCCGCCAGCAGGTCCGTCAGCTCGCTCAGCCTGGCATGGCGCAGCACGTATTTGATGCGGGCAATGTTGTTGGTGTTCATGCTGAAGCGGCGATAGCCCATGGCCATCAGCAGCAGCACGCCGACCGGATCGCCGGCCAGCTCACCGCAGACGGAGACCGGCTTCTGGTAGCGCCGGGAGGCATCGACCAGCAGTTGCAGCGCGCGGATCACCGCAGGATGGAAGGCATCATAGATGTTGGCGACCCGGGCATTGTTGCGGTCCACCGCCAGCAGGTACTGGGTCAGGTCGTTGCTGCCCACCGACCAGAAGTCGATGAGGGGAGCCATCTCCGGCAGGATATAGAGCGCGGAGGGGACCTCTATCATGGCCCCCAGGCTGGGGTAGTTGATGGAGACGCCCCGTACGGCCGCCTCTTCCGAAACCTCATGCCAGGCCTGATCCAGCAGGCGGCGGGAGGCCTTGATCTCCCCCACGCTGCTGATCATCGGCAGCATGATGGTGAGATTGTCCAACCCCTCGCTGGCGCGCAGCATGGCCTTGAGCTGCACCAGGAAGAGTTCGGGGTGATCCAGGGTGAGCCGGATCCCCCGCCAGCCAAGGAAGGGATTTTCCTCCACGATGGGGAAATAGGGGAGCGGCTTGTCCCCCCCCACATCCAGGGTACGCATGCAGACGGGGCGATCGCGATAGGTCTCGAGAATGCCGCGATAGCGGGCGGTCTGCTCCAGCTCGGAGGGGAAGCTGTCTTGCAGCATGAAGGGGATCTCGGTGCGATAGAGCCCCACACCATCCGCCAGCTGACTGAGGGAGATCTCGGTATCGGCACTGAGACCTGCGTTGAGCAGCAGCGACACCTTGACGCCGTCGGCCGTCTCGGAGGGCTGATTGTCCACCGAGCGCACCAGGGTATCCAGCGCCCGCTCCTCGTCGAGCAGCTGCCGGTACTCGGCCAGCAGCAGCGCACTGGGCTCGATGAAGAGATCGCCGCTGTAGCCATCCAGGATCAGCGGCCGTCCGCTGATGTCCCCCAGGGGCAGATCCACCCCCATGATGGCGGCGATGCCCATGGCGCGGGCCAGGATGGCGGCATGGGAGTTGGTGCCCCCCTTGAGGGAGACCACCCCGCTCAGAAACTCGCGCGGGATCTCGGCCAGTATGGTGGCCGTCACTTCGTCCGCCACCAGCACCACGGGTTCCCCTATGGTGAAATGTTCGGGTTCATTTTGCACCAGCCGGCTGATGAGCCGCTGGGCGATGTCCTTCACATCGGTGGATCGCTCCTGCAGGTAGGGATCCTTCATCCCCTTGAACTGGTCGATCAGCCGATCACTCACCAGCTTGACCGCAGAGACCGCGGTCCAGTGTTCCTTGCTCACCTTGTTGCGGATCGGCCGGATATAACCGGGATCGTTCAGCAGGTGCAGATAGATGTCGAAGATGGCGACCGAGTCCTGGCTGTAACTCTCGCGAAACCGCAGCGCCAGGCTCTCCAGATCGTGACGCACCTCCTCGACCGCCTCCTCGAGGCGGGCCAGCTGGGCATGGTGATCCTCATCCTTGCGCGGGACTATGGAGCCCAGCTCCTTGCGCGGTCGCCATACCCAGGCCTTGGCGATGGCGATGCCGCTTGCCCCGGCGATGCCGCGCAGCGGCTTGCTCCAGTCGGTCTTCTGCAGCCAGCCCTTGGTCTGGGCATGGGCGAGGCGGGCGGCCAGCTGGGCTGCCAGGGTGACCAGGAAGGACTCCTCCCCCTCATCGAAACGGCGGCTCTCCTTCTGCTGCACCACCAGGATGCCGACCACCTGACGCTGATGCATGATGGGGGCGCCGAGGAAGGAGCGAAACGCCTCTTCCGCGACATCGGGCAGGAACTTGAAACTGGGGTGGGAGGGGGCATCGGCCAGGTTGATCAGCTCTTCCCGCTGGCCCACCAGACCGACGATGCCCTGCTCGAACGGCAAGGTGGTCTTGCCGACGGCAGATTGCGCCAGACCGTCGGTGGCCGCCAGTCGATAGCAACGCGCCTCGGGCTCGGAGACGTAAACGGAGCAGCAGGAGACCTGCATGGCGAGCCGGGTCTGGCCCACCAATGCTTCCAGTGCCTGCTCGAGGGTATTGGCCTGGGCCATGCTCTCGACGATGCGTCTCAATTCCGTCAGCAAATACTCTGCTCCTTAACGAGAGCGGTGGCGCCGCCCTTCCCTCTTGTTGCTTGCCTGCTGCACCACCGGCATGGCCAGCGGGGCAAACTCCTTCATCACCCGGCGATACACCTCCCGCTTGAAGGAGACCACCTGGCGAACCGGATACCAGAAGCTGACCCAGCGCCAGTCATCGAACTCAGGATGACCATAACAGCCAAATTGAATGTGCGACTCTTTCCCTGGATTCAACTGCAGCAGAAACCATTTCTGTTTTTGGCCAATACAGACCGGTGAACTGTCCCAACGGACAAGTCGTTTGGGTAAGCGGTACTTGAGCCAGTTACGGCTGATAGCCAGTATGGTCACATCGTCGGGCTTGAGGCCAATCTCCTCATAGAGCTCCCGATACATGGCCTGCTCTGGTGTTTCACCCTCATCCACTCCCCCCTGGGGAAACTGCCAGGAGTGCTGTCCATAGCGCTTAGCCCACAGAACTTGTCCTTCGCGGTTACAGATCACGATGCCGACATTGGGACGAAACCCGTCACCATCTATCACGTGATCACCTTATAAAGGCTGAATCTATAAAGAGATTGTTCCACATTCACCCCTTGCCGGCAAACAGCGGTTGTCGATCAGCAATCATGAATAACTTTCGATTTCAACCCAAGTTATAAACAAACATCGGGATCCTCTCTGGCAAGTTGCTCACCCGTTCTGTGTATAACACTGTGGGCAAGCGGGTATACGGTTGAATATCAGCTACCGTGCGTATGAATATGCTGGCATACCCCACTGAAAAACAAAGACATTAAATTCATTAAAAACAATATATTAACTTCATTTAACTGGATCAAAATCCATGCTTTATCCGGAACAGGATCCCGGATCCTGATTGTGAACAAGTTCCGGCGCTCAAAGATCCACCAAGGGCAATTTATCCACAAGCCTTGCCTCCTTTCTCATCAGGATCCGGGCCGAAAAAGTGGATGGATCACATTTTTTTTCTCCATCCACGGCAACGGTGACCACCATTGATCAGTTATCCAAGTTTTCTGTGGATAACTGTGTGCAACAAGCAGGACAAACCCTTGGACAAGTTCCTTCCCCCAGGATCCTGCGCGCAACAAAGCCGGACTTTTCTATCAAAACCATTTAAAATCATAGTCATAAGCAAAGAATACCCCTGTCAGGGTATTCGTCTGTCCCGCCATCTAGACTGGTCATAAAAGCGTCAGAAACCGGTTTGGGGACAGGTAGCGACTTTTCATCCACAGGAGGATCCTATGCCCCACCCCCCCCAGTCAGAACAGGAGCTGCTGGATCGTGCTCATGCCATCGCCGGCTTTACCCTGGCCCAGCTGGCGACCGACGCAGGGATAGCGGTGCCGCGGGACCTGCGCCGGGACAAGGGCTGGGTCGGGCAACTGATCGAATGGCATCTGGGCGCCAGTGCCGGCAGCCGACCGGAGCAGGATTTTCCCGAGCTCGGCATAGAACTCAAGACGATCCCGGTGGATCCCAGAGGCAAGCCCCTGGAGACCACCTTCGTCTGCGTGGCGCCACTGATCGGGATCAGCGGCCAGCGCTGGGAGGAGTCCAACGTGCGCAACAAGCTGTCGCGGGTGCTCTGGATCCCGGTAGAGGGCAGCCGGGAGATCCCCGTTGGCGAGCGCCGGGTCGGCATGCCGCTGATGTGGCGCCCGAGCCCGGAGGAGGACGCCTTGCTGCGCCAGGATTGGGAGGAGCTGATGGACATGATAGTGCTGGGGGAAGTGGAGCAGATCAGTGCCCGCCATGGCCAGGTGATGCAACTGCGCCCCAAGGCCGCCAACAACAAGGCGCTGACCCGGGCCATCGGCCGCGCCGGTCAGCCCATCATGACACTGCCAAGGGGCTTTTATCTGAAGATCCCCTTCACCCATGCCCTGCTCATGCGCCACTTTGCCCTGCCCGAATGAGGTGTTATCTATCTCCCTGTCATAAATTGGTATAAAAATAACCAATCCGGTTTCTTCGTAGCCAATGACAAGGAGGCGTCATGCCTATCAACAAGCAGTTCCTCAAGTCCCGCCCGGAAGTGAAAGTCACCTTCGAGGTGGAGAAGGCCGCCGCAGAGGGGGCCGAGCAGGTGCTGCTGCTGGGAGAGTTCAACCAGTGGCAGCCGATCGCGCTCAAGCGCATGAAAAGCGGTGAGTTCAAGGCGACTCTCAACCTGCCCACCGACGGCCCCAGCCATTTCGAGTATTGCTATCGGCTGATCCAGCCCGATGGCGAGTGTCGCTACGACAATGACTGGGCGGCGGACGACTATGTCCCCGGCCCCTTCGGGCGGGACAACTCGGTGGTCAGGGTCAATCCCTAGCCTCGCAGCGGACATAAAAAAGGCTCGCCATTGGCGAGCCTCTTCACTATCCGTCGATAAATCGACACCAATTCGAGTCGAATTAGTTGAGCTTCTCTTTGATACGAGCAGCTTTGCCGGACAGGTTGCGCAGGTAGTACAGTTTGGCGCGGCGAACATCACCACGACGCTTCAGTTCTACACTGTGGATCAGCGGAGAGTGAGTCTGGAATACACGCTCAACACCTTCGCCGTTGGAGATCTTGCGAACGGTGAAAGCAGAGTGCAGACCGCGGTTACGCTTGGCAATGACGATGCCTTCGAAAGCCTGCAGACGCTCTTTACCACCTTCTTTAACACGCACTTGAACACGTACGGTATCGCCCTGGGCGAAAGCCGGGATGTCGGTACGCAGTTGCTCTTGTTCAAGCTGCTGAATAATCTTGCTCATTGTCTTTCCTTACCTAGGATAAACTGAAAACTCTACTAAACGCTGTCACGCACTTCGCGGACATACTCGGCAAGAAGTGATTCTTGCTCGTCAGTCAGAGCTAGGTTGTTAATAAGTTCCGGCCTACGTTGCCAGGTTCGTCCGAGCGATTGCTTGAGCCGCCAGCGCCGAATCACTTCGTGATTGCCGCTCGTCAGCGCCTCCGGCACCGCCAATCCATCCAACAGCTCAGGTCGAGTGTAGTGGGGATGATCCAGCAGGCCATCCGTGAAGGAGTCCTGCTCGGCACTGGCCTGATCCCCCAATACCCCTGGTACCAGACGCGAAACCGCATCGATCAGGGTCATGGCAGGCAACTCGCCACCACTTAGCACGTAATCCCCGATAGACCACTCTTCGTCGACCTCGGTTTGTATCACGCGCTCGTCGATACCTTCGTATCGACCGGCAATCAGGATCAGTTTTCGATCCTGCGCCAACTCGGTCACGCCAGCCTGTGTCAGCTTGCGTCCCTGAGGAGAGAGATAGATGACTTTCGCCCCGTCTCCCGCCGCTTGCTTGGCCGCATGAATCGCATCACGCAGCGGCTGAACCATCATCAACATGCCGGGCCCACCACCATATGGACGATCATCGACCGTACGGTGCTTGTCGTGGGTAAAGTCCCGGGGGTTCCAGCACTCAATCTGCAGCAGGCCACTCTTGACGGCCCGACCCGTTACCCCGTGCTCGGTAATGGCTCGGAACATTTCCGGGAAGAGGCTGATCACCCCAATCCACATAAGAAACCTCCGGCACACCGCGGGAAACTAGAAACCAGGATCCCAATCAACTTCGATTGTGCGAGCAGTCAGATCAATATGCTTGATCACCTGCTCTTCCAGGAACGGAATCAACCGCTCCTTTGCGCCAAAGGCATCTTTTACATTGGCCTCAACCACCAACACATCGTTGGAGCCGGTTTCCATCAATTCGGTCACCTTGCCAAGGTCGTATCCCTTGGTGGTCAACACGGTGCAACCAATCAGGTCGCGCCAGTAGAACTCACCCTCGGGCAGACTCGGCAACTGATCGGCGTGAACGCCAATCTCGACATTGGTCAATGCCAGGGCATCCTCGCGCACGTCGATACCATCGAGCTTGCAGATCAGACCCTTGTTGTGACGCTTCCAGGATGAAACCTGAAGTTCACGCCACACCCCGTTCTGATTGATCAGCCAGGGTTTGTAATCGAAAATCGCTTCGGCAACATCGGTGAAGGAGTTCACTTTCAGCCAGCCCTTGATGCCGTATACGGTACCCAGGGTGCCCAGAACTATAGGTTTATCCACCTTAACTCCCTACCGTTTAACTGATTAAGCCGCTTTGGCAGCGTCTTTGATCAGCTTGGCAACGCGGTCAGAGACAGCGGCACCAGTACCAACCCAATGCTCGATGCGAGCCAGGTCCAGGTTCAGCTTCTCAGCGGAACCAGAAGCAACCGGGTTGAAGAAACCGACGCGCTCGATGAAACGACCGTCACGGGCGTTACGGCTGTCAGCAACTACTACCTGGTAAAACGGACGCTTTTTCGCGCCACCACGTTGTAAACGAATGGTTACCATATCGTCCTCATTAACATCTAATGAACAAGGCCCGCAAACACGCGGACCCTAGCTTAAAATAAGCCGCATAATTCTACTTGAATTCATGCTGATTGCAACCGAGCCAGCCAATTTTTGCACAGGCGGCAGACAAAAGAGGCTCCCTTTTGGGGAGCCTCTGCCGCCATGACAGGCGAGGTCGTTTAGAAGGGGCCGCGACCACCGCCACCGAAGCCCGGCGGCAGCATGTTTTTCATCTGGCCCATCATCTTGCGCATGCCGCCCTTGCCGGACATCTTCTTCATCATGCGCTGCATCTCGGTGAACTGCTTGAGCAGCTTGTTGACGTCCTGCACCTGCATGCCGGAACCCGCGGCGATGCGGCGCTTGCGGGAGCCCTTGATGAGATCGGGGTGCGCGCGCTCCTTGGGCGTCATGGAGCTGATGATGGCCTCCATGCGCACGGTGAGCTTGTCATCCATCTGATCTTTCACATTGTCAGGCAGGCCGGACATGCCTGGCAGCTTGTCGAGCATGCCCATCATGCCGCCCATGTTGCGCATCTGGACCAGCTGCTCGCGAAAATCTTCCAGGTCGAAGCCCTTGCCGCTCTTGACCTTGCTGGCCAGCTTGGCCGCCTTCTCCTTGTCGACGTTGCGCTCCACTTCTTCGATAAGCGACAGCACGTCCCCCATGCCGAGGATGCGCGACGCCAGACGGTCGGGGTGGAACGGCTCCAGCGCGTCGGTTTTCTCCCCCATGCCGATGAACTTGACCGGCTTGCCGGTGATGTGGCGCACCGACAGGGCGGCACCGCCGCGGGCATCGCCATCGGCCTTGGTGAGGATGACACCGGTGAGGGGCAGCGCCTCGTTGAATGCCTTGGCGGTGTTGGCCGCATCCTGACCCGTCATGGCATCCACCACGAACAAGGTCTCCACCGGCTTGATGGCGGCGTGCAGATCCTGGATCTCCGCCATCATGTCGCCATCGACGTGCAGACGACCTGCGGTATCGACGATCACCACGTCATAGAACTTCTTGCGCGCCTGATCGATGGCGGCATTGGCGATGGCCAGCGGCTTCTGGGTCGCCTCGCTCGGGAAGAAGTCGACGCCGATGTCCGCGGCCAGGGTCTCGAGCTGCTTGATCGCGGCGGGGCGATAGACGTCGGCACTGACCACCAGCACCTTCTTCTTGCTGCGCTCCTTGAGCAGCTTGGCCAGCTTGCCGACGGTGGTGGTCTTACCGGCACCCTGCAGGCCGGCCATCAAAATAATGGCGGGCGGCTGGGCGGCCAGGTTGAGCTGCTCGTTGGCCTCTCCCATCACGGTGACCAGTTCGCCGTGCACTATCTTGATGAAGGCCTGACCCGGGCTCAGGGACTTGGCCACTTCCTGGCCGACGGCGCGTTCCTTGACGCGGGCCACGAAGTCACGCACCACGGGCAGCGCCACGTCCGCCTCAAGCAGCGCCATGCGCACCTCGCGCAGGGTCTCCTTGATGTTATCTTCGGTCAGCCGCCCACGGCCACTGACGTTGCGCAGGGTGCGCGAGAGTCGTTCTGTCAAATTCTCAAACATGACGCTTTCCGGTTCTTGGCGTAGTAAATGGCGGCATTATACCTCAGCCATCGCCTGAGGACGATTATTCGCCGCATCGGCTGCGGCGCCCTGCTCCCTATATATGGGCAGATTGCGGATTGCACAACTGGCGAGCACCTCGGGTGCAGGGTATACTGCCTCCCTTATTCATCTAACTGCTTGTTCGACAACGACCTGGTTATGATCGTGATCTCTGTTCTGGCCCTGGCGTTTTATCTGCTGGCCATCATCGCCTCCCTGCACCTGCTGCTGAGCGCCAAGCCAACTGGACAGCACAAGTTGTTTGCCTGCGTCGCGTTCGCCCTGGTCGCTCACGCCATCACCCTGGGTGCCGAGGTCATGCAGACCAATTCAGGCCAGAACCTCAGCATGTTGAACGTGGCCTCCCTGGTGAGCCTCATCATCAGTACCTTCATGACCTGCGCCGCTCGCCGTTTCAACGGCTGGATCCTGCTGCCGGTGGTCTATGGGTTTTCCGCCCTGCTGCTCACCGCCAGCGCGCTGATCCCGAGCCGCTACATCACCCATCTGGAGGCCCATCCCCAGCTGCTGCTGCACATAGGCCTGGCCCTGATGGCCTATTCGGTGCTGATGATTGCCTGCCTGTTCGCCCTGCAACTCGCCTGCCTGGACCGCCAGTTAAAATCTCGCAAGATCATTCAACTGCCCGCGATGCCGCCCCTGATGACGGTGGAGAAGCGGCTGTTCCAGCTCATCTCCGCCGGCCTGTTTCTGCTGACGCTCTCCATCGCCTCCGGCCTCTTCTTCCTGGAAGACATGTTTGCCCAGGGCAAGTCCCACAAGGCGGTGCTCTCCATTCTCGCCTGGTGCGTCTACGCCTTTCTGCTCTGGGGTCATCATGCCAGAGGCTGGCGCGGCCGCCGCGTCATCACCCTGAGCCTGATAGGCTCGGCCATCTTGACCCTGGCCTATTTTGGCAGCCGCTTCGTCAAAGAAGTGCTGCTGAGCTGATACCTCACCCCCTACATTCATTATTTAGCCCCAACAGGAGCCCTTCTTGGACAGCATATCAACGAGTACATTACTGATTGTTCTCGTTATTCTGATCTTCCTTTCCGCGTTCTTCTCGAGCTCCGAAACCGGCCTGATGTCGCTCAACCGCTACAAGTTGCGCCATCTCGCCCAGACCAAACACAAGGCCGCCCGCCGGGTGGAACGCCTGCTTGCCCGCCCGGATCGCCTCATCGGCCTCATCCTCATCGGCAACAACCTGGTCAACATACTGGCATCGGCCATCGCCACCATCGTCTGCATCCGGCTGTTCGGCGACATAGGGGTGGCCGTGGCCACCTTCGGCCTGACCATAGTGGTGCTCATCTTCGGCGAGGTCACCCCCAAGACGCTGGCCGCCATGTACCCGGAGAAGATCGCCTACCCCGCCTCCTGGATCCTCAAGGGGTTGATGGTACCCCTCTACCCCTTCGTCTGGCTGATCAACGGCATCACCAGCAGCCTGCTCAAGCTGCTCAAGATCACGCCCAAGCAGGGCGACTCCCTCAACACCGAGGAGCTGCGCACCATAGTCAACGAGGCGGGCAGCATGATCCCCCAGCGCCATCAGGAGATGCTGCTCAGCATCCTGGATCTGGACAAGATGACGGTGGAAAACATCATGGTGCCGCGCAGCGAGATCTATGCCATCGACATCAATGACGACTGGAAGACCATACTGCGCCAACTGGTGCACTGCGCCCACACCAAGATCCTGCTCTATCGCGACAACATCGACGACGCGGTCGGCTTCCTGCATGCCCGCGATGCCCTGCGGCTGATGGCCAGGGATCAGTTCAGCAAGTCCAGCCTGCTGCGCGCGGTCAAGGAACTCTACTTCATCCCCGAGGGGACGCCCCTCAATGTCCAGCTCGCCAAGTTCCAGCGCAACAAGGAGCGGATCGGCCTCATCGTCGACGAGTATGGCGACATCCAGGGGTTGATCACCCTGGACGACATCCTCGAGGAGATAGTCGGTGACTTCACCACCTCCATGACCCCGACCCCGAGCGAAGAGATCCATCCCCAGCCTGACGGCTCCTTCCTGGTCGAGGGCTCGGTCAGCATCCGCGAACTCAACAAGGAGATGAACTGGCATCTGCCCACCGATGGCCCGCGCACCCTCAACGGCGTCATCCTGGAGTACCTGGAGGAGATCCCCCAACCCAACATCAGCATCCGGCTGGCGGGCTATCCCATCGAGATCCTCGAGGTCGAGCAGAACATGGTGACCATGGCGCGCATCATGCCGCAGTTTTATCGCAGCACGGCATCAGACGAGGACGACGACTGATGCCGACCCAGGCTCCATGACCGCAATGAAGAAGGGCTGCCCACGGGCAGCCCTTCGCGTTGAGGGGGATCGCCTCAGAACTCGTTGTCGTCGGCGGGAATGGTGAGGGTCGGGATCAGCTGGCCGAACACCTGTTCCAGCTCGCTCCGGTTGGCCAGCAAGTCTTGCAGGCTGTAACCGTCCATCACGGTCAGGAAGGCATTCATCGCATCCTTCAGCGCCCCCTTGAGCAGGCAGACCGAGATGATGTGGCAGGCGGGAGAGTGGCAGTCGATGCCATCCAGATTGCCTTCCAGCTCGCGGATCACCTGGCCGATATTGATGGCATCCGGGGCACAGGCCAACCGGATGCCGCCATGCTTGCCGCGCTGGGACTGCAGATAGCCCAGCTTCACCAGCTGGTTGACCACCTTCACCATGTGGTTGCGAGAGACACCGTACAAGGCGGACACCTTGGCGACGCTCGACAATTCCCCCTCCGGCAGGGTCGCCAGATAGATGAGGGCTCTTAATCCAAAATCGGTATAACTTGTCAGTCTCATAGTGCCTGTTTAGCGCAAAGCGAAAGAGGGAGGATTGATCCTCATCAAATAAACATCTAGGATGCCACTTATAAAGTGTCATTCTAGATGTCAAATTAAGAGGACCTATGTTAGATCAAGCCACCATCGCCGTCATCAAAAGCACCATTCCCTTGCTCGAGTCGGCGGGCCCTGCGCTCACCCAGCACTTCTATCGACGCATGTTCAGCCACAACCCCGAGCTCAAGGACATCTTCAACCTGGCCCATCAGCACAGTGGCGGCCAGCCCCTGGCCCTGTTCAATGCCGTCGCGGCTTACGCCAGACATATCGACAACCTGGGCGCCCTCGCCGGCGCGGTCGAGCGCATCGCCCACAAGCATACTGGTTTCCTGATCCAGCCGGAACAATATCACATTGTGGGTAGTCATCTGTTGGCCACGCTCAAAGAAATGGGCGGAGAAGCGGTCACCGAGCAGGTCCTGACCGCCTGGGGCAAAGCCTATGGGGTGCTGGCCGACATCTTCATCGGCCGGGAGGGGGAGCTCTATCGCCAGCAGGCCGAGCAGCCCGGTGGCTGGCAGGGCGCCCGCCCCTTCGTCATCTCCCACAAAGGGGTCGAGAGCGAAGTCATCACCTCCTTCGTCCTGGCCCCCGTCGATGGTCAGCCCGTCCCCGACTTCCAGCCCGGCCAGTATCTCAGCCTCAAGCTGACCCACCCCGACCTGATGCATCAGGAGATCCGCCAGTATTCCCTGTCCGATGCCCCCAACGGCCGCGACTACCGCATCAGCGTCAAGCGCGAGCCAGAGGGGCTGGTCTCCAACCTGCTCCATGACAAGCTGGTGCCCGGGGACATACTGGCGGTGATGCCACCGGCGGGGGACTTCGTGCTGGCCGCCGAGCCCGGCCAAGCCGTGGTGCTGATCTCGGCCGGTGTCGGCCTGACGCCCATGCTCAGCATGCTCAACCAGCTGCTGGCCAAGGGTCATGACGGCGAGATCCGCTGGCTGCACGCCTGCGAGCAGGGAAGCTTGCACGGCTTCAGACAGGATGTGCGGGACAAGTGCGATCGCCATGAACGGCTGCTGAGCCGCGTCTGGTATCGCGTCCCGCAGGATCAGGATCGGCAAGGGGTGGATTATGACTTCAGCGGTACCATGGCACTGACCCAGGTGCAGGAACTGCTGCCGGACGATGCGCACTACTACTGCTGCGGCCCCCTGCCCTTCATGGCCAGCATCAAACGCCAGCTGCTGGCCCTCGGGGTCAGTGACGATCGCCTGCATTACGAAGTATTTGGCCCCCATCAAGATCTGTAAGGGCCGGACATTCATATCAAGGAAGGGGAACAGCCTGCACGGCACGGCGGCTGATCTCCCCATAACAGGAGGGCCCCAGCCCCAAGCAGGGGCCCTCCTTCATCACGGGACCAACGCCCCCATCAGCTCATCGTCTTGGCCCGCGCCACCGCATTGGCGGGCATGCGGGCGGCGAGGCGGGAGAGCAGGCTGGCGGCCCGGCCATGGAGCGCTTTGTCGCCTATCACAGCACCGTGCAGCCACTGATAGGCCTCCTCATAGTCGAGGGGGCTGCCGAGCCCCGCCAGCAGCATCTCCACCCACGCCAGCTGCGCCTTGAGCAGCCCCTGGCTGGCCGCCTCCCGCATCAGGGTCTCGGCCCGCAGCGCATCCTTCTGCACCAGGATCCCCTTCCAGTAGTAGCGACCCAGCTGCTCCAGTGCCGGTGCCAACCCCTGATCCGCCGCCGCCCACAGATACTTGACCCCCTGCTCGGCATCGGGTTTGACGCACACCCCCCAGGCCAGCATGTCTCCCCACAGGAATTGGTAGGAGGGGATCTTCATCACCTTGGCCCGCGCCTCGATATCCTGGGTCAGCTGGCACCTGTCCTGCCTGACCTGCTTGAGGTGACGCCCCTGCTCGATCCAGTCGAGCAGTTCATCCTGCCGATAGAGCGGCACCGCCTGCAGGGGCGCCACCGAAACGGGGGGCAGCTTGGCGGCGGGATCCGCCACCTCCACCAGGGTGGCCGTCGCCGCCGAAGTCCCGCTGGCGGGAAGGGGCCACTGGGGCAGGCCCGCCCCGGGGGGAGGCGCGCTCGGGGCGGCAGGCAGGGGGGCCGAACCGCCTGGCACCGTCGCCCCCTCGAGGGCGGTCGCAGGCGCAGAGTCGGGGCGGGAGGCCGCCGCCAGCATGGGCTCGCTCGGCGCGACGGCCTCCTGCTCGGCCCGGAGCGCTCCGGCCGACAGGCATGCAAAGATAATGAGGGGGATGGCTTTCGTCATGGTGATTCTCCTGCTGCCTTTCTGTATCGGCAGCGAGGGTTCATCCCTTAACCCCGGATGGGGCCTGGCACCAGGTTCGCCGGGCGCACAATGACAAAAGGGGAGCCTGAGCTCCCCTTTCCTGCCGTCTTGCGGCTTACTTGACGAAGTCGACGCCCAGTTGGATGTCGGCCTTGAGGGTGGCCAGCATGCCATCCATCGCGTCCTGCTCGAAGGCGCTCAGCTTGCCGTAGTCCAGTATGGTCTCGACACCGTGCTTGCCCAGCAGGATAGGCTGCGCGAAGAAGCTGGCGTGCTCGCCATTGCCTTCCACATAGGCACACTCGATGACGTTGGCTTCGCCCTGCAGACCCTTGATGAGGGAGAGGCCGAAGCGGCAGGCCGCCTGACCCATGGAGAGGGTCGCCGAGCCGCCACCGGCCTTGGCTTCCACCACTTCGGTACCGGCGTTCTGGATCCGCTTGGTCATGGCAGCCACTTCCTCGGCGGAGAAATCGGCACCTTCGATCTGGGACAGCAGCGGCAGAATGGTCACGCCACTGTGACCACCGATCACGTTGACACGCACCTTGTCCACGTTCAGGCCCTTGGCCTCGGCCACGAAGGTCTCGGCGCGGATCACGTCCAGGGTGGTGACGCCGAACAGGCGACGCTTGTCATAGACACCGGCTTTCTTCAGCACCTCGGCGGCGATGGCCACAGTGGTGTTGACCGGGTTGGTGATAATGCCGATCAGCGCTTGCGGGCAGCTGGCGGCGCACTTCTCCACCAGGTTTTTGACGATGCCGGCGTTGATGTTGAACAGATCGGAACGATCCATGCCGGGCTTGCGCGCCACACCGGCGGAAATCAGCACCACATCGGCACCGACCAGAGCCGGGCTCGGGTCTTCGCCGCAAAATCCTTTTACTTTCACGTCAGTCGGGATATGGCTCAGGTCGACGGCCACACCCGGGGTCACGGGGGCAATGTCATACAGGCTCAATTCGGAGCCAGCAGGCAGACGATTCTTCAGCAACAGGGCAAGGGCTTGGCCTATGCCACCGGCGGCACCCAGAACGGCAACTTTCATGATCAACTCCATGTTTAAGCGTAGGTTTAAGGTTGTTTCTTGTTGTGGGCCCAACCTTAATGGATCCCCCCCGAAAAAACAATCTGATAACAGTTGTGACAACAGGTTCTGTGAGCTATGGAACAGCCAGCAGCAAAAGGGAGGGAGAAATGTGAAAAGTTGGAGGGAAAGCACAGATTTTCTGCGTTTCCCTGCCACCGGGCAGGCTGTATCGGCCGTTCAGCCCTGGAAGGCCAGCGCCCGCCGTTCGCACCAGCGAAAGCCAATTGTTAACAAACCGTTCATGGTGAGATAGAGGGCGCCCGCCACCGTGAACACCGCCAGGGTGTCATAGGTCTGGGCATTGAGGCGCTGGGCCAGCCCCATGATGTCCATGATGGTGATGGTGCTGGCGAGCGAACTCCCCTTGAGCACCAGGATCACCTCGTTGGAGTAGGCAGGCACCAGCCGCCGCGCGGCATGACGCACCTTCATCCACAGGGTCTGTCCCGGCGTGAAGCCGAGCGCGCGGCAAGCCTCTACCTCGCCGGCCGGGATGGCATCGAGCGCCCCCTTGAACAGGCGGGTCGAATAGGCGGCGGTATTGAATCCCAGTGCCAGCACGGCGCAGAACCAAGGTTGCTTGAGCATGGGCCAGAGCGGCCCCGATTTAAGCCACTCGAACTGGCCGGGCCCGTAATAGATGAGGAAGATCTGGATGAGCAGCGGCGTGCCGGTAAAGACCAGTACCCAGAGTTGCACCAGCTGGGTCGCCAGCGGGATGCGCCGCTCCAGCACCCAGGTCATCAGGGCCGCCATGGCAACGCCGAGCAGCAGGCTCAAGGCGGTGAGCTGCAGGGTGGTGGCCAATCCCCCAAGCAGGGTCATCAGATAGTCTTGCATCCCTAACCTCCGTAGCGGCGGGTATAGCGGGATGCCTGCTTGAGGCCGAACTCGCTCACCAGGCTGATGACCAGGTAGATGAGGGCCGCGGTGGCATACCAAGTGAAGGGCTGATAGGTGCTGGCCGACGCCATCTGGGCCTGACGCATCATCTCGTTGACCCCGATGAGGGAGACCAGGGCCGTGTCCTTGAGCAGCACCAGCCACTGATTGCCCAGCCCCGGCAGGGCGTGACGCCAGGCCTGGGGCAGGACGATGCGAAAGAAGGTTCGTCCCCGTCCGAGCCCCAGCGCCTGCGCCGCCTGACGCTGCCCCGCCGGTACCGCATTGAGGGCACCCCGCAGCGTCTGACAGGCATAGCTGGCAAACAGCAGAGAGAGCGCCAGCACGCCGCAGGCGAACGGGCTGAACTCCACATACTCGCCGGTGATGAGGAACAGCACCTGGGTCGAGCCGAAGTAGATGAACAGCACCACCAGCAGCTCGGGCAGGCCGCGCACCAGGGTGGTGAAGGCGGCGACGGGCCAGCCGAGCCAGGGCTTGCCACTGAGCTCGGCGGCACTGAAGGCCAGCGCCAGCACCATGCCGCCGGCCAGGGAGGCCAAAGCCAACCCCAGGGTCATCCAGGTCGCGTCAAGCAGCAGACTCAGCATGGCTTACTGGGCGAAGTACTTGTCGAAGATCTGCTGATAGGTGCCGTTGGCCTTGATCTCGGCCAGGCCCTTGTTCAGCTGGGTCAACAACTCCTTGTTGTCCTTGGCCACGGCGATGCCAAAGCCGGTACCGAAGTATTTGGCGTCGGTGACCGGGCTGCCCATCACGGCATACTCCTTGTGCTGCTTGAGCCAGTCGGCGGCGACGGCGGTATCGGCAAACACGGCATCGGTACGGCCGTTCATCATGTCGAGGAAGGCGCTCTGATAGCTGGCATAAGGCACGGTGAGCAGCCCCTTGCTGACCCAGTTATCCACCAGATAGGACTGGTGGGAGCTGCCATTCTGGACACCGACCGTCTTGTCGACCAGGGCTTCCGGACCCTTGAAGGCATCCTTCTTGGCCACGAACACGGCGGAGTTCTCGTAATAGATGTCGGAGAAATCGACCTGGGCGGCCCGCTCCGGGGTCACATCCATGGCGGCGATGGCGGCATCGAAACGACGGAACTTGAGGCTGGGGATCAGGCTGTCAAAGGCCTGGTTGTGGAAGCTGCACTCCAGCTTGACCTGGGCACAGATGGCGCGGGCCAGATCGATATCGAACCCCTGAAACTCGTTCTTGTCATCCAGATACTCGAACGGTGCATAGGTCGCCTCGGTGACGAACTTGATCTCTTTGGCCAGGGCGGAGGTGCTCAATACGCCCATGGCCACGGCCAGCAATGCGATCTTTTTCATGTGCTTATCCTTGTCAAAATGAAGTGATTCAGTGATTCAGAAACTCGGCAAAACGACGGGTCTGGGGCGATGCGAAGATCTCGGTGGAGCCCGCTTCCACTATCTGGCCCCGCTCCAGGTAGATCACCTGGCTGGCGACCTTGCGGGCGAAATCGACCTCATGGGTCACCACCACCTGGGTGATCCCCGTCTCCCCGAGGCCGCGGATGATCTGGGCGACCTCCTTGGTTATCTCGGGATCCAGGGCCGCGGTCGGCTCGTCAAACAGCAGGACCTCGGGATCCATCATCAGGGTACGGGCGATGGCCACCCGCTGCTGCTGGCCGCCGGAGAGCCGGGCAGGCCAGGCATCCCGCTTGTCGGCGAGCTGCAGCTGGGCCAGCAGATAACCGGCCTTGTCGATGGCGGCCTGCCTGCCCATGCCGAGCACCTTGATGGGCGCCTCGATGAGGTTTTCCAACACAGTCAGATGGGGCCAGAGATTGTACTGCTGGAACACCATGCCCACCTTGCGGCGCAGGGCCTGGGCCTCCCGGGCGAACTCCCCCTTGGAGAGGGTCGACGGGAAAGAAAATTCACTCTGACCGATGCGCAGGGTGCCGGCATCCGGGGTGTCGAGCAGGTTGAGCATCCGCAGCAGCGAGCTCTTGCCCGCTCCGCTCGGCCCCAGCAATACCAGGGTTTCGCCGGGATGGGTGCGAAAGGAGACCTGTTGCAGGACAGGCTGCTTATGCCAGGATTTGTCGATAGCTTTTAATTCGATACCCATACAACCTGATTGAATAAGTTTTCAAAATTTCGTCCTGATTTTAATCTCAACAGGGGGCGATGCAAGCTAAACTTGCATCGATATGCAGTACAAACCGCAGTTCCTTGCCAAAAAAGGCATATGAATGCAAAATGGCCGTGCTGAAACCAGCTGCCGCCTGCCCTACACAGGCCGCCACCCTCCCTCATTCGTGAGTCCAAGATGAAGCATAACGACAAGCAAGAAAAACTGGCGAAGGCCTTTAAAGCCTTGCTGAAAGAAGAACGATTTGGCTCCCAGGCAGAGATAGTCACCGCCCTGCAAGAGATGGGTTTCGAAAACATCAACCAGTCCAAGGTATCGCGCATGCTGAGCCGCTTCGGCGCCGTTCGCACCCGCAATGCCAAGATGGAGATGGTCTACTGCCTGCCGGTGGAACTGGGCGTGCCCACCACCTCCAGCCCCCTCAAGAACCTGGTGCTGGATGTGGACCACAACGGCGCCCTGGTGGTGATCCACACCAGCCCGGGGGCGGCCCAGCTCATCGCCCGCCTGCTCGACTCCCTCGGCAAGGCGGAAGGGATCCTCGGCACCATCGCCGGTGATGACACCATCTTCATCACCCCGACCAGCGACACCGACATCGAAGAGCTCTACCTCTCCGCCCTCGAGCTGTTCGAACAGACTCCCTGAGCGGGCCCCGCCATCACGGCGGTGCGGCCCCAACGAAAGATCCCGGCCTAGGCCGGGATCTTTGTTTTCACTCCTGCTCGCCCCTGTTTGGCGATGCCTCACTGCCCCTGGCGTTGCAGGAAGTCAGTCGAGGGGGCGAAGAAAGCGGCGCCCGTCACCGCCTTGGTGAAGCGCAGCAGGTGGTCGAAGTGGCCGCCCTCCCCCTTGTACATGCTGGTCAGCATGGCGTTGAAGTGCGCCTGGGTGCGACAGCAGGAGATGAAGTAGAGCCCCTGCTCCTTCATGGTGCCCCAGGGCATGCTCTGGCGCAGTATCTCCATGGACTCACCCTTGGGGGTCTTGAGATTGACCCGCTTGATGTGGGAGGTCAGCGGCTTGTCGGCGGACTCGTACTCGATGTTGTCCTGCTTGGTGCGACCAATGATGTCCTCCTGCTCCTTCTGCGCCAGTCGCTCCCATTCGCTCATGGCATGCACCCAGCGCTGGACGTGGACGTAGGAGCCCCCCGCAAACTCACCGCCATCCACCAGCGCCACCTCGGCCCTGTGTTCACCCTGGGGATTCTCGGTGCCGTCGACGAAGCCGGTCAGATCCCGGCAATCCTGGTTGCGAAAACCGCGCATCTCCTCCGCCAGCTCCACCAGACCGCCGAGCAGGGCCATCAGCCGCTGGCCGGCATGGTGCAGTACGTCGACCCGATCGGCCCGCAGCTGCACGAACAGATCGAAGGGGGTGTGGGGCGCCTGCTGGCCATTGGCCTCCTGGGCCATGAAGCTGCGAAACTGGGGCGGACGCGCCAGCGGGTAGAGGCTGTCCCAGGCTTCGGAGCCGACCGCCAGCAGGCCGGAGAAGCCTGCGTCGGGAAAATCGGCGCTGACGGACTGCCACAGGGTAGGCACCTTGGCGAGGCGGCGGACCAGCTCGGCGCGGTCGCCGACCCGGTTGAACATCAGATAGAGGGCATGCAGGTTAGGCTCTGCGCAGATCCCGGCTTGGGCGTTCATTCATCTCTCCCATGTGTGAGCATCGGTCGATCATAGAGTCGCCCGATTATAAAGCAATGACTGGCTGGATCCTTGACATGGCGCAGGGCCCGCCCCTCATAAGGGGTCGAACAGCACCAGAGGATGCGGCTCCACCTGCACCCGGGCGCGCCCCCGGGTCAGGGGCTCGCTGATGCTGGCCTCCAGGAGCTGTGCGCCACAGGCCAGCTGCACCCGGCAGTGATGGCCGAGGAACTGCTGCTCCACCAGGGTGAGCGGCCCCGCCTCGTCCCCACTGAGCTGCAACTGCTGGGGCCTGAGCATCAGCTGCAGGCGGGCGCCCAGGGGGCGGCCATGGGGCTCGCTGCCACGTATGGTACCGATGGCCGTGGTCAGGCTCCACGCGTCCACCACCTCGGCGTCCAGATAGTTGACCCCACCGAGGAACTCGGCCACGAAGCGGTTCTCGGGACGGCGATAGAGACGCTCCGGCTCCCCCACCTGCTCGATCTGGCCGGCACGAAACAGCGCCAGCCGATCGGCGAAGGCAAATGCCTCCTCCTTGCTGTGGCTGACGAAGACGGCCCCTATCCCCTGCCCCTTGAGCAGGGTGCGGATCTCCAGGATGAGCTTCATCCTCACCTGGGTATCGATATTGGAGAAGGGTTCGTCCAGCAGCATCAACCTGGGCTTGCACACCAGGGCGCGGGCGATGGCGACCCGTTGCTGCTGGCCACCGGAGAGCTGATGAGGATAGCGATCCCCCAGCCCCTGCAGGTTGACCAGGTTGAGGGACGCCTCCACCGCCTCGCGGCGCTCGCGCCGGCCCTGCCCCTCCAGGCCAAAGCCGATGTTCTCGGCCACCGTCAGATGGGGGAAGAGGGCATAGTCCTGGAAGATCATGCCAATGCCCCTGGCCTCCGGCGCCATGGTCACCCCGGGGCCGTCGAGCAGCTGATCGCCGAGCAGAATGCGACCCTCTGCCAGAGGCAGCAAGCCGGCGATGGCCTTGAGCAGCGTGGTCTTGCCGCAGCCGCTCGCCCCCAGCAGGCAGACGATCTCGTTGTCGGCCACCGACAGGGAGAGCTGCTCCAGCACATTGCGCCCGTTGTAACGGCAACTGACGCCCTCAATCTGCAAACAAGACACGGCTCATATCCTCTCGTTCCTTGGTGCCGGGCCTGGGCCGGGCCACCAGATGTAAAGCGGGCTCAGTGGCCCTTGCCATCCAGGCTGCGGTTGACCCAGATCAGGGGCACCAGACCGACCAGCACGATGACGATGGCGCCGAGGGCGCCCCGTTCGAGCATCTCGTCCGACACGAACTGGTAGACATGGGTGGCCAGGGTCTCGAAGTTGAATGGCCGCAGCAGCAGGGCGGCGGGCAACTCCTTCATGGATTCGATGAACACCAGCATGGCGCCGGCGAACAGGCCGCGCCGCACCAGGGGCAGGTGCACCCGCCTGAGCATGCCACCCGCCCCCTGCCCCAGGGAGCGGGCCGCCATGTCGAGGCTGGGGGAGATCTTGCCAAGGCTGCTCTCCACCGAGCCGATGGCGATCGCCACGAAGCGTACCAGATAGCCGAAGACGATGGCGGTGAGGGTGCCGGTCAGCAGCAGGCCGGGCCCCTGCCTCCCCAGCCACTCGGCCAGATCATTGATGGCAAAGTCGAGGGCCGTGAGCGGCACCAGCACGCCGATGGCGAGCACGGTGCCCGGCATGGCATAACCCAGGGCGGCCAGGCGCAGGGGGATCAGGCTCTTGATCCCGCCATCGAGACGGCGGAAGAAGCCGAGCAGCAGGGCCACCCCCATGGCCAGCAGGGCTGTCAGGGTGGCGATGATCAGGCTGTTGCCGGCGAAGCGGACAAATTCCGGCGTCCATGAGAGGGCGAAATAGCGCACCCCGTAATCGAGCAGGATGGCGAACGGCAGTATGAAGCCCGCCACGACCAGGCCCCAGCACCAGCACCCGGCCAGCCAACGCCCCATGCCCCCGAGGGGATAACGCAGCGGCTGCTCGAAGCCCATGGACTTCTGGAACACCTGCTGACGGGCCCGGGAGCGCCGCTCCAGCGCGATCAGCAAGACCACCGCCAGCAGCATCAGACAGGAGAGCTTGGCCGCCGTGGCCAGGCTGCCATAGCCGAGCCAGGTGTCATAGACGGCGGTGGTCAGGGTGTTGATGGCAAAGAAGTGCACGGTCGCAAAATCCGCCAGCGTCTCCATGGCTACCAGGGAGACGCCGACCATGATGGCGGGGCGAGCCAGGGGCAGGCTGAGGCGGCGAAAACTCTGCCAGGGAGTGCACCCCAGCAGGCGGCTCGACTGGATCAGGCTGACCGACTGCTCCAGGAAGGAGGCCCGCGCCAACAGGTAGACATAGGGAAACAGCACCAGGGCCAATACCCAGGCGGCGCCGCCGAGGGAGCGGATGGCCGGGAACCAGTAATCCGCCGGGCTCTGCCAGTCAAGCAGGGCTCGCAGGCTGGCCTGCACCGGGCCTGAGTAATCAAACAAGTCGGTGTAGACATAGGCCACTATGTAGGAGGGCATGGCCATGGGCAGCATCAGCGCCCACTGCAGGGCGCGGCGACCCGGCACCTGGCACATGGCGACCAGCCAGGCGGTGGGCACCCCGAACAGCAGGCTGAGCAGGACGACCCCCAGCACCAGCAACAGGGTATTGATGAAGTAGGTGGAGAGCACGGTATCGGCCAGATGGGCGAACAGATCCCCATCCGCCGAGAGCGCGGAAAACAGCAGTGCCAGAACGGGCAAAACCAGCAGCAGGGCGCAGGCCCAACCGCTGGCTATCCAACCAAATCGTTTCATGAGTCCACAAAAATGGATGGGGCACCTGGCCCCATCGGATTACAGATCGAACTGGACTTCGTCGAGCAGCGCCAGGGCATCCTTGCGGTGCTTGGCATAATCGCTGACCGGCAGGGCATCGACCTTGAAATCGCCCCAGGACTTGACCATGGCGGACGGTTCAACGCCGGGCTTGACCGGGTACTCGGCATTCACGTCCGCGTACATGTGCTGCGCCTTGTCGCCGGCCAGGAACTCCATCAGCTTCTGGGCTTCTACCTTGTTCTTGGCGTACTTGGTCATGGCCACGCCGCTCACGTTGACATGGGCGCCGCGATTGGTCTGGTTCGGGAAGTTGATCTCGACCGCGTCGGCCCAGGACTGCTGCGCCGGATCCTTCAACATGGCGCCCAGGTAGTAGCTGTTGCCCAGGGAGATGTCGCAGATGCCATCCTTGATCGCCTTGACCTGATCCCGATCGTTACCCTGGGGCTTGCGCGCCAGGTTGACCTTGACCCCTTCCAGCCAGGTCTTGGCGTCCGCCATGCCGTGATGGGCGATCATGGAGGAGACCAGGGCGACATTGTACTCGTGCTTGCCGCTGCGTGTACAAATTTTCCCTTTGAATTCAGGCTTGACCAGATCTTCGTAGCTGATGGTGTCGAGCTTGCCCAGACGCTCCTTGCTGGAGTAGATGGCGCGCACCCGGGTGGTCAGGGCGAACCACTGGTTGTCCGGATCACGGTAGGCGGCCGGGATGTTCTCCTGCAGCAGCTTGCTGTCCACAGGCTGCACCAGGCCCTTGTCGACCAGATCGGTCAGGCGGCTGATGTCGACGGTCAGCATCAGGTCGGCCGGTGAGAGTTTGCCCTCGCGCTCCAGCCGCTCGTTGAGGCCCTCTTTGGCGAACACCACGTTGACCTTGATCCCCGACTCCTGCTCGAACTGCTGGATGATGGGTTTGATCAGCTCATCCTGACGGCTCGAGTAAACATTCACCTGCTGTGCGGCCAGGGCAGCCGGCGTGGAGATGGCGGTAAAGGCCATGGCCAACAGAGTCTTCTTCATCATGGAGTCAATCCCTTGGGTGGATAGAGTGAGAACTATTGTTGTTTGCATTCTGCCCCAGCAGCTTGCCCCATCGCAAGACGATCCCTTGCGCTGGCTCACATATTTACTCCACGATGAATAAAAAGGGCCGGATGGAATCCCATCCGGCCCTGCATGACAGCCTTCGTTATCAGTGGCTAGCTTTGACCGTCACGAATTCGGGGTAGGCATCCACACCGCATTCGTGCATGTCCACACCCATCATCTCTTCCTCTTCGCTCACCCGGACACCCAGGGTCGCCTTCAGCACTGCCCACACCAGCAGGGAGGCAAGGAAGACCCAACCGAAGATAACCGCGGCGCCGAGCAGCTGGGCTCCGAAGGTGGTCGCCTCGTTGCTGAAGGGCACGACCATCAGGCCGAAGAAGCCGCAGACACCGTGTACCGAGAGGGCACCGACCGGATCATCGATCTTGACCTTGTCGAAGCAGACGATGGCATAGACCACCAGCACGCCGGCCAGCACACCGATCAGGCTCGCGAACAGCGGGCTCGGGGAGGCGGGGTCGGCCGTGATGGCCACCAGGCCAGCCAGGGCGCCGTTCAATACCATGGTCAGGTCGGCCTTGCCCCAGGTCAGCTTGGTCACCAGCAGGGCGCCGAGGGCGCCGGTCGCGGCGGCGGCATTGGTGTTGACGAAGACGGCACCGATGGCGGTGGCGTTGGCCGCATCGGACAGCATCAGCTGAGAGCCGCCGTTGAAGCCGAACCAACCCATCCACAGGATCAGGGTCCCCAGGGTCGCGAGCGGCAGGTTGGAGCCAGGGATCGGGTAGATCTCGCCGTTCTTGCCATATTTGCCACGGCGCGCACCCAGGATCAGCACGGCGGCCAGGGCGGCGGCGGCACCGGCGAGGTGCACTATGCCGGAGCCGGCGAAGTCGGAGAAGCCCGCCTCTTTCAGGAAGCCGCCACCCCAGGTCCAGTAACCCTCGACCGGGTAGATGACACCCGTCATCACCACGCAGAACAGCAAGAAGGACCAGAGCTTCATCCGCTCGGCGACGGCGCCGGAGACGATGGAGGTCGCGGTCGCCACGAACACCACCTGGAAGAAGAAGTCAGACTCGAGCGAGTGGCTGGCATCTTCGGCCTGGGTGCCGATCAGGGTGCCGAAGCTGGGCAGCCAGCCGCCGGCGCCGTTGTCGACGTACATGATGTTGTAGCCGATCAGCAGGTACATGACGCAGGCGATGGTATACAGCAAAATGTTCTTGGTCAGGATCTCTGTGGTGTTCTTGGCGCGCACCAGACCCGCTTCCAGCATGGCGAAACCGGCGGTCATCCACATGACCAGCACACCGGACATCAACAGATAAAAGGTGTCCAGCGCAAACCGCAGCTCACTGACACTCTTGGCTAACTCTTCCATGATTCTCTCCTACCAGCTCTCTATCTTGGTTGCTTACAGCGCTTCGGCGTCGGTTTCACCGGTACGGATCCGCACCGCCTGCTGCAGGTCGTATACGAAAATTTTGCCGTCACCTATCTTGCCGGTGTAGGCGGCCTTGCAGATTGCTTCGATCACGCTCTCCACGTTGTCGGCTATGGTGGCTATCTCCAGCTTGACCTTGGGCAGAAAGTCGACCTGATACTCGGCGCCACGGTACAATTCGGTGTGTCCCTTCTGACGGCCAAACCCCTTGACCTCGGAGACGGTCAACCCCTCGACCCCGAGGTTGGCAATGGCTTCACGAACATCGTCCAACTTGAAGGGCTTGATAATCGCAGTAATCAGTTTCATCTGGTTGCTCCCAATCCATGGTGTGTCGATATAGAGCAATCAATTCTTGTGCCAATAATTTATGTTGTTATTTTTCAGACAGATAACTCTTTTCCCTGCCACAGCCTCCGGCCAGGCTCCCCAAGGGAGAGCAGCGTGCCCCACAACGAGGCACCATCCTTAAACAAGGTTAAAAAATGCACCAACTTGGTTCAGTGACCCCATGCTAGTCATCTCCAACAGCGTGACCCTGCCCTGGCACGAGCTGCAATTCCAGGCCATGCGCGCCCAGGGCGCCGGGGGGCAGCATGTCAACAAGACGGATTCCGCCGTCTGGCTGCGCTTCGATTACCGCCACTCCCCCAGCCTGCCGGACCTCTACAAGGAGGGCCTGGACAAGCTCAGCGACAGCCGGGTCCACGACGGCTTCATCCTGATCCGGGTCGAGACCCATCGCAGCCAGGACATGAACCGCAAGGAGGCCATGAACCGGCTGGTCGAACTGCTGACCAAGGCGGCATGGCGCCCCAAGACGCGGCGCCCCACCAAGCCGACCAAGGGCTCCCAGCGCAGACGGGTCGAAGCCAAGAAACGCAAGGGGGACATCAAGTCCGGGCGCGGCAAGATAAACCTGGAGTGAGGCGGTTCGGCCCGAGGCCGGGTACCCATGACAAGAGCAGGGAGAATGAACACAGGATGAAGGGGCTTCTCAGAAGGGCTTCAGGAAGCCGCTGGCATGATGCGGACGTACCTGGTGGCGTACCACCATGCAGGTGCACCCATGTGACGCTTCCGATCTGTTTTCCCGCGCCTCCCCAGAGGCGCTTTTTTTGTGTCCGCCGCCAGCGCCCCGGGAGGCGGCCATAAAAAAGGCCCGCCGAGGCGGGCCATGACCGGAAGGTGCTAGCTTCAGGGGTCAATCAGAGGGCGAGGAACAAGCCTGCCAGCGCGGCGCTCATCAGGTTGGCGAGCACCCCTGCCAAGATGGCTCGCATGCCGTAGCGAGAGATGAAGGCCTTGCGTTCCGGCACCATGGCGCCCAGGCCGCCGATCAGGATCGCCATGGAGGAGATGTTGGCAAAGCCGCACAGGGCGAAGGTGACGATGGCCTTGCTCGAGGCGCTCAGGGTCTGATCCTGCACCAGGGCGATGAAGGCGACGAATTCGTTGATGACCACCTTGGTGCCGATCAGGGCGCCAGCCGCCTGGGCCTGATCCCAGGGCACACCGATGAGCCAGGAGACGGGGGCAAACAGCCAGCCCAGGATGATCTGGAAACTCAGTTCCCAGCCAAACAGAGCGCCACCCCAGCCGAGCAGGCCGTTGAGCAGGGCGATCACCCCGACGAAGGCCAGCAGGGTGGCCCCCACGGCGACCGCGATATTGAGACCGGCCATGGCGCCGTCGGCCGCCGCCTCGATCACGTTGGTGGCACGGGGGATCTCCACGTCCTGATGGTGATCCTGCTCATGCTCGGCCGGGGGCACCAGGATCTTGGCCATGGCCAGACCCGCAGGCGCCGACATGAAGGCTGCGGCGATCAGGTATTTCAGCTCCACCCCCAGGCTGGCGTAGCCCACCAGGGTGCCACCGGCGACCGAGGCCAGGCCGCAGCTCATCACCGCGAAGAACTGGGAGTCGGACATCTTGGCGAGATAGGGTTTGACCACCAGGGGGGCCTCCACCATGCCGACGAAGATGTTGGCGGTGGCGGAGAGGCTCTCGGCCCGGCCCGTTCCCAGCAACCGTTGCAGGCCGCCGCCCAGCAGGGCGATGATCCGCGGCATCAGACCGATGTGGTAGAGGATGGCGATGACGGCGGAGAAGAAGATGATGACGGGCAGCACGTTGAACGCAAAGATGAAGCCCAGCTTGAACTTGGCGAGATCCCCGAACAGGAAGGCGATCCCCTCCTGACCGTAACCGATGACATTGCTCACGCTCTCGCTGACGGCGTTGAGCACCCGCTGCCCGGCCGGCAACCAGAGCACCAGGGCGGCAAAAATCACCTGCAGGCAGAGGGCGCCGCCCACTGTTCTCAAGGGAATACGACGACGGTTATCGGAGCAGAGGGCGGCGAGCGCCAGGATACAGAGCATGCCGAGCAGGGCGATCATGGGGGACTCCATCAGGGATTTTCGATGGGCGCGGATTCTGCGCGCCCCTGCCCGGCCCGGCAAGTGCACCTGCGTTACAGCCCTGTTAGCAAAAACGTTTGCTCCACGCGGGTTTCGCCAACTGCCTGATTTGGCTCGATTTTGGTATCAGGCGAAAGCCAGTGTTTCTTGATGGAAACAATTATTCCTCCACACCGGACAATTTCCCCCCGACCCAGGGGGCGAGCCGCCGCGCCCAATAGGGCTCCTGGCCGAACCCCTCCTTGAGAAAATCGATGAACAGACGGATCTTGGGATCCAGGTGTTCGCGCCTGGCATAGACGGCGTGCACCGCCATCTTCTGGCTCGGGCGCCAGTCCGGCAGCAGGGGGATCAGGGCGCCCGATTGCAGCTCCTTGTCCAGCAGGTAGTTGGCGATATAGGCCACCCCCAGTCCGGCCAGGGCGGCGTCGCGTACCGCTTCCGCCAGATCGACCCGATAGTTGCCCGCCACCTGCACGCTCTGGCGCTCCTTTCCCTTGCGAAAGTGCCACTCGTGATAGCGCCGCTCCCGGCTCTGATAGGTGATGCAGTTGTGGTGAAGCAGATCCTTGGGGGTCAGCGGGGTGCCGTGGCCGAGCAGATAATCGGGCGAGGCCACCAGCACGAAGCCGATGTCGGCCAGGCGCTGCCCTATCAGCCCCTCTGGCTTGTCCTCATAGGTGGTGATCCAGAGATCCAGCCCCTCATCCACCAGGTTGGTCCTGTGGTCGAACAGGGAGACCTCCAGCTCCAGCTCGGGGTAGCGCTGCTGAAACGCCTTGAGCCGCGGGATCACGTGCAGGCGGCCAAAGGACTGGCCTACCCCGAGGTGGAGCACGCCGCTCACCTTGCCGCGCCTGTCCGCCACCATGGATTCTGCCTCCAGGGCCACCGCCACCAGGGTCCGGCAGTGGCGGGCATACTCCTGGCCCAGCTCGGTCAGGGCGAAGCGGCGGGTGGTGCGCTGCACCAGCTGGGCACCGAGATCGGCCTCGAGCTGGGCCAGCTGCTTGCTGATATGGGACTTGGAGACGCCAAGGCGCCTGGCGGCGGCGGAGATGCCCTGCTCGCGGACCAGGGCATCGAAGATCAACATTTGCGGCAATCGGTGCAGCACGGGGTCACCAGGTTGGGGGGCGGGCCTCCATTATTCCAGAGCCGCCCGGTCGGGGGTAGGGCCGCGTCCCCCTTGCGGGCGGGCGCCCTGCCCCATGCCGCCATGGTTAACCACCGAGGACTCAGTGCCAGGCACCCTGAGCCGTGATGGCGAAGGGTCGGGACGCCCTGCCATCGACCCTGATGGCTAGCGGCCGAGGGCCCCCTTGAGCTCCCGCAGCAAGGGATCGGCCGCCGGGCTCTGTCTGGCGCCATAGCTGCCAATCAACTCGCCATCACGGCCCACCAGGTACTTGTGAAAGTTCCAGTTGGGGGCATCCCCGTCGGCCGCGGCGGCCAGCCCCTTGAACAGGGGCGCCGCATCGGCGCCACGTACCGCCACCCGGTTGAACATGGGGAAGCTGACCCCGTAATCCCGGCGACACACCTCGGCGGTCTTGTTCTCGTCATCGGCCTCCTGCCAGAAGTCGTTGGAGGGGAAGCCCAGCACCATCAACCCCTCCGCCTTGTGATCCTGATAGAGCCGCTCCAGATCCCGGAACTGGCCGCTGTAGCCACAATAGGACGCGGTATTGACCACCAGCACCACCTTGCCGCCGGTCAGCTGGCAGAGGTTGTGGCGCTGGGTGCCGTTGAGCTCCCGCATCTCCACATTGAAATAGTCGGGGCAGGCGGCGGATGCCATCCCGCTCCCCAACAGCAACCACAGGGCACTCCATTTCATCGCCAGCACTCCTCTATCGGTTTATCCGTCATACGCGGCGCCCGCCCGCCGGGTTCACTCTCAATAAAGCGCAATGCCGGTCAGCCAGCCATGGCCCCAGAAGATGAGCAGGGCGCTGGCCGCCAATCCCAGGGCCAGCGTCACCAAGGTACCCTGCCAGTTCGCCTCGGGTATGGCTACCTGGCCCCAGTCACGAAGCGATATCCAGATGATGCTCACCAGCGCCCAGGTGCCCAGGCCGCCGAACAGCACCAGGGAGCGGGCCTCGGCATTGACCAGCAGGTGGGCACCACTCCAGATCAGCACCCCAAGCAGCTGGGGGTGGCGCAACCAGCGCCGAAAATGGTTCGGCCCCTGGCCGGCGAAGAAGAGGATCAGGGCCAGCGGCATCAAGCCCTGGGCGGCCATGGGGCCCCAGGCGGGCAGGAAGTAGAGCGGCATGGGATAGAGGCTGCGCCAGCCGGCGATGATGAGGGCGATGGCCACCAGCAGCAGCAGGGAGAAACAGCCCTTGTAGCGGTTCTCCCCCAGCCGCGCCCTGAGCCTGGCGCGATGGGCCCGGGCGAAGCAGGGGTAGAGGTGTACCAGCGTGAACAGCAGCACTCCCAGGATCAGCATCAACATGGTCACCTCCTCGTCGTCAGGCCATCACTATGACGCAAACGGCCCCGCTGGCCTACAGAAACCACTGGGCTCGCTGGGCAGAACAGAGGTGAAAAAAATACCGGCCAGGGGCCGGTATTGGCAAACGCCACACGGGGTGACGACGGGATCAGAGGCCCAGTCGGTAGAGGGCTGCCACATTGCGGGCCGTGAGTTGCACATTGGTGCTGGCGGTGGCCAGGGCCTCGGGCAGGGACATGGCCCGGTTGACCACGGCGAACACCGCATCGATGCCGTGCTCATGGACCAGGCCGCAGTCGTCGGTGAGGCAACCGGCGATGCCGATCACCGGCTTGCCAAACCGCTTGGCGCAGCGGGCCACCCCTATGGGGGTCTTGCCGTGGATGGTCTGGCTGTCGATGCGCCCCTCGCCGGTAATCACCAGATCCGCCCCGGCCACCGCCTCGGCCAGCTTCAGCGCCTCGATGACGATCTGGATGCCGGGTTTGAGTTCGGCGCCGAGCAGGCCCACCAGAGCGGCCCCCATGCCACCGGCGGCCCCGGTGCCCGGGATCTCCTTCACCTGGCGGCCCAGGGCCTGCTCGATGCAATCCGCGTAGCGGGCCAGATTGGCATCCAGCTCGGCCACCATCTCGGGAGTCGCCCCCTTCTGGGGACCGAACACGGCGGAGGCGCCTTTCGGGCCGCACAGCGGGTTGTCCACGTCGCAGGCCACCTCTATGGTGAGCCCGGCCAGACGGGTGTCCAGCCCGCTCAGGTCTATGGTGGCGAGCTCGCCGAGACCGGCGCCGCCCGGTGCTATGGGGGTACCATCTGCTTGCAGGAGCTTGCCGCCGAGGGCCTGGATCATGCCGGCGCCGCCGTCATTGGTGGCGCTGCCGCCGATGCCGAGGATGAGGTGGTTCACCCCCAGATCCAGGGCCGCCAAGATCAGCTCCCCGGTGCCGATGCTGGAAGTGAGCCGCGGATTGCGCCGCTCGGGCGCCACCAGATGCAGGCCGGAGGCGGCCGCCATCTCGATGACGGCGCGCTTGCCATCCCCCAGCAGGCCGAGGAACCCCTCAACCCGCTCCCCCAGGGGCGCCGTCACTTCGACGGTGACGATGCGTCCCCCGGTGGCGTCCACCAGGGACTGCACCGTCCCCTCGCCGCCATCGGCCATGGGCAGCTTGACGTAGGTGGCATGGGGAAATACCTGCCTGAAACCGGCCTCGATGGCATCGGCCACCGCCATGGCGCTCAGGCTCTCCTTGAATGAATCCGGGGCGATCACAATGTTCATATCCGTTCCTCAGGCGAGACCAAACACGCCAAACATCAGGGTGGAGACGGCGGCAATGGTCAGACCGACCGCGGTTTCGTAGGGAATGAGCTTGAGGCGCTCGCCCACCCCCATGTGGACGCTGCCCCCGGTGGCGTGGAAGAAGGAGCCGTGGGGCATGTGGTCGAACACGGTGGCACCGGCATGGATCATGGCGGCCCCCGCCAGACCGCTCACCCCCAGCTCCATCAGGGTAGTGCTGAAGACGTTGGACGCCACCACGGTACCGGCCGTGGTCGAGGCGGTGGCCAGCGACATCAGGGCGCCCGAGATGGGGGCCAGCAGGTAGGAGGGCAGACCGGAAGCGGTCAGGCCGCTGATGAGCACATCCTTCAGGCCCGAGTTGGCGATGATGCCCGCCAGGGTACCCGTCCCCAGCAGCATGATGGCAACCGGCGCCATGCGGGCCAGACCCGATACCGCAAACTGGTTCACCTTGCGAAACTTGCCCATCATCAGGGCGCCGACCAGGCCGCCGAGGGGCAGGGCGATGAGCGGGTCCACCACTATGCCAGCCACCGGGCGCAGGGCCAGCAGCAGTATGGCCACCAGGGGGGCGCTGATGGCGGCGGCAAAGCCCGGCAGCTTGCTGCCATTGAAGCTCACCACCTCGTCGGCGGCCACCTTGCTGCCCCGGCTGTTGAGGCGCTTGGCGAGCCAGTAGGCCATCACCAGCCCGAACAGACCCGGGATGATGCCGGCCGCCATCACCGAGGTGAGGGGCAGGTGGAAGGCATCCGCCGCCGCGATGGCGTTGGGATTGGGCGACATGACGTTGCCCGCCTTGCCGCCCCCAATCATGGCCAGCAATATGGCCGGTTTGGAGAGATCGGCGCGCCGGGCGATGGCGAGCGCGATGGGGGCGACCGTGATGACGGCCACGTCCACGAAGACGCCAACCGCGGTCAGGATCAGGGTGGCCAGGGCCAGGGCCAGCAGGGCCCGGGTCTCACCGAGTTTGCGGACTATGGTCTCGGCGATGGTGGTGGCGGCACCCGATTCAATCAAGACGCCCGCCAGCACCCCGGCCGCCAGGATCCTCATCACCGCCGTGGTGATCCCCTGGGCGCCGCCGATCATCAGGGCGACGGTCTGGGTCAGATCGGCGCCGCCGATCAGGCCGCCGGCCAGGGCGCCGACTATCATGCCGTAGGCGGGTGGGACCTTCTTCAGGATGAGGAAGATGGCGATGGAGAGTGCCGCGAGGGCACCAAGGGCGGTAACCGGGATCATGACGAGCACCTTGAGCTGTGAAGATGGTCGCCATTATCGGGATCCGGCGCGGGAAAGCTTTGTAATAAATGCCAAAAAAACCAGCTGTGAAAGGATGGTTTTTTGTCTGAACAGACAAGTCAGTCGCCGAGATTGAGCCCGAGATAGAGCAGGAACTTGTCGTCTAACTTGTTGAAATACAACCCAGTTATCTGTTCTATCCGGCTCAGTCGATAGCGCAGGGTATTGGGGTGGATGAAGAGCGCCTCGGCGCAGGGATGCAGATCACAATCTTGCAAGAAATAGTGGCGCAGCGTCTTTTGCAGCACCCCCTTGCTGTCCGCCTGCGCCAGTTTTTGCAGCGGCGCCCGCAGCTGATCCGCCTGCCAGGAGTCCGCCAGGCTGCCGAGCAGCACCGGCAGACGGTAATCCTCGAAGAAGTAGACCTGCTTGCGCGGCGCCTGGCCCATGCCACGGCGCAGGGTATCCCGCGCCGTCTGGTAGGAGAGCGCCAGCCCTTCGATCCCGGCGAAGTAATCACCCACCCCGATACGCACCTTGAAGTGGGGGATGCGGGCCAGCAGCTGCCGGATGCGGCTGCGCTCCTGGGACGATTGCCAGACTCCCTGCTCCAGCTGGGCCGGCTTGAGCACCACTATCTCGTCCAGGCCGTTGATGGCCACCAGGTTGTCCCGCTGCGGATTTTCCAGCAGCTCCACCAGCTCCCGCAGGCGGGCGGGCTCGGCCTCCTCCAGCGCCAGCACGGCCACCACCCTGGGCTGGGCGAGGTCCAGCCCGAGGAAGCGGGCCGCCTGTTGCAGCCGATCCACCCGCCCCTCGCCGCGGATGAGCTGCAACACCAGCTCCTCCTTGTGGCGCTTGTCCCATTGCAGCTGCTCGGTGAGCGCCGCCTGCTCCAGGATGAGCTCGGCAGTCATCCGCACCAGCTCGGCGTAGGCACGCACTATGTCCGGATCCCCCGAGATGCCGATGACCCCGAGCAGATCCCCCTGATAGGCGATGGGCAGGTTGATGCCGGGCCTCACCCCCTTGAGCTCCCGGGCGGTGGCCTCGCTTATCTCCACCACCCGGTTCTCGGTCAGGGCCAGCACGGCCCCCTCATGGCGCTGATGGAGCCGCTCCGGGTTGCCGGAGGCGATGATAAGCCCCCGTTCGTCCATGACGTTCACCGAGAACGACAGTATCTTCATCGCCCGGTTCACTATCTGCCTGGCGAGCTGTTCATTGAGCTGCACATTGGACTCCTGTGACGCGTCCCCTGTTCGCCTCGCCACACTGAGCGTCACATCATCAAGACAAGCGAGGAGGGGATCGCTAGAATAGGCCACTTTACTCCAAGTGACGCCGGAATCGGTATCCGCGCCGTCCCCTGGGGAGCCCGCTCCTGTCGAGCGGGCATCCAGCCGCGAGAACACCTCTATGGATTATGAATTTCGCCGCGATCCCTTCGGTGGCTATCGCGCCCGCTTCTCCATGGGCCATGAGGCCATCGGCCAGTGGCTGATCGACGAGGTGGGCAAGGACGAGGAGAAGCTCGACGAGCTGTTCGGTGTCATCGACCAGCTATCCAATCGCAGCCTGGCGGAGTACAGGCTGCTGGGGGGCGACTATTCGCTGCTGCTGACGGTAGAAGAGGCCGAGGTCAAGGCCAACGTGCTCAACATAGCGTTGGATGAGGATCTCGACGATCTCGCCTACTACGATGATGAACAGCTGGCCATGTGCGGGCTGGAAGACTTTGCCCAGGTACTGACCTCCTGGCGTGCCTTTATCCGCAACGAGGATATGGGCTGACACATTTCGGGCCCAGTGCCCATCGCAACCAACAGGATTGACCATGTCCATTTACGATTTTGACGACGAACTGCCGGAAGACGAAGAACAGGAATCCAGCCAGAAAGCCGCCGTGCCTGCCAAGAAGAAGGGCAAGCAGGTGATGAACACCCAGGTGAACCTGAGCCCGCGCGATGCCAGCCGCCTCAACGGCCTGCACGTCGAAGCCATCACCACCCTGGACGATGTCAGCCTGCCGAAGAACGTCATCTTCAAGGCCGGCCTCATCGCCCTGGGGGAGCTGGAAGCCAGCAAGCGTGCCGACATCATCGCCCGGGTCATCGCCGAGTCCGGCCGATAAGCCTCCGGGCCATAAGCACCTGGACGAACCGGTAGCCTGCAAGCGCATCGATACCATCGCCCGGGTCATCGCCGAGTCCGGCCGATAAGCCTCCGGGCGGGCCGATACCATCGCCAGGCTCCTCGCGAGCCAGACCCGATCCCAAAGCCGGAGCCTCAGCTCCGGCTTTTTATTGCCCGGCGCGCGCCGCCGGGAGCAGACGAGAGGCGAAAAGGGATCCGACCAGTTCCTCCCGCCTTGTGCCGGGGGCGAAGGATCGCTAAGGTGCGCCCCTCGCACAAGGAGACTCAATGCTGCCACTACCTGACACTCTCATCTGGGGCGCCCTGGGGCTGGCCGTGCTGCTCTGCCTCGTCCGCCAGCGCCTGCCCGGCCTCATGCTGCTGGGGGTATCGCTGCTGCTGGCCCTCTGGCTGGAACACATCACGCCCCCGGCCCTGCTGTTTACCCTGGCGGGCCTGGTGCTGGCCTGGCGCACCCCTGCCCTACCCTCCCCCTGGCGCGGCCCTGCACTGGCACTGGTCGTGGCCTGGTCCCTGGCCCTGATGCTGCATCTGGTGCCCGGCTTTGCCAATCTCAAGGTGCTGGATCGAGTACTGGCCGGCCCCGCCAGCGTCCCCTTCACCCTCTACCTCAATCTGGACAAGCCGCTCATCTTCTTCGCCCTGCTGCTGGCCTTCCCCGGCCTGCTCGGCCCGGGCGGCGCGGTTCGCTGGCGTCCCCTGACTCTGCTCGCCCTGCCGCTGGCGGCCCTGCTGATCACCGCCTGGCAACTGGGGGCCCTCAAGCCCGAAGTGGGGCTGCCCCACTGGTGGTGGCTGTTCGCGTTCAACAACCTGCTGTTCACCTGCGTGGCGGAAGAGGCGCTGTTTCGCGGCCTGATCCAGCAGGGGATAGCGGCACGCAGCCGGGTTTGGCTCGGCGTGCTGGTCGCCAGCCTGCTGTTTGGCGCCGCGCACTTGGCCGGTGGCCCGCTGCTGATGCTGTTTGCCGCCCTGGCGGGGGCCTGCTACGGTCTGGCGTTCCAGCTGAGTGGCCGCCTCGCCGTCGCCATCGTCCTCCATTTCCTGTTCAACTTCGCCCACCTGGCCCTGTTCACCTACCCCCTGGCCAACCGCTGATCCCCGGCGCCCTCTGCCCCTGTCTTGATGGCGACCCCTGCTCCCTATGACGCGGCCCTTGGCCTGGCTGCGGCGCGCGCAGCCTGACGGGTCACCGAGCAAACCTGCTTGGAGTACCCTGGGTTACTTGCCCTTGAACTGCTTGACGCTGCGCTTGGCCTGGGTGCGGCGATTCGCCTGCTTGTCCCGCGGGGGGCGCTTGCCCTCCCCGCTCGCAGGCTGGTCGGTGACCGGGAAGCCTTCAAGCTCGGCCAGAGGCAGGGCGCGACCGGTCAGGGTGCGGATGGCGGCGAGGGTCTCGGCCTCCCCATGGCAGACCAGGGAGAGGGCGAGGCCTCTCTGCCCGGCGCGGGCGGTGCGGCCGATGCGATGCACATAGACGGGGGCATTGGCGGGCAAGTCCAGGTTGATCACCACGGGCAGCGCCTCCACGTGGATGCCGCGCGCCATCAGATCCGTGGCCACCAGCACCCGCACCTTGCCCGCCTTGAAATCGGCAAGCGCCTGCTCCCGCACCCCTTGTTCCTTCTCGCCGTGCAGGGCCGCCACCGCTATGCCCGCCTTGGCGAGCTTTCTGGCCACGGCGTCGGCATCGTCCCTGGCGCTGATAAACACCAGCACCTGGGGCCAGGCCTGCGCCTTGAGCAGGCTGATGAGCGCCGGCACCTTGCTGCTCTTGTTGACCAGATGGAGCCGCTCCTCGATCTCGCTCACCAGGCTGTTGAGGGGATTTGCCTCGATGCGCACCGGATCCTTCAGCAGCTCGGTGGCCAGGGTCTCGAGCTCGGTTGGCAGGGTGGCGGAGAACAGCAGGGTCTGCCGCTCGGTCGGCATGGCGTTCAACAGCCACTGGATATCGGGCCAGAAGCCCATCTCCAGCAGGCGATCCGCCTCATCCAGCACCAGGGCGCGCAGGTGGCTCAGTCCCAGCAGCCGCTGGGCCAGCAGGTCCCGCAGCCGCCCCGGGGTCGCCACCAGCAGCTGGGGCCCCAGGGCCAGCTCTGCCTCTTGCTGCACCTGGGGCACGCCGCCGCACAGGGTCAGGAGACGCAGCCCCAGCGCCTCGGCACCGCCCAGCAGCGCGGCGCTCACCTGGGTCGCCAGCTCCCGGGTCGGCACCAACACCAGCCCCTGCACCCGGTCGGAGGCCCCATCCAGCCCCTGCAACAGCGGCAGGCCGAAGGCCAGTGTCTTGCCGCTGCCGGTCTGGGCCAGGGCCAGCAGATCCTGGCCCGTCAGCGCCGCCGGAATGGCCAGCTGCTGGATGCGGGTCGGGGTGTGCAGTTCGGCCGGCAAGGCGACCAGCAGGGCGGGAGCCAGGGAGAGTTCGTCAAAGGTCATGGTGCTACGCGGCAAGAAGAAGTGGGAGGCGAAGTCTAGCCAGCGCCACCCCATAAGTAAAAGGCCGCGGCGCCTGAAATAAAAACGGCCTGCATCGGCAGGCCGTCGGCAATCAGGGCAAGACGAAACTTACAGGGCGGCCAGGGCGGCGGCGTAGTTCGGCTCGTCGGCCACTTCGGCCACCAGCTCGCTGTGCAGCACCTTGTCGTTTTCATCCAGCACCACGATGGCACGGGCAGCCAGGCCCACCAGGGGACCGGAGGAGAAGGCCACGCCGTAGTCCTGCAGGAAGGAGACGCCACGCAGGGTGGAGAGGTTCACCACCTTGTCCAGGCCTTCGGCGCCGCAGAAGCGGGCCTGGGCGAACGGCAGATCGGCGGAGATGCACAGCACCACAGTGTTGTTCAGGGCGCTGGCCTGCTCGTTGAACTTGCGCACGGAGGTGGCGCAGGTCGGGGTATCGACGCTCGGGAAGATGTTCAGGATCTTGCGCTTGCCGGCGAAGGTCGCCAGGGTCGCATCGGACAGATCGCCAGCAACCAGGGAGAAGGGCTTGGCCTGCTCACCGGCAACGGGGAAGTGGCCGGAGACGGAGACGGGGTTGCCTTGCAGGGTGACGGTATTGCTCATGTTAGGTCCTTGATTATCGATGGGGGATCCAGGGTTCCCAGTATAGGCCCAGCGGCGGGGGACAAACACCCGCTAACAAGAGGGATTTGTTGCCGCCCTGTCTCGCCCGTCCCGCTGAGATGGTGCAAAGAGGGGCTTGACCTTGGACTTAACACCAAGGTTTACACTGGCCTCAGACATAGGCGATCCCGCAGGGGCGGGATCCACTCAAGAGGGACTCATCATGAGCAAATCCTGCTGCAGCCATTCCCATGCCGCCCCCATCAAGGCCATCGACAAGGCCGCCCCCCATCGGCACGAGCACGACAGCCACTGCTGTGACAACAAGGCCCAGGCCAGTGACTGTGCCAGCCCGGCGCCCCAGGATCACCAGGCGCAGGGGGGCGACGAGGGCTCCCGGGATGAAGACCCCCCCAGGGGTCGTGACGCCGAGCCGGCTCACCCTCACGGCCATGACCATCACCCCCATGGAAAGGCGGCCGACGGTCCCCTGCCCTCCCCGACCCGGGACAGCCGCCGCCACAGCTGGCAGGTGCTGGGGATGGATTGCCCCAGCTGCGCCCGCAAGATAGAGACGGCCGTCAGCCGGGTGGAGGGCGTCACCCAGGCGCGGGTGCTGTTTGCCACCGAGAAGCTGGTGGTGGATCTCGCCCCCGGCCTCTCCCCCGACCCCGTCACCGCCGCCGTGCTGGCCGCTGGCTTCCGGCTCAAGGGCGAGGCCAGTGCCAAGGCCGCCGATGACAAGCATCGCATCCCCTGGCTGACGACACTGGGCAACCTGTTTGGCAAGTATGGGCAACCCCTGTCGCTCGCCGCCCTGATGTTGGTGGCCGCCCTGCTGCCGAGCCAGCTAGGCCAGCCGCTCTTTACCCTGGCCACCCTCTGGGGGCTCTGGCCCGTCGCCCGCAAGGCCTGGGCATTGACCAGAAGCGGCTCCCCCTTCGCCATCGAGACCCTGATGACGGTGGCGGCGCTCGGCGCCCTCTTCCTCGGGGAGACCGCCGAGGCGGCCATGGTGCTGCTGCTCTTCATGCTGGGGGAACAACTGGAGGCCTACGCCGCCGGCCGTGCCCGCGCCGGGGTCACCGCCCTGATGGCCCTGGTGCCCGACAAGGCGCTGCGCATTCGTACCACCGCAGAAGGTGAAATACGGGAAGAGGTGGCCGCCGACGCGCTGCGCCCGGGCGACATCATCGAAATCGCCCCCGGCGCCCGTCTGCCAGCCGACGCCCGTCTGCTCGACCCCCTCGGGGCCTTTGACGAGAGCGCCCTGACCGGCGAGTCCATCCCGGTGGAGCGCCGCCAGGGTGACAAGGTGCCCGCCGGCAGTCTGGCGGCGGATCGGGTGCTGCGCCTCGAGGTGGTCTCAGAGCCCGGCAACAATGCCATCGACCGCATCCTGCACCTCATCGAGGAGGCCGAGAGCCAGCGCGCCCCCATAGAGCGCTTCATCGACCGCTTCAGCCGCTGGTACACCCCGGCCATGATGCTGGTCGCCCTGCTGGTGATGCTGGTGCCCCCGCTCGCCTTCGGCCAGGGCTGGGACGAGTGGATCTACCGGGCCCTGGCGCTGCTGCTCATCGGTTGCCCCTGCGCCCTGGTGATCTCTACCCCGGCGGCGGTCACCTCGGCGCTGGCGGCGGCCACCCGGCAAGGGGCATTGATCAAGGGGGGCGCCGCGCTGGAGCGCCTCGCCCACATCGATACCGTCGCCTTTGACAAGACAGGCACCCTGACCCTGGGCCAACCGCAACTGACCGAGCTGACAAGCCTGGATGGCCGGCCACAGGACACGCTGCTGGCCCTGGCAGCCGCCATAGAACAGGGCTCCCACCACCCCCTGGCCCGCGCCGTGGTGGCTGCCGCGAGCGAGCAGGGGCTGACCCTGGCCAACGCCCGGGATCTGCGCGCCCTGCCCGGCATGGGGGTGGAGGGGCACATCGACGGCGCCCTCTGGCAACTGCTGGCCCCGAGCCGGGTCACCACTCTGGATGACGCAACACGGGCCCAGGTCGCCACCCTGGAGCGCCAGGGCAAGACGGTGGTGGTGCTCGGTCAGCCGTGCGCAGCGCCGGCTGCCCTGCTGGCCCTGCGGGATCAGATCCGGCCCGAAGCGGCAGCCGCCTTGGCGGAGCTCAAGGGGCTGGGACTGAGCAGCATCATGCTGACCGGGGACAACCCCAACGCCGCCGAGGCGATCGCCAACGAGCTCGGCATGGAGTGGCGCGCCGGCCTGCTGCCTGAGGGCAAGGTGGAAGAGATTGCCAAGCTGGCCGAACAGCAGAAGGTGGCCATGATAGGAGATGGCATCAACGACGCCCCCGCCATGAAGCGAGCCAGCATCGGCATCGCCATGGGAGGCGGCACCGACGTGGCGCTCGAGACCGCCGATGCGGCCCTGACCCACAACCAGCTCGGTGGCCTGGCCGCCATGATCCGGCTGTCCCGCGCGGCGCTCGCCAATATCCACCAGAACATCGCCCTGGCGCTGGGGCTCAAGGCCATCTTCCTGGTCACCAGCCTGCTCGGCATCACGGGTCTGTGGATTGCCGTGCTGGCCGATACCGGCGCCACCGCCCTGGTGACGGCCAACGCCCTGCGCCTGCTGCGCAGGCGCTGAGGTTCAGCCAGCAACACAAAGCCGTCACCTCGGGTGACGGCTTCTCTCTTTCTCTTTCCCTTCCCCTGCACCTGCAATAAAAAAGCGCGGCTGCCGGTTGGCAGTCGCGCTTTGCTTACTCTCTCGGCGTTATCCCACCCTTGGCAAGGTGGAATTCAACCCCGGGCTGCCGAGCCAGCCCGGAGGCGCTATCGCTTTGCTTATGGGGTAGGCGCGGTGAAGCTGACGCTCAGAGTGGGTTTGTCCTTGCTCATGGCGGTGAAGACGAACTGGTAACTGCCCGCCTTGTCCAGCGCCAACCCGACGTTACCGGTTGAACCACCGGCGCACAGGGTCAGCGGCGTGCCTACCACCAGCTTGTCACCGGCGTTGCAGGTGCCGTAGTTGACCGGCCCCCAGCTGGCGTCCGCAATCTTGACCTCGGTGTTCCCCAGCTGATCCGCCGCCACCTGGGCGGTGAACTCGTACATGAAGTTGCCAGTGAAGAGCATCTGATTGACCTCGCCCCATTCGCCGAGCAGCCCCTTCAGATAGACGGCCGTGTTGCCAAACGGCGGCACAGTGCTGAGATCCGTCTTCTTGCCCACCGGCAGACCCGCGCCCTGGGCGCCACTCTGGGGCTTGACGAACACGGCGGCAGACCAGGCCCCCAGGGTCAGCTGGTCCCCATCCACGGCGGCGCCACTGGCGATGCTGTCACTCCCGCGATGGGCCGAGCTCAATACCATGCCGGAGAGATCGATGGGCTGATCCTTGCCGTCACGGAAATCGCCGATGCGCTGGGGCCCATTGGTGGCGTTGATCATCACCACCAGGCCGTCGATGGCCGTATCCAGATCCGCGCCTGCCCCCACACCGTCATCCACGCTCATCACGATGAGACCCGGAGTCTGATCCGGCCCGGTATTGCGAAAATCGACCCGCTTGATCACCTCAGACCCGCTGCCCAGACGCAGCAGACGGGAGGATTGACGCAACTCGGCCAGTTCCTGGTAGAAGCTCACCATCTGCGCCATCTCGGCCGGCCCCGGCTGGGCGTGCTTGCCGAGCACCAGATCGATCAGCGGGTAGTTGTCGCCATCCTTGTCCTTGCGCGGCATCCCTTGGTCGAAATTATTGTCACTCAAGCCGTAATCGACCCGGTTGTACCAGTCGCCGGAGTCATAGCTGTCCCGCTCCATGGACTTGGAGCGCAACAGCTCGCTGCCCGCATGGGTGAAGGGAATGCCCTGCCCCAGCATGGCGGTTGCGAGCGACACCCCCTGCATCCGCACCAGGTCGGCCCCCACCGGCGCCTTGTAGACGTTGATGTCAAACAGGGTCTGGTTGTCGTGCTTGGAGACATAGTTCTGCACTTCGACCGGATCCTGGGCATAACCGGCGGCCTGGCCGTTGTAGTCGATGTCGGCGCCCTTCTTCGGAATGCCGTCCTTGTCGGTCAGCACGAACTCCTTGAGGTTGCCGGCCATGCCGAGGCGCACCAGATCGGACTGGTGCAGGGCGGTGGCGAGATCGACGCCATCCAGCTCGTTGGCATCCACCAGGGCGCCGTTGCCAAAGCCCTGGGTCTTGCGAATGGCTTCGTCGCCATCGAACGGACTGCCGCCGCGCACCGCGTCCCGCAGCCGATCGGAGAAGGAGCCGATGCCGGTGCCGGCCAGGTGTTTCTGGGTCGCCTGCACGAAGCGCTTGTCATCCTGCACCTCGCCGAAGTTCCAACCCTCGCCGTAGAAATAGACCTCGGGGTTGACCTGTTTCACCGCGGCCAGGGCCTGCACCATCTGATCTTTCGGGTGGTGACCCATGAGATCGAAGCGGAACGCATCTATCTTGTAGTCCCGCGCCCAGGTCACCAGGGAGTCATCCATCAGCTTGGCGAACATGGCGTGTTCGGGCGCCGTGTTGGAGCAGCAGGTGGAGTTCTCGACCGAGCCCGTCTCGGGATTGAGGCGCTGGTAGTACCAGGGCACTATCTTGTCGAGCACCGACTTGGAACCCAGACCCGCCTCGTTGGTGTGGTTGTAGACCACGTCCATCACCAGGTTCATGCCGATGTCCTGCTTGATGGCCTTGACCATCTCGCGCAGCTCCAGGATGCGCTGGCTGCCCTCGGCATCGGTAGCGTAGGAGCCTTCCGGCGCCGTGTAGTGGTAGGGGTCATAACCCCAGTTGAAGGAGTCCACCCCGCGCAGATAGCCATACAGCTCCTGCACCACAGGGTTATCCTTGCTGTCGCTGGCTTGCAGATCCGCCAGCACCGCCGCAATGGTCTCACCGCCGCCGCAGTGGCTGGCAAACTTGGAGTTCTTGACCTCGGCATTGACCTCGCACAGCTTGCTGAAGTCGTCGTCGATGTTGGCCACCTTGGCCGGATCCTCGTTGACGGTGGCGATATCGAAGATGGGCAGCAGGTGCAGGTGGCTGACGCCGCTCTTGGCCAGGGATTTGAGGTGGGTGACGGGTACGCTGTCGCTGTCGGTCAGCCCGAGGAACTTGCCCCTGTGCTCGGGGGGCGTGGATTCGTCATTGCCGGTGAGGTCTCGCACATGGGCCTCATAGATGACGATGTCGGCGGGGTTCTGCTGGCTGTGGGGCGCCTTGAGGCCGTCCCAGCCCTCGGGTTTGAGGGCCGGATCGTCGAGATCCACCACCTGGCTGAACTCCGAGTTCATCGCCAGGCTCAGGGAGTAAGGGTCGGTCACCTGGTAGGATTCCAGCTTGCGGCTGAGCGGATGATAGACCTCGATGGCATAGCGATAGTACTTGCCGACGAGATCGCTGCCCCCCAGCAGGCTCCAGCTGCCACTGGCGCCGTCCAGCACCATGGCGCGCTCGCCGAGAGGCTTGTGCTGCTCGTCGAACAGCGCCAGCTTGACCGACTTGGCGGTCGGCGCCCAGAGCCGGAAGGTGACGTTGCCCCCCTCCATGATGGCGCCGTAGTCGAGCTGGGTGGCGGCATCGGCGTAGAGGGCATCGAGGGCACCGGCGCTCTGCACCAGGGTGGCCCCCTGCAGGATGCCGTCGGCATCGGTGCCGATGGCCACCAGTTCCCCCTTGAGCAGGGGCTTGAGATCTTTCCCGGCCGGCAGGGCGAAGGCGGCGGCATCCTTGAGATGGGGGTACTTGGCCTGCTGCTCCGCCGTCAGGCTGGTCGGGGTCAGCTTGAGGTAGGGGAAGTCGAATACCCCTTCGCCATTGGCGCTGATGGTGCCGGACTCTGTGTAGTAGAGGCGCACATGGGGCTTGTCCTTGCCCCCTTGCCAGATCAGGGTGTTGTCGTCGATGAGGTGGGCGCTGGCCCCCGCCACACCGAAGGCGGCGGTGAAGGCTTCGGCCCGGCTGCCGAAGATCTCGTTCTTGCCCGCGACGATGGCCACGGTGCGATCCGGGTGCTCGCTGAAGATGACCTTCATGTCGGCGCCGGTCAGATTGGCCAGATCACCGTTGCGCGCGATGAAGTTGATGCAGCCCTCCATCTTGGAAAGCGGCACCACCCAGGCCGGGCCGAAACTGTCAGCCTCCGCCGGGGTCTTGCTGCCGTCATCCCAACCGGTATTGAGGCCGCTGTCGGCGGTCGCGTTGCAGGCATCGTTGTTCCACAGATGCAGGCTGTGGTTGGCGAAGGGGCCGGTGGCCCCGCGCGCCGCCGCCGTCTGGGTATCCACCAGGGCGACGACAGCTTCATTCGGGCCAGCCACCAGCAACTCCTTGGGCGGATCCACCTGCGGCAGACGCGCCACAGGGTCGGCGCTGCTGTCGTTGTCGTCAGATCCGCTGCCGTTGCAGCCGGACAATAGGGCGAGCAGTGAGGCCGTTACCAGCGCCACCTTGGTCATCTTCATATCCATATTTTTATTATTCCCGCTGTGTGAGTCCCGAGGGTCGAGACGTTCAGGCCCGGTCGGTGCCGAGCCGGTCCATATTAATCAGCGACTCAAGGGCTAAATGTGAGCGGTTGTGCATAAAAACCATACACTTTCAACAAGATAACGTTTTCATAACAGAAATTGGATCGGGCTCACAGACTCACCAGCCGAACCGGTTCATACCGGTCAAGGACCCGGTTATCGGGTGGGTGCAGGGACGGATCGGGAACAGCGCGGGGAGAAACGGATGAAATCCATCGACGAACAGGCCAGGCGGCTGGATCGGGAGTATCTGGCCATCGGCCAGCTGTTTGACCAATTCTGCCAGCAGGGCGGGGCGCTCGCCGAGCAGTATCACTTCTTCAGCTGGCCAGACTATGAGGAGACGCCCCCCATGAGCCGCGCCTTCACCCTGTTGGGGGAGCCGCGGGAGCTGAGGCTGCGTTGCCAGCCGGGGGAGCGGGGCGCCCTGCAGGGTCTCATCCAGGTGATGGGAGAAGGGGAGATACGGCACGCCAGCCTGGGCTTTCGCGCCGATGGCCATCTGCTGCTGGAGTCTGGCCGCTTGCTGGACAACCCGCCCGAGCTGCTGCTCAAGTTGTTGCTGGGGGCCATCTGGCAGCAGCAACCGCACGAGGAAGAGGGCAAGCATTCCTGAGGCGAGCGACGAGCCGGGTCGCCCTCCTCATGGCATGGCGTGCGGGTCACGCATTCATGGCCGGGCAATTTCGATGGTGACGTGCACCAGCTCCTCGTGGATGGCGAGCCGCTCGCGGATCTGCTGGGCAGGCACCGGGGCCGCCATCAGCAGGGAGAGCACGCAGGCATACTGCACCTGACCCACCCGCCAGACATGCAGGTCGCGGATCTCGGTATCCGGCAGCTCGGCTATCAGCTCGCGGATCTCCGCCACCAGGGGAGCGTCCATCTCCGCATCCAGCAGCACCCGCCCGGTGTCGCGCAGCAGGCCCCAGGCCCACACCGCCACCAGCACGGCCCCCACTATGCCCATCAGGGGATCCAGCCAGTCGGCCCCCCACAACATGCCCCCCACCAGCGCCAGGATGGCCAGCACCGAGGTGGCCGCATCCGCCAGCACGTGCAGATAGGCAGCGCGCAGATTGAGATCCTGATGGCCGTGATGGTGATCCTGGTCGTGACCATGATCATCTTGGTGGTCGTGATGATGACCGTGGTGATGATTGTGGTGATGATCATGACCATGGTGATGACCGTGGTCGTCCCTGAGCAGCCAGGCGCAGGCCAGGTTCACCGAGAGGCCGACCAGGGCGATGCCGATCGCCTGCTGATAGTGGATGGGGCTGGGATCCAGCAACCTGGCCACCGATTCGAACAGCATGAGTCCGGCCACCCCCACCAGCAGCAGGGCGCTGGTGAAGCCCCCCAGCACCTCTATCTTCCAGGTGCCGAAGCTGAATCTGTGGTCGCGGGCAAAATGACGGGCAGCGCGATAGGCCAGTACCGACAGACCCAGCGCCAGGGCGTGGGAGCTCATGTGCCAGCCATCCGCCAGCAGCGCCATGGAGTTGTAGAACCAGCCGCCGCTTATCTCCGCCACCATCATGATGACGGTGAGCAGCACGGCCCAGCGGGTCTTGCGTTCCGCCAGGGGATTCCCCTGGTGCACTATGGCTTGATGACAGTGAGACGAGGCGAGGGATGACATGGATTTCTCCTGAGGACGACGATGCGATATACTATACCCCAGTATAGTTTTATTGCGCGAGAGGATCCTGCATGTCACACACCATTCACGACAAGAAGAAGCTGCTGGCCCGGGTCAGGCGCATCAAGGGACAGACAGGCGCCCTGGAGAGCGCCCTGGAACAGGAGACCGACTGCGCCGCCATCCTGCAACAGATCGCCGCCATTCGCGGCGCCGTCAACGGCCTGATGTTGGAGGTGCTGGAGGGGCACATGCGCGAACACCTTGGCGCCGAGGAGGCCACCCATGCCGAGCGGCTGGAAGATCTGGATCAGGTGGTGCGGGTGCTGCGCTCCTATCTGAAATGAGTGCGCCCGGGCAAGCCGGGCGCAGCGGTCAATCGAAGTCCGCGTAAGGGGTCAGCGGCTGTGGCGGCAGGTCGAGATCCCCCTGCCACGGCTTGAAGGTATAACGCAGATAGAGCAGGAAGTGGCTCGGCGCGTAGTCATCCGCCTGCTGGATGTCGACCCGCCCGCCGACCCGCCAGTGCTCGGTCAGCCGATGCTCCACCAGGGCGTTGAGGGTATAGCCGAAGCCGGTGCTGCTGCTCCCCTCCTCCAGCGCATCCCGATCCGGCAGTGTCTCGGGGATCAACCCCTGCAACGGATAGCGCAACCCGTCATCGGTTTTGGAGGCCGACCAGGAGACAGAGCCCCCCAGCTCCCACGACCAGTCCGGGGTTCGCTGCCGGTAGTTGACCGGCACCGCCAGCGAGAAGTAGCGCTGCGGGCTGTAGTAGCCCCCCTGCCCCAGGGTGTAGGCGCTCAGATCGTGCTCGAAGCGCCACAACATGCTGCTCAGGCCGACGCTGACCCGGCGATGTTCCTCATTGACCACCTTGTAGTAGGTGCCCCCCATCAGGCGGGTACGCCAGTTGTCCTCGACATTCTTGCCGGTCAGCAGATGCTGTTGCAGGCTGCCCCAGTAGCCGACGGCCCCCCCCAGATCGTGACTGGCATCGACGCGCACACCATTGGCCCTGACCCCGCCCCAACGGATGCCGGTGCCGGGATCGACGGTGCCGGCATAGGAGAGCAGCGAACTGCTGACCGGCCGGCGCGAGGCCGTAAAGGTAAAACCAAAATCGTGCCAATCGCTCTTGACGCTGGCACCGCCGACCCAGTCAACCACCTCAAAGCCAAGCGGGGTGGTACCGAGATCGAAGGCGACGCGTTCGTTGGCCCAGCCGGCCGCCAGCGTGACGCCGTCGCTCCTCTGTTGCCGTTCGCCGTAGCAATCACGCTGGTCGCAGGTGCCAAACTTCTCCCGATAGGGGGCATCCGGCAGCGTCCCGGCATCCAGGTGCACCCACTCCAGACGACCGAAGGCGCGGCCCGCCACCAGCGGGGTATCGAGCTGCAGCATCTGGGTCAGGGCGCGCAGATCCGAGACCCCGCCCGTGCCCTTGTCGCCCCAGTAATCGCTGTCGAGCGACACCGTGGTCTGACTCTGGCGGTAGTGTTTGTCGAGATCGCTGCGCAGCCCGGCGCCGAGCCACCCCTCCCCGTCACGGGCGCGGCCGAACCGGGTCAGGGAGCCATCGTCGATATCCTCGCCCGGCGCCAGCCCAGCGGCGGTCAGCGCCTTGCGATCCAGCGCCAGCGCCCCCTCGTTGTCCCCTTGCGCGAAGCGCTGACGGGCGGCGTCGCGCCAGAACAGGGCCGACGCCTCGGAAGCCGGTTGGCGCGCCACCTCGGTCGAGAGGGCGTCGAAGATGGCGCTCGCCGTCTGCTCATCCCCCAGCTCATGGTAGAGGTTGGCAACCTGCCGATAGAAGTTGGCTTGGCCAGCCGGCAGCGGCGAAGCCGGCCAGGCCGGCAGATAGGCGCGCGCACCCGCCCGATCCCCCTTGGCCAGCAGCAGCTCGGCCATGCCGAGGCGGGTCTGCGGATCATCCGGATCCTTGACCAGCAGGGTGCGGTAATGCTGCTCGGCCACCTGCCAGTCACCCCGCTCCTGGGCCCACTCGGCCAACATCCGCAGTGCCTGCTCATCTGGCAGCAGCTCGGCAAGCAGCCTCTCGGCCGCCGCCTCGTCCCCTGCGGCGCGCAACCGCCGCGCCTCGTTGAAGCTGACACCACGGGCCAGCCTGGCATCGAGTTCGCGCATGTCGTCGCTCCAGCCACTGGCAGGCTCACCGGCCAGCAGGGTACGAGCCTCGCTGTCCTTGTCCTGCCCGGCCAGATAGAGCGCGGTGGCGTAACGCAGTGTGGTGTCGCGCGAAGTGGCGACGAGGCGATCGCGCAGCAGCTTCTCGCCCTGCTCGGGATGGCCGGTCGCCGCCAGCAGGTTGGCGGTGCGATAGGCCAGCCAGACATCCTGCGGCGCCATGGCCAGCGCCTGCTGGCGCTTGGCCAGGGCGGCGTCCAAATCCCCCTGCTGCTCCAGCAGGTCGGCCTCCTGTTGCAGCAGTTCGGCCTTCAAGTCGTGGCCGAGTGAAGCCAGGTTGCGACTGCGAGTCTGCTCGATGAAGGCCAGCGCCTTGGCCAGATCCTCTTCCCGGTAGAGATCAAACAGTCGACGCAAGGCCCGCTCATTGCCGGGGGCGAGGGCGAGCACCTTGCGATAGGTGCGCTCGGCCTCTGTCTTGTTGCCGCGGGCGAGCTGGGCATCCCCCACCCCGAGCCACCCTTCCGGCTCACGGCCATCGAGGCGCACCGCCTGCTGATAGAGGCTCTGGGCGCGGGCAAGATCCCCCTTCTGCTGGGCCTTGTCCGCCTGCTCGAGCAGCAGCCAGTAGCGGTTGGTATCGAGCAGCCCCTGCCACTTCTGACGATCACTGACATCGGGCTGGCGCAGCACCTTTTCGAACTGGGCGATGGCCAGTGCGCGCTGGTTGTTGCGGGAGTAGGCCTGACCGAGGGCCCCCATCAGCTCGATATCGTCCGGGTTCTGGGCGGCCGCACGCCGCAGCTCGGACAGCGAGGCGCTGCCGCTCTCGCGCCGCGCCAGCGCCTGCTGGCGGGCGCGGAAGGCCGGCGACGCCCACTGGCGTTGATGATCGGCCAACAGGGTCTGGGCCTCATCGACCTCATCTCCGCTACCGAACGTAACTATGTACTGCTCGAGGGCCTGGATGCTCTGCGGCCCGACCGGCATCGACTTGATGGCCGCCAGCCAGATGTCAGAGGCCTCACTCCGGCTGCCCGGGCTCTGCGCCATCTTGCCCAGGATGGTAAACGCCTCCTGGCTGCGCCCATCATTGAGCAGGTGGCGTGCCAGACCGGCACGCACCCCGGATTGACCGGGGTACTGCCGTTCCAGCGCCTGCAGCGCCATCATCCCCCTGGCATGCTGGGCGGGGATCCTGGCTTGCAGCAGGGCATATTCGACCGCCACCTCGAGATTGGGTGGCTGACCATCGGCAAAGAGCCCCCGATAGAGGGTCAGCGCTTCCTCCAGACGGCCGGCACTGACAAACAGACGAGCCTGCTGCAACTGCTGGCGCTTGGCAGGCTCATTGAGCGCCAGATTGGCCATCCCCTGCCGATAGAGCAGCGAGTCTGGCGCCACCTGGCCGAGCTGGGCCAGCAGCCGCTTGGCCTCCTCCACCTTGCCCTGGCGCAGGGCCAGCCTGGCCTGGGCGGCCAGCAGCTCGGGGTGGGCCTCGTCGATGAGGGAGAGGGAATAGAGGGAGTTGCTGACCAGATCCTCACGACCGGTCGCCTCGCCAATGCGGATCTGCTCCAGCAGCCAGCTCACCGGCTCCACCGCGCCATGGGCGGGAAGGCCGGTCAGCAATACGCCAAGCAGCAGGCTGGCGGTCAGTGTGCGTCTTGGCATGTTGCGTTCCAATTCGGCACCAGGGTACCGTCGGCGGCGAAACGATAGCGTCCTTGATCCCAGCCAGACCCGAACAGGGTCAGCACACTGCCATAGTAGGCATCGGCATCCATGCCTTGCTGGCTCACCTGCTCACGCAGCGTCTCCAGCCCCGGTTGCCCCTGCATCAGGGGGAGCAGGGCGGCGGCGAAACCGGCGCCACCCCAGCTGCTGACCTGGCCCGTCTGGGTATCGACCTTCTCAGGCACCTTGCCCTCGGCCAGCAGGGTACGCATAGGCGCGTAATGTTGCAGCAGCGCCGCCTTGGCCGGATCCTCATCGCTCAGCATGCCGAGCCACAGATAGACCCGGATGGCGTCATAGCCCCCCACTGTCCCCTTCCCTTCGCTGACCTGCCAGCCGGCGGTGTCGCTCCAGTCGATCCAGTCGGGGGCAAACCCCTGCGGCGCACTCTCCATCAGGAAGCGGGGCAGCAGGGCCCGCATCTCCTTCCAGGGGCCGAACATGGGCTCGAAGCGGGCCAGCAACTGGGGCGGCAGATAGCTGGGGTTCAGCGTCCAGCGCCCCTCGCCGGCGAAGCCGCGCGGACCCGGCAGGGCGATGGGCCCCAGCCCGGGCAGCCTGGCCACCTCTTCACGGGCGACCCGACGCAGCAGCAGGGTGCCGATGGATTCGTAGCTGTGATTGTCCCACAGGCGGCCGGCCTCGAGCAGGCTGTAGGCAATCCACATGTCTGAATCGGAGGCGCTGTTGTCATCCTGCACGCCCCAGCTGCCATCGGAACGCTCACCCCACTGCCAGGCCGGCAGGAAACCGGTCAGATCGCCGCGTGAGAGCTGGATCTCGGTCCACTGCAGCAGCCGATCGAAGGTCTCTTTGTCGTGATTGACCAGGGCGAAGAAGAGGCCGTAACTCTGCCCCTCCGAGGTGGTGATCCGTTTGCCGCCCGCCGGGTCGATGACCCGGCCATCCTCGCTGATGTAGTCCTGTTTGAAGCGCTGCCACTCGGGCCAATCGCAGCCGGCCATGGCCGGCAGCATGGAGAGGGCCCACAGCAGCAGGCCACCAGATACGGTTTTCATCGCGTTCATTATTGCTCTTCCTTCAGGCGACGGCGGCTGATGCCGGCCAGCAGAACCCGCAGACCCCAACCCAGCAACAACATGCTGGCCAAGGCCACCATGGCCAGGTAGACGGGATGATTGGCGAAACGGTGCCACAGCTTCTCCCACCAGGGCAGGTTGCCGACCTCATAACGCTCGCCCACATCCAGGCTGGTCACGCCGGACTCACGGACGATGGCGACCGAACCCGCCACTCGTTCGCGCAGGGCCGGGGTCTGCATCGCCTCGTTGAGCAGGTCGGCACCGCTGCCGCTGTCGGCCAGCAGGGCCACCAGACTGCGCTGCTCATGGCTCGGTGACTGCAAGCCGAGGATGGCCGCGATGGCGGTGTTGCCGCGCATCCCCACCCGGGCCTCGGCTCTGCGATCCTCCAGGGTGCGCAGGAACTCGTTGCCAAGGGGCTGCATCGGCTGGTTGACCCAGCTGCGGGTCATCTCGAGCAGGGCGTCGGGCTCGGCATCACCACGAAACTCGGCGGGCAGCGAGCCGATCAACAGGGTATCGAGATCCGCGTCCCGCACCTTGGTCCAGTCGTCGGCCAGCCGCAGCGCCAGGGTCGGGTAGCCGGTCTCGGCACCGATGGCACCGGCCGTATCGAGCAGGGTGGTGATCTGCGCCGGCAGCGGCCTGGCCGGCATCACCACCTGGGTCTCGGAGAGATCGGCCATCCGGCTGAACGGGAAGCCGGCGCCGGCGAAGGCGCGCAGGTTGGGCATCTCGAGGAAGTGCCGATAGCCGGTGACATCGATGGTGGAGTTGTCATCGATGCGCACCTGCTGGCCCGTGGGCATGGTCATGTTGCAGCTGCCGTCTGAACTGCCCCCCATGTACTGCCGGGCGTACTCGAAGGCGAAGCCGAGGCGGTTGGGCTGCCCCGTCTTGAGACCCGGCATGCGCAGCACCCGCTCGTCACCATCCCCGAACAGCCACAGCGGCAGGCTGATCAGCTGCTCACCCTGGATATCATCGGGCGGCAACGAGTAGGACTTCATGAACTGGTCGTTGATCGAGACGTCCAGCCGCGAACCATCGCGGCTGGTCGGTGAGGTGTAGTGATACTTCAGATCCAGCCGCAGCCCCTGGGAGCCGATGATGTAGAGATCCGGCGGCAGACGCAGGGTCAGGCTGAGGGGCCACAGGTTGCGGCCGGTCGCCTGCAGCTGGTTCGGGTAGTCAATGAGTTCGCCGAGGCGCACCGGCCGGTCGAGACGCACCCAGTTCGGCGCGTCATAGGGCTGACGCGGCGCCAGCGGCTTCAACTCTTCGACCCGCACGCTCTGGCCGCGCAGCAGCACATTGCCCTGGGCCAGGGCCCGGCTCGCCATCAGCAGATCCTCGTCATTGCGTCCCAGCACCAGCAGCAGCTTGATATAGGGGTTGTCCGGGGCGCTGATCATGTCGATGGTCGGCCCCTTCACCTCGGGGTAATCCGCCAGGAAGTCGGGGCGCGCCGCGTTGGTGGCGAACACCACGCCGTTGCGCTCCGGCACCTGATTGAAGGCGACCGGAAAGTGCTGCCCGCGCCACTGGGCCTGCACCCCGAACCAGGAGGCCAGCACGGCCGCGGCCTGCTGCCCGGTCAGGGAAGGCTGGCCGGCAAACACCATGGGCAGCTCCAGCTTGCCGTGATCCTGGCTATCGAGGAAGGGCATGGGGAAGAAGGAGAGCTCGTTGCGCACCGGCAGCGTCTGTAGTTGCAACGTCAACTTGCTATCGCGGTTGACGTTGAGCCAGAGCGTCTCGCTGGCCGGGTTCTCGCACACCTTCTGGTAGTGGCCGATGAAGTTGAACTTGAGGCGGTTGAAGTCCTTGGCGTAGCGAGGATCCAGCGCGAAGCTGGCCTGACTGAGCTGCCCCATCTGCTCCTGGTTGAAGGCGGTCACCCCCATCAGCTCGTCATTGAAATAGACCTTGAGCTGGGAGATGAGCGGCAGCAGGGAGGGGGACGGCGTGTAGTCGACGGCCAGGTCGGCGCGGGTGACCACCTCGTCACGGCGCACGGTGAAATCGGCCAGGCCATCCGGCACCACGCCGCTCAGGGAGAGGGTGCCCGGGGTGGCGGCCAGCTGCTCCAGGGTCAGCGCCTGGGTGCGGATCGGTGCGGGAAAGGGCGGCAGCGGTCCTACATCAGGCGCGGCCAGTTGCGGCTCGGCCGCGACCGCACACTGGGTCATCAGCAGGATAGGGACTAGATAGCGTTGTGGTTTCATCATCCTTTCACTGTCTGTGAGGTCGGAGCCTGATACCGGAAATCCGGTGAGACGCGACGTGGAACAAACGAGAACAGCCAGCGACCCAGCCTCTCGCAAACGAAGCAAATGCCGCCAAACGGCGAATCGCGCAGCAGGCGCCAGTAGGCGCTCCAGCCGAGCAGAGTAATATCGAGCAGGCTGTGGAGCGGGCGATCCTGGCCGAGCCGCTGCTGCCACAGGGACCAGGTATCGGCGCGGGCGAAGGTGCACTGGATGAAGGCGATGTGCTGCGCCTTGTCCATGGGGTCGAGCTCCAGCCCCAGCTTGTCCCCAAAGGCGCGCTGTACCCTGGCCGGGAAGGCCGCCTCGCGCTGGCCATGGTGCAGCAGCAGCCAGACTTGCTCCTTGCCCTGCAGCGGCAGCCGGGTGGCGAGCTCGATGCCCACACCGCCGTTGGAGTAGTCCTTCAGGGTGCAGGGATAGATATGGCCGTCGGCGAGCATGATGGCGGCCGGCAAGCTCATCTCGACCCTGGGGTTGGTGCGCACCTGACGCGACTCGAAGGCCACCGCCAGCGCCCCCCCCAGAATGGTCAGGTTGTAGAGGGTCCAGAGCATGCTGAGCAGCACGGTGGGCACCTCGTCCACCAGTCCGGTGTTGATGCGCCAGATACCGAAACCCAGGCCGAGCAGATTGAGCAGGATCAGCACCAGATAGGGGCGGGAGACCCCCAGGTCCAAATAAACTTCCTCGGTCAGGCCCCCCTTGGCGGTCACGTTGAAGGTGCCCTTATGGGGTGCGAACAGGGCCACCGTGGTCGGCCGGGCGATATACCAGGCCAGCACCGTCTCGTAGACCTCACCCCAGAAGGAGTGGCGCACCTTGCCCTGCAAGCGGGAGTTGGTGATGGCGCTGTGGAAGATGTGGGGCAGCATATAGAGCGCGATGGCCGCCGCCGGGGCATAGATGATGTAGGCGTGCAGGATCAGGAAGGCGAGCGGCGCGGTCAGGAAGATGAGGCGCGGGATCCCCGACAGGAAATGCAGCATGGCGTTGAAGTAGCACAGCCGCTGGCCCAGGTTCATCCCCTTGCCGAACAAGGGGTTGTCGAGGCGCAAGATCTGCACCATGCCGCGCGCCCAGCGGATACGCTGGCCTATGTGGGCGGAGAGGCTCTCGGTCGCCAGCCCCGCCGCCTGGGGAATGCGAATGTAGGCCGAGGTATAGCCGAGCCGGTGCAGCCGCAAGGAGGTGTGGGCATCCTCGGTCACCGTCTCCACCGCAATCCCGCCGATCTCGTCGAGGGCCGAGCGCTTGATGACGGCGCAGGAGCCGCAGAAGAAGGTGGCATCCCACATGTCGTTGCCATCTTGCACCAGGCCGTAGAAGAGCGCCCCTTCGTTGGGCATCTTGCGAAAACGCTTCAGGTTGCGCTCGAACGGATCGGCCGAGAAGAAGTGGTGCGGGGTCTGAACCACCCCGAGCTTCGGATCCTTGAAGAACCAGCCCACCGTCATCTGCAAGAAGGATCGGGTCGGCAGGTGGTCGCAGTCGAAGATGGCCACCAGATCGCCGCTGGCCTGACGCAGGGCGTTGTTGATGTTGCCCGCCTTGGCGTGCTCATGGGTGGTGCGGGCCACGTAGCGGATCCCGGCCTCCTCGGCAAACTGGCGAAACGCCTCGCGACCGCCATCGTCCAGCAGCCAGATGGTGAGCTTCTCCCTGGGCCAGTCCAGCGCCAGCGCCGCATAGACGGTGCCCTTGACGATGGCGAGGTCCTCGTTGTAGGTGGGGATCATCAGATCCACGCTCGGCCAGGTGGCGGGATCGTCCGGCAGCCGGGCGGGGGAGCGGTGCAATGGCCACGCGGTCTGCCAGTAACCCAGGATCAGCACCACCCAGGCGTAGGTTTCGGCAAACAGCAGCAACATGCCGCAAAACAGGCTCATGGGGTCGAGCCAGTCCAGGGTGGAGGTGTAGCGCCACCAGATGTAGCGGCAGGAGACGGTGAGGGAGAGCACCATCATCATCAGCATGGGATAACGACCCGGCACGGCGCGCAGCACCCAGGCCATGGCGGCCAGCAGCAGCACGAATACCAGCTGCTGCTCGAGATCGAAGGGTTGGGTGATGCAGAGCAGGGAGAAAAGGCCGGCCACCACGCAGAGCAGCACGCTCTGCCAGCGAGCACTGCGAGGCGCCTTCCGTTCGACCTCGACCCCCACCTCCTCGGGCTTGCGCAACTGCTCGGAGAGCGCCCTGGTGCCCCAGCGCCAGGCTCGACGCCAGGAGGCGGGCCACTGGAAGGGTCTGGGCTCGGGACGGCAGATCAGCAGCCAGACAACCTGCAGCAGTCCCCGCAGCGGATCGCCGAAACGGGGGCGATCCATGTGGGGGAACAGCTCGCGACCATGGGCCAGCACCAGTTGCCAGTTGGATCGCTCCAGCGGCAACAGCAGCCAGGCCAGCAACCAGGCCAGGGTCAATCCTGTGGCGCCAAGGCGCGAGGCCCCACGCCGACGCAGCCAGCGGTAGCGTAGCCGCAGCCAGTGTCCGGCGGGGGGCGTCAACCAGCGAAAGGCATTCATGCGGGCTCCAGACACCAGCGGGCCAGCGCCACCAGTTCACTGGCGATCAGGCTCTCTGGCTGGTATTGACCGACCGGCTGCTTGGCGGCCAGGGACTCCGCCATGGCCTCATCCCGGTGCAGCCGGATGCTGAGCAGGGGCGCGCCCCCATCCTGCCAGAGCTCCAGCAGGTCCTGCTGCAGGGCCCGACCGCTGGCAAACTGGGTGACCAGCAGCTGCTCCTGCCGCGCGAATGTGTGCCGATAGAGACGTACATGACAATTGGCATCGGCATGGATCACCGTCAGCTGGCGATCGAGGTGAGGCACCTGCAACGACCGGGGCAGATCCAGCAGCAACAGATCATAACCCTCCACCAGCTCCAGCCAGTTGAAGGCCCCCTCTCCGCCACCATGCAGCAGCAGATCCAGGCCATGCTGGCAGTGATGCAGTCCCTGGCGCCACTCCTGATCGGGGCGGCGCAAGGTGCTCCAGCCGCCGGGGGTGTCGTACGATAGGCCGAAGTGCAGCCCCAGCTGCCCCTGCGGGCAGAGATCCACCACCAGCACCCGGGCCCCCTGTTGCCAGGCGGCATAGGCCAGACCCGCCACGATGGAACTGGTTCCCACGCCATCGCGCAGCCCCTGCAAGCCAATTCTCATCATGATGCCACCCCCTTGACCGACAGCTCCGCCAACAGCGGGAAGCGACGACACAGGGCCACCAGATGCTCTTGGCGGGCGATGTCATGGTAGGGCAGCGTCACGCCGAAGGTCTTCTGCAGCAGCTCGATATCGGTTGCCGCGAAGTCTTCGACCCTGACGTCCAATGACGCGCCTGGGGTTTGCGGTTGCTGTTTCACGCTCATGGCCTCGCAATTCACTGGGGATAGGGAACCCAGTCCCCCTTGCCCAACAGGATGTGATACTTGTCCTGATACTCGATCACCACGGACCCACTGTTCTCAGAGACGGCCTGCGTCTGTGGCAATCCCTGCAGCAACCGGGGCCAGTCGATGGTCTCGCTGCCAAACAGATCCCCTTTCACCAGACGGGAGACCAGCTCCGAGATGGCCAGATAGCTGCTCGGCGCATCGATGATGCGGGTCTGCTCATGTTTGGCCTTGGTGCCAAGCAGGGCCACTCCCACGGGTACCTGAGTGATGGTGGGGCTGGGAATATCCCGCAGCCCCGACATCTGCATGCGATCCCCCGACAACGCCGCACCGTGTTCCGGCACCAGGATCACCGCTACCTTGCGGCCGGAGGACTCCAGCTCGCTCATGAAGTGATCCAGCTGATCGAGCAGGGTCTTCAGGCGCGGTTTGAAGGGGGCGATCTGCTTGCTGGCCGCGAAACGGTTGCCGTCATGCAGGGCGATCAGATTGAAGAAGGTGGTGTTGCGGACGGCATCGCTTTGCGCCCGCTGCTCGACCCAGCGCGCAAACAGCGCATCGCCGCGGAAGATGGGCTCCCCATCGAACGAGGCGATGTCATGGGGCAGCCCCTGCTGGTTCATGAGAGCCACGTCCAGCCCGGCATTGGCGTTCAAGTCCTTGAGGTAGTTGCCGAAGGATCCGGAGTGATCCATGGCGACCTGTTTCTCGAAACCGAGGGTCGCGAGGTTTTCCATCAACAGGCACTGACGTGGTGCCACCGCATAGAGCCCCTCATGGCTGGGCTGGCCACAGCTGGCGCGCAGCAGACGGATGGAGGCCGGGCCGCTGTAGGAAGTCGCCGAGTTGAAGTGGGTGAAACGCAGGTCGAAATGCTGCCACACGGGGTGTTCGACCAGGCCGCTCGCCTCCACGTCGCTCCAGGCCAGCGAGCAAATGTTGATGATCAGCACGTCGAAGGGGGTGGCCTGTACCGGCAATTCGCTGGGAAAGATGACCCTGCGCCCCCTCTCCTCGTTGTAGAAGTCGTTGAGGTAGGCGGTCAGATTCTCATTGGTGGGGGGGGCGCTCTGCTCCAGTTGCAGCGTCAGCGCCTCATCCTCCACGGCGGCAGGCTCCTGGCGCTCTGCCTGGACACCGGAGGAGAGCGCCGTCGCGGCCGAAAGCAGGCCATGGAAGGGGTTGCCCAGGATGGGCACCAACCACAACCAGAGCAGGGCGATCACTATCCAGGGGGTGAAGCGCAGCCACTGGGCCAGGAACAGGTAGAGGCAGATCATCACGAAGGCGGCGCCCACCATCTCCCAATTGATGAAGCGCGACAGCAGGTCGAACCAGTAATCCAGGGTAAAGGAGAAGATCTGGCTGCCCTGGCTCATGATGCTGTCGATGCCCGGCAACCAGGTGTCGTGATAGAGCAAGGCCAGCCCCGCCGGCAGCGCCAGCCAGTGGCGCACCCTGCGCAAGCCTGGCCTGCGCAGCGGCAACAGCAGGGCGCAGGCAAACACTAGGTTGGGCAGCGGATGAAAGTTGAGGTACCCGGCCCAGAGCAAGGCCAGCTTGAAGAGGAAATAGATATTCCAGCCTCCCAGTCCTTGCCAGTCCAGCCAAGGAGAAGAGGGGATGTCGGTGCGTCTGGTCATCGAAAATGGGTCACTTCTCATCAGCGTCATTGCGAAGGCGCCGGACATGACCGGCTATTGACAATAGTAATCGTCTCATTATGCAACTGTATCTCGTGACACCGTTACCCCAGCAGACGGCCCGTCCCGTGCAGAAAGGTGCCACAAGGAGCCAATCATAGCACCGGCACCCGAACAAATCCTACCCTCCCGCAGCGGTCGGCGGCCCTCCTGGCGGTGGGAGAAATGGATCCGGCACGTCTCTCAGGATAGCCACAAGGCGACAATAGCTGTCACACCGAGGGGATTTCTCATCACTTGAGGGGAACTAAAGATTACGCCATGATGTCAACCCCGGCCCATGCCGGCGAAATTGGACAGCCAACCTCAAGGACCCCCCATGTTTGAACACGTCGATGCCTATGCTGGCGACCCCATACTGACCCTGGTCGAGACCTTCCACAAAGACACCCGTGAGCAGAAGGTGAACCTGGGGATAGGCCTCTATTACGACGAGCAGGGCCGCATTCCGCTGCTGCCCTCGGTGCAGCAGGCCGAAGCCCAGCGTGCGAGCGCCCCGGCGCCGCGTCCCTACCAGCCGATGGAAGGCGCCGCCAACTACCGCACCGCCGTGCAACACCTGCTGTTTGGCGCCGATCACGAGGCGGTGAAAGCCGGCCGCATCGCCACCATCCAGACCATAGGCGGCTCGGGCGCCCTGAAGATCGGGGCCGACCTGCTCAAGCGCTACTTCCCGAGCTCCGAGGTGTGGGTCAGCAATCCCACCTGGGACAACCACAAGGCGATGTTCGAAGGGGCCGGCATCAGGGTCCATGACTACCCCTACTACGATGCGGCCAGCGGCGGCGTGCAGTTCGACGCCATGATCGACTGCCTGGGCCAGCTGCCGGCGAAAAGCATAGTGCTGCTGCACCCCTGCTGTCACAACCCGACCGGGGTGGATCTCTCCCGCGCCCAGTGGGACCAAGTGATCGCGCTGGTGGTGGACAAGGGGCTCATTCCCTTTATGGACATCGCCTATCAGGGCTTCGGTGACGGGCTGGAAGAGGATGCCTACGCCATCCGCGCCATGGTGGCCGCCGGGGTCAGCTTCTTCGTCAGCAACTCGTTTTCCAAGAACCTCTCCTTCTACGGCGAGCGCTGCGGCGGCCTGTCGGTCATCTGCAAAGACGCCGAAGAGGCGAGCCGGGTGCTGGGTCAGATGAAGGCCACGGTGCGCCGCAACTACTCCAGCCCCCCCACCCACGGCGGCCAGGTCGCCGCGGCCGTGATGAGCCAGCCCGAGCTGCACGCCATGTGGGTCGAGGAAGTGGCCGAGATGCGCACCCGCATCAAGGCCATGCGCAAGCAGCTGTTCGAGGTGCTCTGCGCCAAGGTGCCGGGCCGCGACTTTGGCTACTTCATCAGCCAGCGCGGCATGTTCAGCTACACGGGGCTGACCCCGAGCCAGGTGGATCGCCTGCGGGAAGAGTTCGCCGTCTACCTGGTGCAATCGGGGCGCATGTGCGTGGCCGGCCTCAACAGCCGCAACGTGGAATACGTGGCCGACGCCTTCGCCGCCGTGCTCAAGGGGTAAGGCACCGACTCCCGGCGGCCCACCGCAGGACCAGCTGGGGCCTCAGGCAACAAAGAAAACGGCAGGCCCATGGCCTGCCGTTCTGCTGTCTGGACCCCTGTCTCGTCAGGGGTGGATGACGATGGGGGTGCCGGGTTCGATGGCGTCCCACACCTCGTCCATGTCCTTGTTGAGCAAGGCGATGCAGCCATTGGTCCAGTTGGACGGCTGCAGGCTGGAGCCATTGCCGTTGCGCTGACCGTGGATCATGATCATGCCCCCCGGCCTGACCCCGAGCTCGTTGGCCGTCTGGATGTCGTCCAGGTTCGGGTAGTTGATGTGGATGGCCCGATAGAAGTTGGAGTCACTCTTCTTGTAATCCAGGGTATAGCGTCCCTCAGGGGTGCGCTGATCCCCCTCCCGCTGCTTGTGACCCTTGGGGGCCGGCCCCAGGGCTATCCAGTAGCGTTTCAGCTCCTTGCCATCCTTCATCAGGCTCAGGCTGTAGGAGGACTTGTTCACGACCACCATGTCCGCGCTCATGCCCAGACTGGCGAAACTCAATGCGGGCCACAGGCCCAGTACACACAAGAATACGGCTCTCATTCCATCCCTCGACGAGCCTCTGTGCGGGCTCCTGATACACGTCATCTGAATGCCGCCCCTTGGCGGCGAGCGCCATGATATTGGATCGCCATCAATACTCAATATACCCAGCAAAACATATCTGTCGCCATCATGTAGCCACCTCGGCGATCAATTCGGAAACCATAAACAAATCATATTGGTAGCCAGGATCTCGTCCAGGGGGACGGCGATGCCGGATGGCGAGATGACGAAGCGGAGGAGCAGGCGGGGTGGATACGCGAGTCGAGCGGGTCAGACAAGAGGTATGCAGTATGGTGCTCCCCGACGACGTGACGCGGGAACATCAGATGAAAGCGCCGTGCAGCCCAGGGCGGCACGGCGCTTTGACTCAATCAAACAGCACAGTGACCGGCAGTCCCTCGACCAGCAAACCGGGCGGCAGCTTTTCATCCAGTGACAAGGCGACCTTGAGCGTCGCCTTCTCCCCTTCGAACGGGGCGGCGAGCTGCGCCGGCAGCTTGTCGGCCAGTTCGACCGGTCTGGCCACCCTGGCCGCCAGCCGCTCTCCGCTCGGCAGCTTGACGATGGCCCTGTGGCCCGTCTCCATCGAGGACAAATATTTGGGCAGCACATAGGCAATGACCAAGGGATCCTCATGCTTGGAGATCAAGGCAAGGGGGGCGCCCGAAAAGACCCAGTCGCCCTCTTGCACCAATACGTCAGAGACCCTTCCCGTTGCCGGAGCCTGGGGCTGTTGCTGCCTGGAGATGGCTTCCATCTCCGTCAGCTCCTGTGCCAGCAGGTGGCGAGCACTGGCCAGTGGCCCCGTCAGGTGATCCTCCAGGATCTGCAACTCTTGCTGGGTCTTCTCCGACCTGGCTCTTTGCAGGGCGATACGGGATTGAGTCCAGCTCAGCAGCACGCTGGCATACTCGGCGCTGGATACCAGCTTCTCCTTCCTGTAGCCCGCATACTCCTGGTAGATACCCTCCTGTTCACGTGAGCCCCGTTCGGCTATGCCTATCTGCTCATTCAGGTTGCGCAATATCTCGTGCTCTGCACTCTCCTTGTTCAGCTCGATGGCCTTCAGACGCGACCTGCGTCCTTCAATGTTGGCTTGCAGCGTCGGCGACTCAAACTGCATCAGGGCATCGCCTCTGGCGACGGATTGCCCGGGGGAGGCATAGATGTTGCGAATAAAACCATCGCCATTGGCCACCACCAGTTGCGGCTCGGTGGTGATGATGGCCGGCGCCTGGGTCAGCCACCACTCTCGTCCCAGATACCAGAGCAATATGATGGCAGGACTGAAGGCCAGCAGCAGGAGCAGGTACCAGCGTGCCCGAAAGGCGATGCGCCTGGCGGGGGCATACAGGACGCGGATCCCCTCATCCGAGGTGGCATCCTGTTTCTTGGGGGGATTGAATGTCACTTTCATCAGAATTTGTTTCCTCGTTTTAATACCCACCAGGGCGCCATGCTGCTCTCTTCGTGGCCACGCCGGAATAGTTCATTGAGCAATGCCACCGCGCACCACAGGCGCATCAGCAGCGTATAGACAGGGTACAGACACACCCAGGGCAACAACCGCAGATCGGCCCAGGGCCGCTCGGAGATCGCGAGCAGGAACACCAGAAAATTGACCAGGGTGAGAAACAGGTAGGCCAGATAGAGGCAGAGCATCAAGGCCGCCACAAACTGGCCAGGATAGCTGAGCACCAGCCACCAGCTGTAACCCATGACCAGCAGCGGCAACACCACGTTTTGCGCCACCCCGTAGACCAGGGTGAACAGGAAGGTCTTCCATCCCAGGATACGGGGGGTCAGCGACAGCTTGTGTTTGCGCAGATAGAGAAAAAGCAGGTCACCATCCCAGCGCAGCCGCTGATTGGCCAGGGTGACCAGATCCGCTGGCGCATCGGTGTGGCCGATGGCGCGGGGGGCGAAACCGATCTTCAGGCGGGGATGACGCTTGAGGTAGTGCTTTATCCGCACCGTCAGATCCAGATCTTCGGCCGTATGGGTATCCCAGCCTCCGATCTGGCGCAGGAAATCTCGGCGAAACGCCCCGAATGCCCCTGAGATGTTGTTGATCAGATTCCACTCGCTCAGTCCCGTCTTGCCCCCCTGCATGGAGATCATGTATTCAATCCCCTGCATCCGGGTCAGCAGTCCATCCCGCAAGTTGCGCACCCGCAGCGCCCCGCCGACGGCGGGCACATCGGGATCGTCGAAACAGGCGACGATCTCATCGATCATGTTGTTGTCAAATGAGGTATCCCCATCGGCATTCATCACTATCTCACCGGTCGCTGCCGCCAGGCCCGCGTTGAGGGTCGATACCCGCCCGCCACGCTGCCACTTGGGCAGCAACACCAGCGTCCGTCTCTCGCATCCCTGAAACGCCTCGACACAGCTCAGGGCCGCCCGATAGGTATGCGCGTTGGCGTTGGCGCCATCGATCACCGCAATGATCTCCATGTGCCCCCGATACAGCTGCTCCTTGAGGGTCAGGATGGTGGAGCGGATGGCCTCCCCCTCCCCGTAGCAGGTGATGATGCAGGAGACCCTGGGGCAGCGTCTGGATAGCGGCAGATCGGAGGTTCTGGGCACCTGACGGGCATACCACTTGAGGATCCCGATCAGGGTCAGCGCCATCAGCGGCACCTCCATCAGCAGCAACATGGGCAACAGCTGCAGGATCATCCCGGGGGAGAATTGCAGACTGCCCAGCATCTCCATCAGGATATAGTGCACCGTGTTCATCCAGTCATGCATGCGGGATGCCCCCATCCAGCCAGCGGCTCAACCACTGGCCTGTCTCTTCACCCAGGGTCATGGGCAGGGGCTGCACCTTCACATCGAGCCTCAGGGAATCGAGCCCCTCTATGTGGTTCAGTGCCTGGATCCGGCCCTGCAAGATATGCCAGTCGTCCTCGTCCGTGTATGGCAACAGCAGCAACAGCTGATCGTCGGCATATTGGCAAACCACATCGGTATCCCGAAACAGCGCCTGCAACCGGGCGAGCAAGGCCGCCAGCCGTTGCTGCGTCTTCAGCAGCCCCAGCTCGGCCCGCAGATCGGCCAGATGCTCAACCCGGATCGCCAGCAGGGTATGGCTGCCACCATGGCGCTGCAGCAGGTTGTTATTCCACTGCAACAGCCAGGGGAAGTGATCCATTGCCATGGGCGTCCCCCAGGCCAAGGGGAGATGCAACTGCTGGGTGCCCTCGCGGGCAATATGGCGCGCCAGCTTGCCGATACGGTATTCATAGATGGGCGACACCATCAGATCATCGGGCTTGTGCACCTGACCGCATTCGTGACAGCGAGCCTGCACCACCGCCTCCATGAAACGGGCGTGACAGGAGAGGCAGCGATACTTCTCCAGCGGCCGATCGTAGTCCACACCGATGTGGCGCAAGGTGGTCACACACTTGGGGCAGCGCAGCATCCCCTGCTTCATGAAGACATCCTGATCATCCACATGCCCACAGGTGAAACAGTGCACGGCAGGCTTGGCCTGGATGGCGATGTGGGAGCACTCTGGGCACACATCGACGAAGTTGATATGGGCCGAATGACAGCCGTTGCACAGACGCACCCGATCCACCAGTTGCTCGTTTTGCAGCAGGCGCTCCGCCACCAGCTGCGGCAAGGAGGCCTCGGCCTCGCTGCCCAGCAGGCAGTCGAGCAGCGGATAGCCGTACCCCTGGCGACATCCCGCCTGCCAGCGAGGCAACAGGCGGAAATGCGCGCGGGGCCAGCTGTAGCGCGCCAGTTTTTCCAGCTCGTCCGGATGCTCACGCGGCGTCAGCAGCGCCAAACGTTCCAGTATGTCGGGCACTCGCTCATCCAGCTGGGGCAGGAGACCATCGGCCAGCATGGGCGCAAGCGGGCTCTTCGCCACGCAGAAGACAGGTTGCAAATAACGGGAGGGATCGCGGCGAACCGCCTGCAATACCCGATCTTGCTCTTCGGCCGGCAGGTTGAGCAATAACACCGGCTGTTGCTCTGCATTCCATTGAGACCAATCGGCAAGAGGCTGGGTGGCAACATCCACCGAGCCTCCCAGCAACGCGATCGGGCAGGGTTGTTCACTCGTACTCATCATGGGACATAGCCTCTTCCATAGACTAAAAAACAGGCACCGACTCAATGAAGGAACCGGCACCTCAGCATCAACTATGGCTGGTAAAGAGGCATCGCATCTGCGCGCATCCCCCTCGGCCAGGTTTGATGCCGACGGCATCGTCGACTCTCTCGACGAAGGTCATGAAAATGGCGAACGCTATGAAGGGGTTGGGAGCTGGCGCCATGTTTCATGTGCGGTCCAGCCGTCTCTGAAATGAGACCTGCGACTTTCCGAGCCCGACTCGCGTCGGGGGTGGCGAGGGGGCCGATTCTGGGTCTGGCCGGGAAATAGTCAACGGCAGGGCCCAGGGGGCAGAGGAGCCGTCCCGAGGATGGGACGAAGTAATTTCACGGTAGCAAAAATGAGTGGGGAAGGGGCCGAACCAGGTCGCCATTGGACGGGGATCACCTTCTCGCCGTCACATAGGCTGGCTGGCGCAGATTATTCACGATAAGAATTAACAAATAGACATGTTCTCATCGCGACATTCGATGTCGCCATGGGATCGCGGCATGCCTGCCCGCCCAGATCACCCGAGGCAGGCGGCGATCCCCCTCCCTCCCGCCATCCCGAGGCATCGCCCCTCAGACAAAAAGAGCCCCTTATGGAGCTCCTTCAACGATATGACACCGGACTCAGGCAAGGGATGGCGCCGGATCTGCGGTCTCCAGGCGCCGGATCCAGGCCTCGAAGTCCGCCAGCATGCGCGCCTCCGACTCGCTGTTGTCGGCGATAAGCTCGGCCCCGTGCACCACCCGGATATGGGCATCGAGCGGCGCTCCCTCCCCTGCCGGCGGGCGCTGGTGCGCCGCCGCCATGCACGCCTGGGCCTGCTGCCACGCCTCGGCCACGCTCCGGTTGCACGCCTCGGCCAGGGGAGCGGCACTGAAGCCCTCGCCAGTGAGGCTGCGCAGCGTCTCGTCATGGGTCATGCCGTTGCCCGGCCCCCAGTAGTGGGCGGCCAGATCCGGCCCGATGCGCGGGTTGTCGGTGAGGTAGCCGTCGCGCGCAAGGAAATAGGCGCGGGTCTGCTCCACCGCCATCAGCGCCAGCAGATAGCCATGGTAGGCGCAGGCCGACTCCTGATTGAGCAGGTGCGGAATGGCCAGCAGCGGGCGCGGGCTCTCTACCCCGAGGATGGTGCGCTCCCAGCGACGGGCCAGTGCCAGCACAGCCTCTGGGGTGCGCTCGGCGTCTGCCATGGCGTAGAGATCCCGCTCGAAGTAGGCCACCAGCGCTATCTGGCGCTCGTTGAAGGCCCGAAACGGCTGGCGTGCCTCTATCATGGCCCTGATGAGCGAATCGGGGATCGCCTCTCCCGCCGCGTTTCTGGCATAGCGTTTGAGCCAGTCGGCGTCGTCCAGCAGGCTGTCGCAGAACATGGACTGGGTCTCGGCATAGGCCATGGAGGTGGGGGGAAACTCCTGGGAGAAGCAGGGGGCGTTGCCGGTGACGTTGGCAAAATGCGCCGCGTGGCCCCCCTCGTGGAACAAGGTGTTGAGCCCGCTCCAGCCGCTGCCCACCTGGGCAGGATCCGCCAGACTGGTGAAGTTGACCACAGCCGGGACCCACTGCCCCTCCTGCCAGAAGCTCGGCACAGGGCCGTGGCAGAAGCCGTTCTCGTATTTCCCCTCCCGGGTCAGCAGATCCAGGGTCAGGGTGGCGCCGCGATACTGGATGCCGAGGCGACGGAAGCTCTGGACCCAATCCTTCAGCGCCCGGGAGAAGGGCACGTAAGGATCGAGCTGGCGGGTCACGTCGCCGCTCACGCTGTAGCGCAGGTTGTGGGGCAGCAGGGCCGCCTCCCCCTTGGCGGCCTTCAGCTCCGCCAGGCTCTGGTGCACCCGCTGCTCGGTGCGGGCAATAAAGTCGTCCAGCACGGCGAACAGCTGCGCCGGGCTCATCTGCTCGTTCTTGTGCACCTTGTAGTCGAAGTAGTCGTTATAGCCCATGGCCCGGGCGAAGCGGTTGCGCAGGGCCACCACCTCGAGAAAGCCGTTGCCGACCACCCACTGCTCCAGGCGGTGGAACATGGCGAGCGCACTCTGGCGCACCGCCTCATCCGCACTGGCGGCCAGCGCCGTGCTGGCGGCGGGCAGGCTGCCGGGCACCTGACGGCCCTGCTCGTCCAGCAAGGTGAGTTTGAGCCCCTTGCGGCGGGCGAAGAGATCCGCCTCTGCGGCCACCAGCTCGTCCATCAGGGCTGAGGCCCTGGGGTCTTCGATGACGTTGCACTCGAAGAAGGCAATCCAGCCCTCGAGACCACGTTTGAGATCCGTCTCCTCGGCCTGACTCAGCATCTCCCGCAAGGCGGGCAGACGGGCCGGATCGGCGCAGAACCCCTTGTAGGCCTGCTCGGCGGCCGTGAAACCGGCCTGATCGTCGCTGGTGCCCATATAGGTGGACCAGAACAGATCCTCCTTGCGCCTGTGTACCCTCAGGTAGTCGGCGTTGAGCTGGTTGAGATAATTCCTGGCAATGGAATTCATAAGTTCCCTCTTGTTGTTATGGGGTCAATCCGGGTCGGCCCCTTGTCGATGTGCGCAGGGATGCGCCAAGCCAAGCTAGCAGAAGCCCGCTTTCCTGTCTTCGCCCACCCGGCGTTCCCTGCTTGATTATCGTTGTTTCAAGCCAGTGGCAACGAGGCGCCGCCGGGGCGGGCCCACCAGCATGGGCGGGGGATTGGATACCCTGGTCAGGGCGCCTGGCGCGAGGGCGGCTGTTCCGATCGCCGGCAACAAAACGGGGAGCCGATCACTAGCCAACACGCCCCGCAGTAAGATTGTTGATCGCAAGCAGCACCAGGGCCGAGAGGGGCACCTGCCACTGGCGATGCCAATATTCGGCTCGCTCGAAGCGCATCCAGGGATCGTTGCGGCTGGCGACGATCTGGGCAGAGACGTTGAGCAACCACACCTCGGCGGCATGGGCCTGACCGAGGGTCAGCAATGCGAAGAGGGTGAGGGCTGTCTTGGTCATCTTCATGGTGATACTCCTTTATCTGGGATGGAGTCAGCATGCCGTGACCTCGTTATGCACAGAACCAAGAATAAACGCTTTGCTTATCTCTTTTACTCATATCAATTCGGTGCAAAGCGCCAGTCGAGCGCAGTGTGAGCCAGACCCCGGCTCCCCCGTGCGCGCTGTGCCATCATGGGATCCAGGCAGAGGCGCATGAGCAAGGAGTTCGGCATGTGGATCGATGCAGACCCCATCAACGGGGCCCTGGTCTCCCTGGCCATCGGCCTCATCATAGGGCTGGAGCGGGGCTGGCAGGTGCGCCAGCTGGGGGACAACCAGCGCGTCGCCGGGATGCGCACCTATGGTCTCATCGGCCTGCTGGGCGGCGTCTGCGCCCTGCTGCTGCCGACCCTGGGCACCTGGCTGCCCCTGCTCGGCCTGCTGGCGGTGCTGATGGGCTGCACCCTCTCCATCTGGCTGGCCCAACGCTGGCAGGGGGAGTTCGGCCTCACCAGCTCGGTGGCCATGGTGCTCACCTATCTGCTGGGGCTGATGTCCGTGCTGCTGAGCCCGAGCGAGGCGGTGGCCTGCGCCGTGCTGGCGGCGCTCCTGATGGGGCTCAAGGGCAAGATCCAGCAAGGCATGCTGTTTCTGAGCGAGACGGAGTTTCACGCCACCCTGCGCTTCTTGCTCATCTCCCTGGTGCTGCTGCCCGTGCTGCCGAACCAGGAGATGGGGCCCCTCAACGCCTTCAACCCCTTCCAGATCTGGCTGATGGTGGTGGTCATCGCCGCCATCTCCTTCTCGGGCCACTTCGCGGTGCGCCTGCTCGGCACCCGTGCCGGGCTGGTGCTCACCAGCATGCTGGCGGGACTGGCCTCCTCCACCGCCCTCACCCTGCAATTTGCCCGGCTCAACAAGGAGCAGCCCGGGCTGGAGCGACTGCTGGCCACCGGCATATTGCTGGCGGGGGCCACCATGTGGCTGCGACTGCTGGTGCTGGTGCTGCTCATCCAGCGGGATCTGGCCCTGCGCCTGGCCCCGCCCCTGCTGATCCTGGGGCTGGTCGTCTACGGCTTTGCCTTCTGGTTCTGGCGCCAGCGGGAGGCAACCCCGGATGAGCCCGTCCAGCCCGAGACCCGCAACCCGCTGGATCTCGCCACCGCCATCAAGTTCGGCCTGCTGCTGGCCCTCATCGGCTTCCTGGCCACCCTGCTGCAGAGCGAGGTGGGCGACTCCGGGGTCTATCTGCTGGCCCTGGTGTCGGGGATCACCGACGTGGACGCCATCACATTGTCGCTCTCCCAGCTCACCAGCAAGGAACTGACCCTGGAGGTGGCCACCCGGGGCATACTGCTGGCCGGGCTGGTCAACTCCCTGGTCAAGGGGGTGCTGGCCCTGGTGATAGGGGGTCGCCGCCTGGGCAGCCGGGTGCTGGCGGCCTATCTGATGTCCGCCCTGCTGGCCCTGCCCTTCGCCTGAGGAGGATCCCGGACGCGGCCGGAGGTATACTGGCCGCCTCACAGACCAGCGGAGAAATCGACCCCATGAGCGACTGGGACAAGGTATTGGCGGGGGGCGCCCTCGACAGCCAGAGCGAGGAGATAGCCAGCGATCGCATTCGCGGCCAGGCGCTGCTGGCCCGGCTCAACGCCTCGGCGGCGGGGGATCAGGCCCTGCGCCGGCAGATCTGCGCCGAGCTGTTTGGCCACTGCCCCGACTCCTGCTGGATCAGCACCCCCTTCACCTGCGAGTTTGGCCGCAACATCCACATCGGCGAGCAGACCTTCTTCAACTTCAACGTCACCATTCTCGACGTGGGCGAGGTGCACATCGGCAGCCATGTGCTGCTGGCTCCCAACGTGCAGATCTACACCGCCACCCACGACATGGACTATCTGGCGCGCCGCAGCTGGACCGCCTACAACAAGCCGGTACGCATCGGCGATGACTGCTGGATTGGCGGCGGCGCCATCATCTGCCCCGGCGTCACCATAGGGCCGCGTTCCATCATAGGGGCCGGCGCCGTGGTGACCCGGGACATACCGGCGGACTCGGTCGCGGTGGGCAATCCGGCCAACGTCATCCGCACCCTCAGCCCGGACGAGCCCCGGGATCAGGCGTGGCTGTCATGATGGCCCTGGCCCTGCTGCCCCTGACCTGGACCGCCTGGCTCGGCATTGAGGGGGCCAACTGGTGGCCGCTGGCCCTGGTCACCACCATGAGCCTGCTCACAGTGCTGGCCTACGCCCACGACAAGCGCCAGGCCATTCGCGGCGGCTGGCGCGTCCCCGAAGCCCGCCTCCATCTGTTGGAGCTGTGCGGCGGCTGGCCCGGCGCCCTGGTGGCCCGCCAGTGGCTGCGCCACAAGACCCAGAAGGGCAGCTATCGGCTGCGGTTCTGGTTTATCGTGCTGCTGCACCTCAGCCTGTGGGGGCTCTGGATCAGCCGGCCGCTCTGGCAGGGGACATGAGCGGACAAGCTCCCGGCCATGGCCGCCAACGGATCGGCATGAGACAACAAGGCCAGCCGGTTATCCCGTTCAGTGCAAGGAGGTTCTTATGACCATGTGGACAGGCATAGTCCTGATCGTCTTTATCAGCGTGCTGTTTGGCTATCTCGGCAAACGCACCCGCTACCAGTTGGGGGATGCCCGCATCACGGATCGCCTCGGCAAGCAGGATCTCGTCATCAAGGAGTTGCAGGAGCGGGTCGCCAATCTGGAGGCCATCGTCATCGAGGAAGAGAAGCTCAAGCCATTCAGGGATCTCTGAGCCGGGCACCCAGTCTCCGTTATCCAGAGAGGAAACAATGAACATTCGACGATTCAACATCGGGGATGAAGCCGCGTTATTTAAGGTTTTTTTATCGGCAGTGCATGAAGTTGCATCGGCAGAGTACACAGCGGAGCAGATTCAGGCATGGGCGCCCGAGGATATTTCCCCGACGCTGTGGGCTGACCATATCAGGACATTACGCCCCTTTGTCGCTGACATTGATGGTGACATCGCCGGGTATGCTGACGTTCAGCCCAATGGCTATATCGACCACTTTTTCGTGGCTGGCTCTCATGCACGACAAGGGGTCGGCACCCGCTTGATGATGCGCCTTCATGAAGAGGCCAGGTTATTGGGTATCGACGAACTGACGGCCGATGTGAGCAAGACGGCGGAACCCTTCTTCGCACTGCATGGCTTTCATGTGGAGGAGCGAAGGTATCCAGTCCGCCGCGGCGTCATGATCCCCAATGCATTGATGCGCAAGGCATTGTAGTCCAGGCAGCCAGCCCCATGGCTGGTCTCGAAATGGACGCTATGGCGCCAGCCGTCTGGCCAATGATGCTCTGAACGGACGCGCCATCAACAACGGCAACCCATGGGTTGCCGTTTTACTATCTCTCCACATGGCGGAATGTATCGCTATCGCGGCGAGAGTGGTGACTGTTGCATCGCCTCCGCCAGCGCGGTCTGGCCCTTGGCCTGCAAAGCATCGACGACCCCCAGCCGGTCCCCCTCCTCCTTGTTCTGGCTCAGCTTGAACTTGCCCACCAGCCGATCGATCTCGATCTCTATGCCCACCACGGCCGCCACCATGGCTTCCACATAGTCCCTCGGCGCATCCGCCATCTTCCAGGGCCTTGGCTCGGCAGCCTCCTGGGTGCGGGTCAGGGTGGCCAGCAGGCGGCGCACGAAGCGGGCCTCGTCCCGCACCCGGATGCGGCCATGGGCATGCACCACCGCATAGTTCCAGGTAGGCACCTGTTTGTGGTGCACCTGCTTGCTCGGATACCAGTTGGGGGAGATGTAGCCCTCGGCGGCCCGGAAGATCACCAGCACCTCGTCGCCATCCTTCACCTCCTGCCAGAGCGGGTTGTTGCGTGCCACATGGGCCCGCAGCACTCCTTGCGCCCCCTCATCGGTATCGAACTCGAACGGCAGGTGGTTGGCATCCAGCCCTCCTTCCCCATGAGTGATCAGGGCCCCCAGCGGATAGGCCCGTATCAGCGCGTGCAGCGCCTCGGGCTCGGTGACGGCGAAATGGGGTGGCAGATACATGGGGGCTCCTTGGTTCCGGTTGGCGTGTCCATACGCAATACGGGGGATCATGCCCTGCCTGGCGCCGGCCGTCACCCCGAATCTGCCGACCGGCACCGCCAGCGGCGCGGGCCAGCCACGGGCACCACACCGACGTGACGGCCAGGGGACTGACCCCTCCTCCCGCTCAGCCCCTCTGCCCTGTCACTCCCCCCTCCCCTTGGCCAGATAGCCGATACGATAGAGTTCGGCCTCCGGGGGCATTGACGAGGGGAGCGAGGGGAGAAGATCCGCCTCCAGCCACTCCCAGCGGGAGAGATCCCAGCCGCTCACCATGGCCTCGCCATGCAGCCCGGTCAGCTGGTCGTGGGAAGCGACCTTGGTGCGCCGCAGCCTGGCCATGCAAGCCCCGTCGAGGGAGGCCGGATCCGGCGCCCGCAGCAGCTGCCATGTCTGGATGCGGGGCCAGCCGAAATGCCGGGTGAGCGCCGCGAATCCCTCGCTCGCCAGGAATCGGTCCATGGCCTCGGCGTTGTGCCACACATAGAAGGGGGCATAGCGGTTCTCCTGCCCCGGCAGGGCCCCATCGTCCTGGCGGCTGTAGAGATAGGCCTTGAACAGCAGACCGGGGAAACCATCCAGCTTGGCGCCATGGTTGGCGATCCTCGCCTCGATCAGCCCCATGTCGTAGTCCGCCGGCAGGGTGAATCTGTAGTGCATGGCGATCATAGGCTCACCTCCTGCCGAAACATCCGGCCCTGGCCGAAACTCCACTCCTCACTGCCGTTCATCTGGATCACCACCATGAGGTTGTCGGGATGGATCCCCAGCTCAGCATGCAGCCGCTCGGCGAGCCGGGCATAGAGCCGCTCCTTGACCGCGGTGCTGCGGGGCTTTCCCGCCAGGATCTGGAACAGGATGAAGCCTTGGTCCCGGCGGCCGGTCTGGTAGTGGGGGTGATAGATGAGGGCACCGGCCGGCAGGATCTCGAGGATCTGGAACTTGTCCTCCGGCGGCACCTCGAACACCTCCACCAGGGTCTGGTGATAGAGGGCGCTGAGCTGTTGCAGGCGCGCGTCGCTCATCCCCTCGCGCACCGTGATGCGGGTCAGCGGCATGGGGTCGCCTCCTCGCGGGCGGGCAGATAGCCCACGGCCGTCACTGCGGCGGGCAAACCGGCGTAGAAGGCGAGATGGGTGAACAGCTCTTCCAGCTCATCCCGCGTCAGGCCGTTTTGCCGGGCGAATGCGATGTGCCAGGGCAGCTGTTGCACCCGGCCCAGGGACGCCAGTATGGCCAGGGTGATCAGGCTGCGCTCGCGGGCTGACAGGGCGGGCCGCTGCCAGATATCGCCAAACAGCGTCTCTTCCGCCAGTCGGGCGAGTCGGGGGGCAAGCTGCGCCAGGGTGGCGCGATCGGGAACATCGGGTGTCATGGCTATCTCCTTGGTGGATGAAGCCACTCTCCCTCACTGCTACAATTTAAAAAATCGAAATATTCAAGACCAACAATCCCGATTATAAGGACGATAATGTCACCCCTTCCCCCCAGCCTGGATCTCGATGCCCTGCGCAGCTACGTGCTGGGGCTGGAGTGCGGCAGCTTCGCCCTGGCGGCGCAGCGGCTGTGCCGCTCCACCTCGGCGGTCAGCGCCCAGTTGAAAAAACTCGAACAGCAGTGCGGCACCGATCTGGTCATGAAGCAGGGCCGTCACCTGGTGCCGACGGCCAGCGGCGAGCGCCTGCTGAGCTATGCCAAACGGCTGCTGGAGCTCAATGACGAAGCCGTGCTCGCCCTGAAAGGAGAGCTGCTGCAAGGGGAGATCCGGCTCGGGGTGCAGGAGGACTTCGGCGAATCTTTGCTCCCCGCCGTGCTGGGGCCCCTCTGCCGCCAGCACCCGGCCCTGCACATGACGACCCGCATCGATCGCAACGGGGCCCTGGTGCAGGGGATCAGGGAAGGCACCCTCGACATGGCTCTCGCCTGGCAGCCACAGGGAGAGCGGGAGGATCTTCCCCTCATCGAGGTGGCGCAGCTGGCCTGGATTGCCCACCCCGAGTGGGATCCTGCCCCTTTGCTCGCGCGGGGGGAGCCTTTGCCCCTGGTGCTCTTCGATGCCCCCTGCCTGATGCGGACACGGGCCATCCGCGCCCTCGACGAGGCCGGGATCCCCTGGCGCATCGCCTTCACCAGCCAGAGCCTCGGCGGGATCTGGGCCGCCGTGCAGGCCGGGCTCGGGATCACGGTGCGTTCCGCCATCGGCATGCCGGCCAGCCTAGCGCCCCTCGGCGCCGTGCTGCCGTCACCGGGCACCCTGGGGGTGGTGCTGCTCGGCGCCAACCATGAGACCGACGAGGCCAGGCGCCAGTTGCAACGCCTGCTCACGGACGCCGTGCATCAGGCCAGCGCCGGGCACAGGGGCTGAGTGCCTCTGCGAGGGTCGGTCACCCCGTCCAAGAAAGTGCATAAAAAAACGGCAACCCTGAGGTTGCCGTTTTTCTTGTCATTGCGCTGGCGCGCCGCGGGGATCAGCCCACCCGCTTGGCCAGCCAGGCTTCGGCGGCGGCCAGCGCGCCTTCTACCTGCTCCCGGGCGACGCCCCCCTTGGCGACCCGTTTGGCCAGGGTCGCTTCCAGCTCCAGGTTCGGGTAGACATCCTCGCCGATGACAGGACTGAAACCCTGGAATTCGCTGAGGGACAGCTCCTCCAGCGGCTTCTTCAGCTTGATGGCCTGGACCACCACTTCACCGACGATATGGTGCGCCTCGCGAAACGGAATGCCCTTGGCCACCAGGTAGTCCGCCAGCTCGGTGGCGTTGGCGTAGCCACCCTGGGCCGCCGCCTTGGTGCGCTCGCCATTGACCTTCAAGTCGATCAGCACCAGGGCCGCCATGTCGAGACAGTCGTGCCAGGTATCCAGCGCGTCAAACAGCCCTTCCTTGTCTTCCTGCATGTCCTTGTTGTAGGCCAACGGCAATGCTTTCAGGCTCATCAGCATGCCCATCTGGGCGCCCACTACCCGGCCGGTCTTGCCACGAATGAGCTCCAGCGCGTCCGGGTTCTTCTTCTGCGGCATCAGGGAGGACCCCGAAGTGACCGCATCGGACAGTTCGACAAAGCCCGCCTCGCCGGTGTTGTAGAAGATGAGATCTTCGGCAAAGCGCGACAGGTGGGCCATGGAGAGCGACGCCACGTGCATCAGCTCCACCACGTGATCCCGATCCGAGACCGAATCCAGGCTGTTGCGGGTGGCGCCGGCAAAGCCCATGTCGAGCGCCAAGGCTTCGCGGTCGATGGCATAGGCGGTGCCTGCCAGCGCGCCGCAGCCGAGCGGGCTGGTGTCGAGACGCTTGAGGGCATCCTGCAGGCGGGAATGGTCCCGCTCCAGCATCTCCACATAGGCCAGAGCCCAGTGGGCGAAGGTGACCGGCTGGGCACGCTGCAGGTGGGTGTAACCGGGCAGCACGGCGGCCTGGTTGGCGCGGGCACAGGCCACCAGCCCCTGTTGCAGAGCCGTGATGGAGGCGGCGAGCAGCTCTCCTTGCGCCTTGCACCAGAGTTTCAGATCGGTGGCGACCTGATCGTTGCGCGAGCGGCCGGTGTGCAGCTTCTTGCCGAGATCGCCGACGGCATCGATGAGCTTTCCCTCGACCCAGGAGTGGATGTCTTCGGCATCCGAGCTCAGGATCTGCCGGGGATCCTGCTGCACCGAGGCGAGCAGCACCTCCAGCGCCTGTTGCAGCCGACCCTGTTCGTCCTGGGTCAGCACACCCACCGTGACCAGGGCGCGGGCCCAGGCCATGGAGCCTTGAATGTCCTGCTCCGCCAGCCGGTAATCGAAGCGCAGCGAGTCGTTGAATTGCTTGAACCGGCTATCGGCCCCCTGACTGAAGCGTCCACCCCAAAGTGCCATACTGCTCTCCTTGAATGCGAAAAGCTCTTCTACCAGAAGAGCTCAAAATTCTTCCAATCAACATTGGTAACTAAGAAAAACCATGTTCCGTAATCAACCATCCTAACCACTGCATTTGGCAGCTTCCAATGCTCGCAGCTGTGTCAGGCGATCACTCGCCTTTTGTCTTGCCTCAGTCTTAGCAATTCCATTGCCAATACCGAAATCGCCTAATGCACCAAGGACTGTCTTACCATCAAACTCACCAGTACGTTCAATCTCTGCCTGAATGCTACGAGTTTTGGCAATTTCCACGTTGATCGCCTGGCAGTCAAATACAGCTGACTCTTCGGCACTAACCAAGGGGGCTTGAGGGTACTGCTTGGTTGCACATGCAGCGAGTAAAAACGTTGAGAATACAGCCATCCATAGCTTCATATTCATATCATTTCATCCTTGGTTTATTCAGCCAATCAGGATTATTCCTGATTGGCTGAGACACAGTATCAACCGTGGGTATGGTCACCGCCCACCGCCAGATTCTGCTCTTTCAGGGCACGAATGCGGCTGGCCAGGGTGTAGAGGCGGATGAAGCCTTCGGCATGGCTCTGGTCGTACACCTCATCGGCGCCGAAGGTGGCGAAGTCTTCGGAGTAGAGGCTGTTGCCGGAGCGCTTCTGGGTCGCGCTCACCTGGCCCTTGTACATCTTCAGCACCACTTCACCGTCCAGATCCTCGGCGATGGCATTGGCGGACGCCAGCACCGCCTTGCACAGGGGGGTGAACCAGCGGCCGTCATAGACCAGGTGGGAGAACTCGGCACCCAGCTTCTCGCGCCAGGCGCGGGTGGGCTTGTCCAGCACCAGCTCTTCGATGGCGCGCAGGGCCGCCATCATGACGGTGCCACCCGGGGTCTCGTAGCAGCCGCGGGACTTCATGCCCACCAGACGGTTCTCTGTGATGTCGATGCGACCGACGCCGTGCTTGCCGGCACGCTCGTTCAGGGTCACCAGCACCTGATAGGGGCTCAGGGGCTGGTCGTCCACGGCCACGATCTCGCCCTGCTTGACGGTCAGCTTGACGTATTCCGGCTCATTCGGTGCCTGCTCCGGGGAGACGGTCCACTGCCAGACCGCTTCGGACGGCTCGTTCCAGGTGCTCTCCAGCTCGCCACCTTCGGTGGAGATATGCCAGGCGTTGGCGTCACGGCTGTAGATCTTCTTCAGGGTCGCCTTGCAGGGGATGTTGCGCGCTTCCAGATAGGCGAGCAGCTCTTCACGGGAACGCATGTCCCAGATGCGCCAGGGGGCGATCACTTTCAGCTGGGGCGCCAGGGAGGCCACGGCCCCTTCGAAACGCACCTGGTCGTTGCCCTTGCCGGTGCAACCGTGGGCGATGGCGTCGGCCCCTTCGGCCTTGGCCACTTCCACCATGGCCTTGGCGATCACCGGACGGGCCATGGAGGTACCCAGCAGGTAGGTGCCCTCATAGATGGCGCCCGTCTTCAGGGTCGGATAGACGTAGTCCTTGACGAACTCTTCCTTCAGGTCATAGACCACACACTTGGCGGCGCCGGAGGCCAGGGCCTTCTCTTCCACCCCTTCCAGATCGTCTTCGCCCTGACCGACGTCGGCAACGAAGGCGATGATTTCGGCGTTGTAGTGCTCTTTGAGCCAGGGAATGATGGCCGAGGTATCCAGTCCGCCCGAGTAAGCCAGTACTATCTTGTTGATTCCGCTCATTTACTTCTCTCCATGATCAATCTTGAAAACATTAAAAACAGGGTCGGTCGCTCATTTGTGACCCAGCAGGGTCAGCAGCACGGCGTTCTGGATATGCATCCGGTTCTCTGCCTCGTCCAGAATGAGGGAGGCGGGGCCATCCATCACTTCCGAGGTGATCTCCAGTTCCCGGTGGGCCGGCTGGCAGTGCAGCACATGCGCGATGCCGGTCCGGTCGAGCAGGGCCTGGTTGATCTGATAAGGCATGAAGATCTCTTTTACCTGTTCCATCGGGGTGTTGTCACCCATGGAGACCCAGGTGTCGGTATAAACCACGTCAAAGCCTTCGATATCGGCGACGTCATCGCTGATATGGATGGTGGCCCCCGACTCGGCCGCCAGGGCCTGAGCCTCGAGGAAGATCTGGGTATCCGGGCCGTGACCCTTGGGGCAGATCAGGGTGACGTCGGTGCCGAGCGTCGCCCCCAGCAGCAGCAGGGAGTGGCTGACGTTGTTGCCATCGCCGAGGTAGGCGAGCTTCACCTTGGACAGATCGTCGTAGTGCTCGGCGATGGTCATGAAGTCCGCCAGCCCCTGGCAGGGGTGGTAGAGGTTGCACAGGCTGTTGACCACGGGCACGGTCGCGTACTGCTGCAGATCAACCAGCGTCTGGTGATCGAATACCCGGGCGACGATGGCGTCACACCAGCGGGACAGGTTGGCGGCAAAATCCTGCACGGATTCCCGCTTGCCCAGGGCCCCGTTCTGCTGATCCAGGTAGACGCTGTGGCCACCCAGCTTGGCGATGCCGATGTCGAAGGTGACCCGGGTACGCAGGGAGGGCTTCTCGAACAGGGTCACCACCGCCTTGCCCGCCAGAGCATGGGCATACTTCTTGGGATCGGCCTTGACCTGTTTGCCCAGGGCTATCAACGCCAGGATCTGGGCCTTGCTGAGGTCGCTGTCTTTGAGCAGGTGTTGCATCGAATCGTCCTTTTGTCGTGCCTTAGAGGGTAACCTGGGTGCCGATGGCGGCGCCGCCAAGCAGCTGGAGCAGCTGATCCGGGTAGCGCCAGCTGGCGACACAGACCGGCTTGCCCAGGGTCTCTGCGGCATGGAGCGCCGCCTTCACCTTGACCGCCATACCATCGGTGATGACCCCTTTCTCCATCAGATCCAGCGCCGTCTGTTTATCGAGCTGCGGCACCAGCTTGCCCTTGCCATCCAGGATGCCGCTCACATCCGACAGCATCACCAGGTCGGCGCCCAGGGCTTCGGCAATCGCCGTGGCCGCCTGATCCGCGTTGACGTTCATCAGCTGACCCTCCGCCGTGATGCCGATGGAGCTGATGACCGGCAGGAACTGCTGGGAGAGCACCCCCTGCACCAGGGCCGGGTTGCCCGGGGTGCAGTCGCCGACCGCGCCGAGCTGCGGATCCAGCTGCACCACCTGGCACAGGCCGCCATCGGCCAGGCACAGGCCCACGGCCGGGATGCCGCAGGCGATGGCCTTGGCCATCATCTGCTTGTTGGCGGTACCGGCCAGGGCACCGGCGATGAAGGGGATCTGCTCGAACGGGGTCACCCGCAGGCCGTTCTTCTTGCTGGAGGTCATCCCCAGCCCCTTGAGCAGATCATCCACCAGGCAGCCACCGCCGTGCACCAGCACCAGGGGTCTGTGCTGATCGTCCAGGAAGGTTTTCAGGGTGGCGAACAGGGCGGTCAGGGCCTCGTCGTTCTCGATGAGGGCACCACCCAACTTGATTACCAGTGTCTGTTTGTCCATTTTCTTCACCCTTCCTTAAATCAGGCCCGTGGCCGGTTCAAAACCAAACTTGATGTTCACGCACTGGATGGCCTGGGAGGCCGCCCCCTTGAGCAGGTTGTCGATGGCGGAGACCACCACCAGCATGTTGCCCTGCTGCTGCCAGGCCAGATCGCAATAGGGCGTACTGGCCACGCCACGGATGGAGGGCATCTGGCCGGTGAGGCGCACCAGAGGCTTGCCTTCGTAGGCGGCGAGATAGGCCTGATCCACCTGCTCCGGGGTCACGTCGTCCGCCAGCTGCACGTAGATGGTGGCCAGGATGCCGCGCACATAGTTGCCAAGGTGAGGCTGGAACAGCACCCCCTTGCCCAGGTGGTGGCTGATCTCCGGCTGATGCCGGTGAGTGAAGGTGCCGTAGGGGCTCAGGCTCACCTCGCAGAAGCTGGTATTGACCGCTGCCTTGCGCCCGGCGCCCGAGACACCGGAGACCGCATTGATGATGGGCTGCCACTCCGCCTTGATGAGACCCGCCTGCTGCAGCGGCTTGAGGGCGCACAGGGAGGCGGTGGGGTAGCAACCGGGCACCGCAATCAGCTGGGCGGCGTTGATCGCATCGGCATTCCACTCCGCCAGACCATAGGCCGCCTGGGCGAGCCACTGCTCGTTCTCATGGGTGAAGCCGTAGTAATCCTGATAGAACTGCTGATCCTGCACCCGGAAGGCGCCGGAGAGATCGAACACCGGCAGCCCCTTGGCCAGGAACTTGGGGGCGAGCTCGGCGCTCACCTCGTGGGCGGTGGCCAGCAGCACCAGGTCGGCCTGGGTCAGGATCCGGGTCATGCCGTCTTCGTCCAGGGGCAGCAACGGCTGATCCAGCTCCCCCACCCACTGGGGATGCAGAGAGGAGAAACGCTTGTGAGCGTCCTGGCTGCCGGCGGAGACATAGAGGCCGAACAGCTTGAGTTGAGGGTGGTTCTGCACCAGGGCGGCCAGCTCTGCTCCCGCGTAGCCACTGGCACCGACGATAACGGTGTTAAGCATTGATCGATTCCAAAATCTGAGGTCTGGGTTCACAGCATGATGCTGCATAAAGATTAAGAGGCCATGAATCGCCTCTTCTGCCTTGCCAGGCAAGGGGCGATGAGCTGGCTGGCTCACGCGGAGACAATTCAGGCGGGGTTGCGTCGTCGGTGATAGATCAGGTGACAGAACATTGACTTTCCCTTACAACTAGAGCCTTATCGGTGAGCGCAAGAATAGAATATTCATTCACTCAGTTTGCATTTGTATTTTCTAACAGAAACCTTCCTAGGGTGCAAGGAGGAGCTAGTGGCCAATCAGGATTTTTTTTCACTTTATAAGAATATTATTGCAATTCCTTCCATCAGCAGCACGGATCCCAAGTGGGATCAGAGCAACGAGGGGGTGATCCGACTGCTGGCGGACTGGTTTGGCCAGCTCGGCTTTCGCTGCGAAGTGACGGCCCTGCCGGATCTGCCCGGCAAGTTCAATCTGGTGGCGACCTATGGTCAGGGAGAGGGGGGGCTGCTGCTGGCGGGCCATACCGATACGGTGCCCTTCGATCAGGGCGCCTGGCGCAAGGATCCCTTCAAGGTGACCGAGGAGGGCAACCGCCTGTACGGCCTGGGCACCATCGACATGAAGGGCTTCTTCGCCTTCATCGTGGAGGCGCTCAAGGATATCGATCTCAAGACCCTCACCAAGCCCCTGCGCATCCTGGCCACCGCCGACGAGGAGACCACCATGGCGGGGGCCCGCGCCATTGCCGCGGCGGCCGAACTCAAACCCGACTATGCGGTGATCGGCGAACCCACCGGCCTGGTGCCCGTGGTGGCCCACAAGGGCCACATGTCCGAAGCCATCCGCATCACGGGCAAGAGCGGTCACAGCTCGGATCCCGCCAACGGCGTCAACGCCCTGGAGATCATGCACCAGGCCATGGGCCAGGTGCTGAGGCTGCAGCAGAGCCTCAAGGATAAGTATGCAGATCACCGCTTCAAGGTGCCCCAGCCGACCCTGAATCTGGGCTATATCCAGGGGGGCGACAGCCCGAACCGCATCTGTGGCTGCTGCGAGCTGCACATCGACATGCGCCCCACCCCCCAGGTAGGCCCGGAGGAGCTGATGGGCCTGCTCAAGGAGGCGCTCTCCCCCATCGAAATCCACCAGCCGGGCTGCCTGCACCTGCAGCACCTGCACGAACCCATCCCCGCCTATGCCTGTGACGCCGATTCCCAGCTGGTACGCGAGGCACAGCAGGCGAGCGGCCGGGCGGCGGAGTCGGTCAACTACTGCACCGAGGCCCCCTTCATCCAGCAGCTGGGCTGCCAGACCATAGTGATGGGCCCGGGCCACATCGCCCAGGCCCACCAGCCGGACGAATACCTGGATCTGTCGTTCGTCGAGCCGACCAAGTCGGTGCTGCAACACCTGATCCGCCGCTTCTGCTGCTAGGCCAGGGCCGGGCTCCGGCCATCAACACGACTCACCCGGCGCCGTCACAATCAAAGGGGCGGGGTGAGGCGGCTACCGAGCGCAGGGAGGCGCAATCTGATATGTAGGAAAGTTACATGACAGAAGGCGGGACAAACGGACTCGGTCCAGTACCAGGTTCATCGAAAATACATGTTCTTAATCGGCCTGTTATTTGACCTCGCGCAGACATTCTGGGTAGATTGTCCCCCTAAGATGACGGAGCATATGTTGTAATCGCACAACAATAAGTGAGGCTGTCTCTCACCTTGGAAGGAGAGAGGCACCAACCAGAATAAGGATGTGGAATGAACGAAAAGTACGCCGCTCTACGGGCCAACGTAGGCATGCTGGGCCAGCTGCTGGGTAAATCCATCAAGGATCATCAGGGACAGGCTTTCCTCGACAAGATCGAAACCATTCGTCAACTGGCCAAGTCCTCTCGCAAGGGCAACGAGGCCGACAGGGATCGCCTGCTCGACACCCTGCGCACCCTCTCGGACGACGAACTGTTGCCGGTGGCCCGCGCCTTCAGCCAGTTCCTCAACCTGGCCAACGTGGCCGAACAGTTCCACACCATCTCCCGCCGCAGCGAAGAACAGGAGTGCAACCCGGATCCCCTGGAGCAGATGTTCGCCAAGCTCAAGGCGTCCAACCTGTCGCAAGAGGCCATCATCCAGGCGGTGCGCGAGCTGGATATCGATCTGGTGCTGACCGCTCACCCCACCGAGGTGACCCGTCGCACCCTGATCCACAAGCATGTGCAGCTCAACGACTGCCTGGAGGCGCTGGAGCTCTCCGATCTGCTGCCCCGTGAGCGGGACAAGATCCTCAATCGCATCGAACAGCTGGTCAATCAGGCCTGGCACACCAACGAGATCCGGGTACAGCGCCCCACCCCGGTGGACGAGGCCAAATGGGGCTTCGCCGTGGTGGAAAACAGCCTCTGGCCCGCGATCCCCGAATTCATGCGCAACCTGGACGAACGGTTGCAGCAACACCTGGGGGTGCGCCTGCCCCTGGACGCAGCCCCGGTCAAGTTCACCTCCTGGATGGGGGGCGACCGTGACGGCAACCCCTTCGTCACCGCCAAGGTGACCGCCGAGGTGCTGGAGCTGGGCCGCTGGATGGCGGTGAGCCTGTTCTACAAGGACATCAAGGAGCTCACCTCGGAGCTCTCCATGTCCGACTGCACCCAGGCGGTACGCGATCGCGTCGGCGACAGTGCCGAACCCTATCGCGCCCTGGTGCGCGAGCTGCGCGAGCAGCTGCGCGAGACCCAGGAGTACCTCACCGCCAAGGTGCAGGGCCAGGTGAGCGAGAGCCGGGATCTGGTCAAGACCACGGCCCAGCTGCGCGAGCCCCTGGAGCTCTGCTACCACTCATTGCACGCCTGCGGCATGGGCAACATCGCCGATGGCATGCTGCTGGACGTACTGCGCAAGCTGGCCTGTTTTGGCATCCATCTGGTCAAGCTGGACATCCGTCAGGATGGCGAGCGCCACGGCCAGGTCTTCTCCGAGCTGACCCGTTATCTGGGCATGGGGGACTACGCCGAGTGGAGCGAGGACGACAAGCAGGCCTTCCTGCTGAACGAACTGAACTCCCGCCGCCCCCTGCTGCCGACCGACTGGACGCCGAGCGACGAGACCCAGGAGACCATCGACACCTGCAAGGTGATCGCCGCCCATGATCCGGATGCGTTCGGCATCTACATCATCTCCATGGCGGGCGCCCCGTCGGACGTGCTGGCGGTGCAGCTGTTGCTCAAAGAGGCCGGTTGCACCTTCCGCATGCCGGTCGCGCCGCTGTTCGAGACCCAGGAAGACCTGATGGCGGGCACCGCCGTCATGGATCGCCTGCTGTCGGTGGACTGGTATCGCGGCTACATCCAGGGTCGCCAATACGTGATGATCGGCTACTCGGATTCGGCCAAGGATGCGGGCATGATGGCCGCCGGCTGGGCCCAGTACGCCGCCATGGAGTCCCTGGTGGCCCTGGCCGAGACCAACAAGGTGCGCCTGACCCTGTTCCATGGCCGCGGCGGCACCGTCGGTCGCGGCGGCGCCCCCGCCCATCAGGCGATCCTCTCCCAACCGCCGGGATCCCTGCGCGGCGGCCTGAGGGTCACCGAGCAAGGGGAGATGATCCGCTTCAAGTTCGGCCTGCCCAAGGTGGCCATCAACAGCCTGAACCTCTACACCAGCGCCGTGCTGGAGGGCAACCTGCTGCCACCGCCCAAGCCCAAAGAGAGCTGGCGCACCGTGATCGAGCAGGTGGCCGAGTCCTCCTGCGAGCACTATCGCAGCATAGTGCGCGGCCACCCGGACTTCGTGCCCTATTTCCGCGCCGCCACCCCGGAGATGGAGCTCGGCAAGCTGCCGCTCGGCTCCCGCCCTGCCAAGCGCAAGCCCAATGGCGGCGTCGAGAGCCTGCGCGCCATCCCCTGGATCTTCGCCTGGACCCAGAACCGGCTGATGCTGCCGGCCTGGCTCGGCGCCCACCAGGGGCTGCAACAGGCCATCGACAACGGTCACCAGGCCGTGCTGGAAGAGATGAGCCGCCAGTGGCCCTTCTTCCGCACCCGCCTCGAGATGCTGGAGATGGTGTTCCTCAAGGCCGACAGCTGGCTGGCGGAGTACTATGACACCCGCCTGGTGCCGGAGAACCTCTGGCCGCTCGGCAAGCAGCTGCGCCAGGAACTCGCCGACGCCGCCGATGTGGTGCTGGCCCTGCGCCCGCAAGGGGACCTGCTGGACGATCAGCCCTGGATCAAGGAGTCCATCAAGCTGCGCAACCCCTACACGGATCCCCTCAACGTGCTGCAGGCCGAGCTGCTCAACCGCTCGCGCCGCGACCCGGAGTCCCTGCACGAGGAGATAGATCAGGCGCTGATGGTCACCATCGCCGGTATCGCCGCCGGCATGCGCAACACGGGTTGATGGCTGGCAAACGGGCAATCACATAGTCAAAGGGCGCCAGATTGGCGCCCTTTTTCGTTCCATGGATCCTGTGTGTCCTGCTGACCACAGACCCTATGCGATCCGGTTGCGCCCCCGCCGCTTGGCCTCGTAGAGGCGCTGATCCACGCATTGCAGCCAGTCGTCCATGCAGCGATAACTCATCTGGTAGGGGGTGATGCCCGCGCTGATGGTGACGGCAATCTCCTGGCGCTGATGCAAGAAGGGGTGGTTCGCTATCTGCTGGCGGGTACGCTCCATGATGCCGTGGGCCGCTTCCAGCGTGGTGCGGCGCAGCAGCATGATGAACTCCTCCCCACCAAAGCGGGCCACCAGATCCTGACTGCGCACCGTCTGCATCAGCAACTGGGCCAGTTCCCTGAGTACGGCATCTCCGGCAAGATGGCCGTGTTCATCGTTGATCTGCTTGAAGAAATCGATATCGATCAGGGCCAGACAGCAGGCCTCCCCCTCGGCGGGGTGGCGCTGGATGTGCTCTAGCAAGAGGTTGGCCTGGCTGAAGAAGCTGCTGCGGTTGGGCAGCTTGGTGAGAAAATCGTGCTCGGCATTGAAGCGCAGCACCCGTTCCATCCGGCTGCGCTCATCTTCCAGGTTGCGGGCATGGATCAGGGTGCCGAGGGTGGTGGTGAGCGGCTCGAGCAGGGTGACCAGGGCCTCGTCGAAGCCGCCGGGACGATTCGCCAGGGCTATCATGCCGATGGCCTCCCCCTTGTGGCGGATCGGGATGCCGAGGAAGCTGTCCAGATGGGGATGGCCATGGGGAGAGACGCCGCGGCTCGCCGGGTGGCGCGGCAGATCGTTGCAGCACACCAGGGTGTTGTGGGTCACCACATGACCGAACAGGTTGTCGAGCTTGCTGAAGATGAGCCCCCCCCTTTCCTGGCGCTGCTGCTCGTACCAGGCATGGGTGGCCTCATCCCAGGAGACATTGGAGATGGAGGGGATATAGAGGCTGAGCCCCTTCTCCTCGTGCTGGACTATGCCGATGAAGCCGTAGGCGCTCTGGCTCACGCTCAGCAACCGCTCGAACACGGTGTCGCAGGCGGAGGCGAGGTTGCGATCGAGCAGAAAACTCTGATGGGCGGCGACTATGATGTCGAACAGCTGGCTCTGCTGCTCGACACGCAGCTCGGCCAATACCTCCGAGGTGATGTCGTGAGCCAGCTTGATCACCCCGAGCAGCGAGCCCGCCTCGTCGGTGATGGCCGTGTAGGTGGCATGGATCCAGACGCTCCTGCCGCTGCGCATGATGCGGCGGCACTTGCCGGCATAGATCTCGCCGCAGAGCACCCCCTGCCAGAAACGGCCATGTTCACCCCGTTGCTCGGAGGGAACCAGCAGGAGATGGGACTGGCCGATCAGCTCCTCGGGAGCGTAGCCGAGGATGGCACAGAACCTGGGGTTGACCGACACAATGCGACCGCTGAGATCGAACGCGACTATGCCATAGGCGCGGTCGATCGCGGTCAATCTGGCCTGGGCATCATAACGCCCAAGCGCGTCGGTATCCTCATCGGGAGGACGGATCACGGGGATATTCATGGCTACGATTCCTTTCGATAGTCCACATATAACCACAACTGGCATAGGCACGCGGGGCTGAGACCCCAGAGCATAGGTGCGAACATTCGACTGCGCTAATGTTGGTCGCCCCGGGAGGCGGCCAGGGGCGCGGGCCACTTGCCATGCCAGCCCCCTGAGCGCACACTCTCTGACCTTGTCGCGATTCAAGGAATCTCCATGACCCCCGCAATCAACCTGCTTAAAAAGCTCAAGATCCCCCACAGGCTCTACCCCTACGAGTGTGAGGCCCACGACGACTTCGGCAAACATGCCGCGGCCCAGCTCGGCCTGCCCCAGGCTCAGGTGTTCAAGACCCTGCTCGCCCATCACGACAAGCAGGCGGTGGTGGCCATAGTGCCCTCCTCCGGTATGTGCAGCCTCAAGCAGCTCGCCAAGGCCACCGGGCTCAAGAAGGTGGAGATGATGAAACCGGCCGATGCCGAGAAGCTGACCGGCTACAAGGTGGGGGGCATCAGCCCCCTGGCCCAGAAGAAGCCGCTGCCGACCGTGCTGGACGACTCCGCCATGGCGTTCGACGAGATCCTGGTGAGCGGCGGCAAGCGCGGCCTCTCGGTGGGGGTGGCGCCCAAGGACATGATTGCGCTGCTGAAGTGGCTCGCCGCCCCCATCGGCGAGCCCCACGAATAAGCGCCGCGAATAAGCCCCACGAGCGAACGCCATGGACTGCATGCCCCAGAGCAAGGCACGAGCGAGCGCCATGGGTCGGCGCCATGGCTGGGCAGCTTGCAGCATGAGAGAGGCCCCGCAAGCGGGGCCTCTTCAGCTTTGCCAGTCAGGCGGGACCACAGACTATGGCGTCACCCGGCAGGCGGCGGTCAGATCCGATAGCCGCAGCCGCTGGCGCCCCTGTGCGTCGAAGTTGGCGTCGTCCAGCCAACGCTCGAAGCCACGCTGCAGGGCGGGCCATTCGCCGTCGATCACCGAGAACCAGGCGGTATCCCGGTTGCGCCCCTTGTCCACCCTGGCCTGGCGGAAGGTTCCCTCATAGCTGAACCCCAGCCGCAGTGCCGCCTGACGGGACGGCACGTTAAGCCCGTTGCACTTCCACTCGTAGCGGCGATACCCCAGGGCGAAGGCCCGCGCCATCATCAGCGCCATGGCCGCCGTGGAGAGGCGGGTGCGCTGCATGGCGGGAGAAAAATGGAGCCAGCCCACCTCCATGCTGCCCGCCTGGGGGTCGATGCGCAGGTAGCTGGCCAGCCCCAGCGCCCGGCCGCTCGCCTCATCGACGATCGTGTAGAACTGGGGATCCTCCTTGGCGGCGCACTGCTGCAACCAGGCCAGCATGGCCGGCTCGTCCGCGAAGGGGCCGCTGGTAAGGTAGGTCCACATGGCGCCATCATCGGCGGCAAAGGCCTGCCAGAGCGAGGGGCAGTGGCGCGCGGGATCCAGGGGCTCCAGGCGGCAGCCCCAACCACTCATGACCTGATGGGGAGGGAATTCGGCCCCCGCCCAATGTGCCAGCTTGGCGCCGACCGCCTGACCGAAGCCGTTTATCTCCACCTCAGCAGCCACAGTCGCTCCCCCCTGCCAGCAGGCGACCGGGCGCCTGGCCGGTGGCGACGGCAAAGCCGTCCTGGCGCCACCAGTGCAATCCGCCGATCAACTCCTTCACCTTGAAGCCCAGGGCCGCCAGTTTCAGGGCGCCGCGGGTCGAGCCGTTGCAGCCGATGCCATCGCAGTAGCAGACATAGACGAGATCCCGATCCAGGGAGGCCGTGCTGGCCGCGTCCATGGTGCGGTGGGGCAAGGAGAGGGCGCCGGGAATATGGCCCTCGGCATAGTGCCCCGGGGAGCGGGTGTCGATGACGACGATGGCGGCCTCCCCCGCCAGCAGGTCGGCGGCGAGATCGGCCGGGTCGGTGCGATAGGCGAGCTGGTCGGTAAAGAAGCTGACGGCAGCCTGGGGGCTGGCCAATCCGGTGGCGAGAACGGCACTCATGGTTATCTCCCTCTACATGATGCGGGTGGTCAATGAGCCTAATCTAGCGCCATAATGGCCCTGCCAAGATAGCCAATTCTGGCAGACAGACCAGACCAATTCACCACCCGGAGCCCACCATGCCCGCCCTGCCGACCCTGTTCGCCAATCTGCAGCAGGGGGACTTGCCACTGCACGAGCAGCTGGTACGCGCCCTGCGCACCGCCATCCTGGCCGGTCAGCTGCCCCTCCACAGCCGCTTGCCCGCCAGCCGGGCCCTGGCCCGGGATCTCGCCCTGTCCCGCAGCACAGTGGAGCTGGCCTACGCCAGGCTCGAGGCCGAGGGCTATCTGGTGCGCAAGGTGGGGGCCGGCAGCTTCGTCGCCATAGCACCGCGCCAGACGCCCCCCAGGTCCGCCCCGCTCAGGGCGGCGCGATCCCTTTCCCGGCGCGGCGAGGCCATGCAGGCCAGCGGCAGCTGCCGCGAGGAGGTCAACCCCAGGCCCAATTTCGGGGCGGGTCAGGCCGATGCCCTCGCCTTCCCCGGCGAGCTGTGGGGCAAGCTGTTGCAGCAGCGCTGGCGCCGGGAGGGGGAACAGCTGATGCGCTACGGCGATCCCCAGGGACTGCCGGCCCTGCGCGAGGCCATCGCCGGCTATCTGATGCAGTCGCGGGGAGTCAACTGCGATCCGGAGCAGATCCTGATCCTCACCAGCTCCCAGCAGGGGATCCAGCTCGCCGCCCAGCTGCTCACGGATCCGGGGGACTGCGTCTGGCTGGAGGAGCCGGGCTACCCAGGGGCCCGCAGCGCCATGGTGAGCGCCGGGGCCAGGGTGCATCCCGTGCCCGTGGACGAAGAGGGGCTCAATCCGGTCGGATCCTTGCCCGCCCCCAGGCTCATCTACTGCACCCCCTCCCACCAGTATCCCCTCGGCATGGCCATGAGCCTGCCAAGGCGGATGGCGCTGCTGGCCGAGGCGACGCGCCACAACGCCTGGATCATAGAGGACGACTATGACGGCGAGTTCCAGTATGACCAACGTCCGCTCCCCGCCCTGCAGGGGCTGGACAGCCAGGGGCGGGTGCTCTACGTTGGCACCTTCAGCAAGGTGCTTTTCGGATCCCTTCGCCTCGCCTATCTGGTGCTGCCCCACGCCCTGATGGCCCCCTTCTGCCAGGCCCGCGCCGCCATCGACGGCCACAGCAACCAGCTGTTGCAGGGGGTGACGGCCGACTTCATCCAGGGAGGACACTTCGCCGCCCACCTGCGCCAGATGCGCCCCCTCTACCGCAGCCGCCGCGACCTGCTGGTGGAGACCCTGGCCAGCCAGTGCCCGGCCCTGACCCCCATCCATACCGGCGCCGGCTTGCAGCTGTGCGCCCTGCTCCCCCCGGGGGAGGAGGCGCGCTGGACGGCCCGGGCCAATCGCCAGGGGCTGGGGCTGCGCCCCTTGAGCGACTTCTACCTGACCCCGCCAGACGCGGCGTCGCCGCCCCGCCACGAAGGCTGGCTGCTCGGCTATGGGGCGCTCGACAACGCCAGCCTGCGCCAGCTCTGCCGCGCCCTGGGCCGGCTGATGGCCCAGGCGCCGGACGATCCGGCTCAGCCCGGGGGTTAGGCCGACCCTCCCTGCTGACGCTCTCGGCAAAGGGCCAGCCAGGCCTCGGCACTGCGGGAGAGGTAGCGGCCCCTCGGCCAGATCACCCCGAGCCGCCAGCTCATCTCCGGCAACAGGGGGCGCAGGATCAGGCCATCCTGGGTCAGGCGGCGGCAGACGGGTTCGGGCAGGAAGGCGACCCCCATGCCGCTGCGCACCATGGCGGTGAGAAAATCCCACTGGCTGCTGCGCGCCGCCACCTGGGGGGTGAATCCCTCGGCGAGGCAGGCCTGTTCGATGCGCTCGCTCAGGGTGAAGGCCTGGGTGTAGAGCAGCAGGGGCTCTTCCCGCAGATCCGAGAGGCGCACGCAGGCTCGCTCGCGCCAGCGGGGCTCGGCGGGCAGCACCAGCTGGATCGGGTAGCAGTCGAGATCCAGGGTCTCCAGCTCGGCCGTCTCCCGGGCCGGCAGCATGGTGATGGCGAGATCCAGCTCCCCCTCCAGCACCGCCTGCTCGATGCGCCGACCGCCATATTCGACGATGGAGAGCTCGATGGCGGGGTAGCGACTGCGATAGCGGCGAATGAGATCCGCATAGACGTGGCCTACCATGGGGGGCATGCCCAGGGCCAGCCGTCCCCCCTTGAGGCTCTGCAAGTCCGCCAGCTCCGTCTCCAGCTGCTGCATCTGGGCCAGTATCTCCTGGCCCCGGGCGAACAGCACCCTCCCCCCGTCGGTCAGGGTGAAGCGGCGGCCCACCCGGCTGAGCAGGGGCTGGCCCAGCTCCTCTTCCAGGTTGCGGATCATCTTGCTGATGGTGGGCTGGGTGACGAACAGCCGCTGGGAGGCGCGGGTGAAACTCTGCTCGCGCACCAGCTCGACGAAGTAACGCAGGGCTCGGATATCCATGGACTCTCTCCGCTGATGGGGGCTATATCATGCCAATTTGGCATGATTTTGATAATTTAAATTCATTTTTTGCAGGTTTGTCCCGGCGCTACACTGGTGCCAGTCTCAACAACCGGCCCGCCCCCATGTCACTGCCCTCCTGGTTGCTCACCCCCTTGCAGGTCGCCCTGCTGGCCGCCATCTGGTGGCTGGCCGATGGCGCCGTGCGCCTGTTCCACCTGCCCCTGCCCGCCAACCTCACCGGCATGCTGGCCCTGCTCGCCCTGATCCTGCTCGGGGTGGTCAAGACCCGCTGGTTCAGTGCGGGATCCCGCTGGCTGCTGGCGGAGATGCTGCTGTTCTTCGTGCCCGCCGTGGTGGCCGTGGTCAACTATCAGGAGCTGATGCTCCATCAGGGGGTGCGGATCCTGCTGGTGATAGGGCTCAGTACCGTGCTGGTACTCGCCACCACGGCCCTGGTGGTGGACAGGGTCTACCGGCTCGAGCTCAGGCTGGCCCGCAGGCATCGCCGCCATGACTAGCCAAGCCTTGAGCCTGCTCTGCCTGGCGCTCACCCTGCTGTTCTACTACCTCAGCAAGTGGCTCTATCGCCGGGTGCAGATACTGCCGCTGATGCCGCTGCTGCTGGCCCCGGCCCTGCTGGTCGCCCTGGTGCTGCTCTGCCACATCCCCTACGAGGCCTATATGGCCGACAGTCACTGGCTGCTCTGGCTGCTGGGCCCGGCCACGGTCGCCTTCGCCATTCCCGTCTACGAGAACCGGGCCCTGATGCGCAAGCACTGGCTCTCCCTCTCCCTCGGGGTGCTCGCCTCCGTGGTGATGGCGGTGGGTAGTTCGGTGCTGCTGGCCCGCTGGTTCGGCTTGTCGGATCTGCTGCAACGCAGCCTCGCCATGCGCTCCATCACCACGCCGTTCGCGGTGGAGGCGAGCCGGAGCGTCGGGGGCCAGAGCGATCTGACCGCCCTGTTCGTGGTGCTGACCGGGGTGATCGGCATGGCGGTAGGGGAGTGCGTGCTGCGCCGCCTCGCCATCCGCAGCCGGCTCGGCAGGGGGGCGGGCTTTGGCGCCTCGGCCCACGGGGCGGGCACGGCCCGGGCCTATCAGATGGGCAAGGAAGAGGGGGTGGTCGCCAGCATGGTGATGATGATCGCCGGCATGGTGACTGTGCTGCTCGCCCCCCTGCTCGGCCAGCTGCTGTGGTGAGCGCGCCCCGAAGCGGCGCCATGATCCGGGGCTCTTCCCCAGGGAGCAGGAGCAACAAATAGGGCGCCATAAGGCGCCCTTTTGTCGTTCCTTGCCCGGCCTCACAGCGCGGCGCAGATCTGCCACAGATCGTACTGGATGGCCCCGGCGGTCACCTCACGCCCCGCCCCCGGCCCCTGGATCACCAGGGGATTGGTGCGGTAGCTGTCGCTCTCGATGGCGAACACGTTGTCGCAGGGCAAGAGGTTCGCGAACGGGTGGTGGGGCTCCAGCGCCTCCAGGCCGACACGGGCCTTGCCCCCGCGCTCGATGCGGGCCACGTAGCGCAGCACCTTGCCGACCCGGCGCGCCCCCTCGAAGGCGGACTGGATGGGGCCGTCGAGCTCATCCAGCCTGTCCATGAAGCCCTCCACCGACAGCGGACGCAGGGCCAGGGGCACCAGGTTCTCCAGCGCTATGTCGGCGGAGTCCAGCTCGAAGCCCGCCTCCCGCGCCAGAATGAGCAGCTTGCGGCGCACGTCCTGGCCGGAGAGATCCTCCCGGGGATCCGGCTCGGTCAGCCCCTGCTGCCAGGCCGCGTCTACCAGCTCGGAGAAGGGGCGGCTGCCGTCATATTGCTGGAACAGCCAGGAGAGGGTGCCGGAGAAGATCCCCGAGACCCCCTGGATGGGGTCGCCGCTCTGGCGCAGCATCTGGATGCTGGACTGGATCGGCAGGCCGGCCCCCACGGTGGCGTTGTAGCGCCACTGCACCTGATGGTCGCGGCAGCTCTGCTTGATGCGCTGGTAGAACTCGCTCTCGGCGGCGCCGGCGAACTTGTTGGCGGCGATGATGTGGCAGCCGAGCTGGGCAAAATCCGGGTAGTAGCGGCTCACCGTCTCGCTGGCGGTCAGATCCAGCGCGATCAGGGCGTCAAAACTGTGCTGCTCCAGCTGGGTCAGCAGCTCGGGCCAGATGAGGGGGCTGGGCTCGAAGTGCTTCTGCACCCTGATGGGATCCAGCCCCTCCTCGTCCAGCAGGCCCCCCTGGGAGTTGAACACCCCGTACAGGGTGAGCGCCACGTTCAGCTCGCGCTCGAGGCGGGCCTGCTCGCGGCCATAGAGGCTGAGCCACTGGCTGCCGATGTTGCCCTTGCCAAACACCACCAGGCCGACCCGGGTCGGGCGGCTGAACAGGGCGCTGTGCAGGGCGATGAGCAGGGGCTCGAGTACCACCTGACGCAGCACGGCCACCAGGCTCAGGCCGTCTCTGGCCACCTGGACGAACTCCTGGGGCTGATCCGACAGCAGCTGGTAGAAACGGTGACACTGCTCGGCGTTGTCGGTCACCCCGGCACCCACCAGGGCCACCAGGCTGTAGCCCTCCTTCTGGATCAGGCCGGTGAAGTTGCCCTGCAGCTGGAAGTCCCGCAGCAGATCATAGGCGCCGACCGCCACCTCCAGGGTGTAGGCCAGGCGCAGCACCCGCCGATCCGGCTGGCGTTGCAGGGTGAGGGGGCTCAGGCGATGGCGGGCCAGGTGGGCCTCTATGGTCTTGACCGCCTGGTCGAAGTCCCCCTGGGCCAGCACCTTGAGTTCGATCAGGGCTATCTGATCCACCGAGCTGACGATGCGGGCCCCGTTGCTGCGCGGCGCGCGGCGCAAGATGTGGGTGCAGCCCTCGTCGGGGTTGTAGCTGCAGCGCAGGGTGAGGCGCTGGCGGCTGTCGGCCACCGGTTGCAGGGTACGGGAGTGGAGCACGGAGGAGCCCAGGCGGGCCAGCTCGTTGGCCTCGGCCAGGCTCAGGCGCTCCAGCAGGCGCGCCTCCTTCACCCGGCGCGGATCCGCGCTGTAGACCCCGGCCACGTCGCTCCAGATGGTGGTGGATTCGCCCTCCGCCAGCAGGGCCAGGAGGCTGGCGCTGTAGTCGGAGCCGTTGCGCCCGAGCAGCAGGGAACGTCCCTCCATGTCGGCGGCGATGAAGCCGGTCACCACGATGCGGCCGTCATGCTCGGCCAGACGGGCCTTGAGCAACTCGCTGGAGAGGGCCTCGTCCACCTTGACCAGGGCGCCATCCTCGGCGCGCAGGAAGCTGCGGGCGTCGAGCCAGATGGCGGGTTCGCCCCGGCTGGTGAGCAGGGCGGCCAGCAGGCGCGCCGACCAGACTTCCCCGAAGGCGAGCAGGCCGTTGCGCTCGAAGCGGTCGAACTGCCCCTCCAGCGTCTGGCCCAGGCGGCCGAGATCCCCGTTGAGCTGCTCGGTCAGGCTCTGGTGCAGCTCCCCCTCCAGCAGGCCGTCGATCAGCCCCTGCTGGTAGGCACGCAGGGCATGGAGGGCCTCACCGGCCGCTTCGTCCCCCGCCTCGGCCAGCTCCACCAGCTGGATCAGCCGGTTGGTGGTCTTGCCCGCCGCCGACACCACGATCAGCTCGCTGCCATCTCCCTGCTGTTCGACGATGGCCGCCACCCGGCGATAACAGACGGGGTCGGCCAGGCTGCTGCCGCCAAACTTGTGTACCTGTCTATGCTTCACCCCTGCCGTCACGGCAACCTCCTCCACGCTGTCTCGCTTGTTGTTCACTGCTGCCTGCCCACTCAAGGGGGCGTTCTGCTCGGCCTGACTCATTTCGCCGCCTCCCGCTCTGCCGCCGCCAGGGCCTGGGCCAGATCCGCCACCAGATCCTCGCCGTGCTCTATGCCCACCGAGATCCGCAGCAGCTGGGGACTGATCCCCGCCGCCTGCTGGGCCTCGGCGCTCATGGCCCTGTGGGTCATGCTGGCCGGGTGAGCCACCAGGCTCTCCACCCCGCCCAGGGACTCAGCCACCGAGAAGTAGTTGAGGGCGCCGAGGAAGGCCCGCAGACCCGCCTCGTCGCAGTCGAGCTCGAAGCTCAGCATGGCTCCGAAGCCGGATTGCTGGCGACGGGCTATCTCGTGGCCGGGGTGGCTGGGCAGGCTGGGGTGATAGATGGTCTTGACCAGGGGCTGGGTCTGCAGGAAGGCCAGAATGTGCTGGGTGTTCTCCTGATGGGTGCGCAGGCGCGGCCCCAGGGTGCGCAGGCCGCGCAGGGTCAAATAGGAATCGAAGGCGCCGCTGGTCAGCCCCAGGCAGTTGGCCCACCACAGCAGGCTGTCGGCCAGCTCGGCCTCCTTGGCGATGGCGACCCCACCCACCACGTCGGAGTGACCATTGATGTACTTGGTGGTGGAGTGGACCACCAGATCGGCCCCCAGGGCCAGGGGTTGCTGCAACAGCGGCGAGAGGAAGGTGTTGTCCACCGCCACCAGGGCGCCCACGGCGTGGGAAGCCTCGCAGATGGCCGCCACATCCACCACCCGCAGCAGCGGGTTGGAGGGTGTCTCCACCCACACCAGCCTGGGCCCCTCGGCCAGGGCGGCGGCCAGGGCCTGCTCGTCCCCCTGATCGACGAACTTGACGCGATAGTTGCCCTTGGCGGCCAGGAATTCGAACAGGCGCCAGGTGCCGCCGTAACAGTCATGGGGGGCGATCAGCAGATCCCCCGCCTGCAGCAGGGCCTGGGTCACCAGATGGATGGCCCCCATGCCGGTGCCGGTCACCACGGCGCCCGCCCCCCCTTCCAGGGCGGCCAGCGCGTCCGCCAGATTGCCACGGGTCGGATTGCCGGAGCGTGCATAATCGTATTGACGGGGCACGCCGAAGTCGGCAAAGGTGTAGTTGCTGGAGAGATAGATGGGGGGCACCACGGCGCCATGCTGGGTATCTGTCTCTATGCCGGTGCGCACCGCCAGGGTTGCCTTGTGGGTCATCTCTCTCTCCTCATCCTTGCGCGAGTCCACTCTCGCCATTGCCCGAGACATTACGCCACCCCAAGAGGGCCGTCAACACTTCTAGACGTCTAAATGGCTTTGCTGTTGGATTGCCATTGAATTCCTTAAGGGTTAAAATCCGCGCTCAAGGCCAAATGAGAACAGGTGAATCATGGGTACAGAGTGGAACGGCGACTACGTCAGCCCCTATGCGGAACACGGTAAGAAGAGTGAACAGGTCAAGAAGATTACCGTCTCGATCCCGCTCAAGGTGCTGAAGGTGTTGACCGACGAGCGCACCCGTCGCCAGGTGAACAACCTGCGTCATGCGACCAACAGCGAGCTGCTCTGCGAGGCCTTTCTCCATGCGTTCACCGGTCAGCCGCTGCCCTGCGACGACGATCTTCGCAAGGATCATCCGGACAGCGTCCCGGCAGAAGCCCGCGCCATCATGGAGGCCCTGGGCAAAGAGATCGAAGACTACGACGCCGAGTGATCTGGCGGCCCATGGCAGATGATCTTTCCCCTTCGATGACGCGGCCTTGTGCCGCGTCATCCTTATCCAGCCCCCCGTTCAGCCTGCGCCGCTACCAGAGCAACATCCAGAGCCACAGTCACGACCATGCCCAGCTGGTGATCCCCCTGGACGGCCCCCTCGAGATCGAGGTGCAGGGTCAGGGGCGGCGCCTCGCCCCCGGCTTTGCCTGCATCATAGCCCCGGGCCTGCGTCACGACTACGCCGCGGATCCGGCGCTCTCGTTTCTGGTGCAGGAGAGCCTCTGGCTGCCGGAGGCCCTGGGCGAGCGCCCCTTCATCCCCCTGGACGAGCCCCAGCGCCACTACCTCGCCTTCCTCCATCAGGTGGTGCGCCAGGGTCGCCACGTGGCCGGCATGGAGCAGATCTGGCTGAGCCTGCTGGCCCAGGGTCAGGGCATGGGCCCCGCCCTCACCCCGCGCATGACAAGAGTGCAGCGCCACATCGAGGCCCACCTCGCCGAGCCCCTCGGCAACGGGCGGCTCGCCGCCATCGCCTGCCTCGGCCAGAGCCAGTTCAAGCACGCCTTTCGCCAGCAGTTCGGCCTGAGCGCCTCCCGCTACATCCGCGGGCGGCGCATGGCCCTGGCGCGCACCCTGCTGGCCCAAACCGCCCTGCCCATCGGCGAGGTGGCCAGCCGCTGCGGCTATCAGGATCAGGGGGCCTTCGCCGAGCGCTTCCTGGCCGAGACCGGCCTCACCCCCACCCGCTGGCGCCGGCAAAACGGCCACTTGCCGTAACCGGTCGGCTCTTTGCCGAAGACAATCCCCGGGCATTCGAGGCATGCTGAGGCTCATGCAAGGTATGGGCAACGAGGAGCCAAGATGCAGACCATAAGCTGGCAGCAATTCGAGATGGTGGAGCTGAGGGTGGGCACCCTGGTGCGGGTCGAGCCCTTCCCCGAGGCGCGCAAGCCCGCCTACAAGGTGTGGGCGGATTTCGGCCCCGAACTGGGGGTGCGCAAGAGCAGCGCCCAGATAACGGATCTCTATCGCCCCGAGGATCTGGTGGGACGCCAGATCGTCGCCGTGGTGAACTTTCCGGCCAAGCAGATAGGCCCCGTCCAGTCGGAGTTTCTGCTGACCGGCTTCTACCGGGCCGATGGCGCCGTGGTGATGGCCATCCCGGAACAGGCGGTGGAGAACGGCGCCAAGCTGGGCTGATGGCCCCATGAAAACAGAGAGGCGACCCCGGGGTCGCCGGGGGTGGTTATGGGCGCCGCGCAATCTGGCCGCCCCGCCCGCCGTGAGTGCACAGGGC
>NZ_JBSTYM010000006.1:0-203265 GCF_054052445.1 Aeromonas crassostreae | reverse complement strand
GTAGTTCAGTCGGTTAGAATACCGGCCTGTCACGCCGGGGGTCGCGGGTTCGAGTCCCGTCCGCTCCGCCACTAATTTGAAAGGCCTTCCCTCATGGGAAGGCCTTTTTGCTTTTGCTCATTCGCGAAAGGACGAGAAAACAAGGGACAACAGACAGGGCTGCGACCTGGCACTGGCAACTCGGCCCCTGCCTGTTGTCCCTTGAGCTGGACTGCGTCCTCCCATCCGCTTCGCCGCTGCTTGAAAGCCCTGACCATCTGGTCGGGGCTTTGTTTTAGTAACATAGTGGAAGGATATCGAAGGCGATAAACAGCGTTGTATTCCGCCATGTTACACCTCTTTATCCGCAGACTGTTTCCCCCTACCGATGTTTTGAACAGGTCATAGGGAGGGCATTTGCTGCGTGAGCGGCCACCATCAGGACGAAGAGTACCCTCTCACCGAGAGGCTGTGCTGGCGATTGGGAGGGATGCCTTGGTGGGCAGAGGCTTGACCTGGTCAGGCCAATATCCTTGACGAGTCAGGTCAAGGTCTGATGGCCAGACACTCATATAAACACAGTGTCGCCTCGTGACCGCAACAGCTCCTTCGAGCCTCAGTTTGTCCGCAAGGGCCAGTCCCGCCTGACCCAGATGGACGACCAGATCCTCGCCCTCTACGCCAGGGGCTTGAGCACGCGCGATATCGTGGACGCGTTCAAAGAGATGTATGACGCCGACATCTCGGCGGGGCTGGTATCGAAGGTGACCGAACGTGTCATCGAGCAGGTCCACGAATGGCAAAACCGGCCGCTGGATCCGCTCTATCCCATCGTCTATCTGGACTGCATTGTGCTGAAGATCCGCGCGAACCAGCGGGTGATTAACAAGTCGCTCTATCTGGCACTGGGCATCAATATGGAGGGTCACAAGGAGCTGTTGGGCCTGTGGCTGGCCGAGACCGAAGGGGCAAAGTTCTGGCTGTCGGTCCTGACCGAGCTGAAGAATCGCGGCTTGGAAGACATCCTGATTGCGTGTGTGGACGGTCTCAAGGGCTTCCCTGATGCGATTGCAGTGGAGTATCCCCAGACCAAGGTTCAACTGTGTATCGTCCACATGGTGCGCAACTCGTTGCGCTATGTCTCCTGGAAGGACTACAAGGCGGTGACGGCGGATCTGAAGCAGATCTACCACTCTGCGACGGAACGTGAGGCTCAGCAGGCACTGGCGGCCTTCGGCGAGCGCTGGGATAGCCAGTACCCGCAAATAGCGCGCTCCTGGCAGGGTAACTGGGATAATCTGATCACGCTGTTCGATTATCCCCCCGCCATCCGGAAGGTGATTTACACCACCAATGCCATTGAGTCGTTGAACAGCGTGCTGCGCAAAGCGACCAAGCAAAGGAAGCTCTTCCCGACCGACGACTCTGCGCTAAAAGTGGCGTTTCTCGCGATACAGCAGGCCTCCAAGAAATGGACCATGCCGATCCAGAATTGGAAGCTTGCTCTAAATCGCTTTATTATCGAGTTCGGTGATCGCCTGAACGGTCACCTGTAATGGAGTGGGCAGTTACACAGAATCATTTACAGGCTCCACGAGGCGCCTGGATGGTGACCTCTCCGTGCTGCCCTTTGAGGCGTTTGGTGGAATAGCCATTGCGATTATTGCCGGTGCCACGGCCTTGTGGGGCGTGTTTCTGGTAGCCCAGATGCTCGTCCATTTCGGCATTGAGCGCGGTCTCGACGGTGAGCTTGATCAGCTGTTGGGTGAGGGTGCCGAGATCTTTTTCAGACTTGATGTCTTTGGCCAGCTCAGCAGCCAGAGCTTTGAGTGTGTCTTGGTCCATTTGCTTACCCACGAAGGTATCCTTTTGAAAAAGTTACTTATTCGTGGGCGGTTACACAATTGGATTTACAGGCTCAAGAAAAGGGGACGGCTCAGCCGTCCCCTTAAGTCGTGTCGTCCAGTCCATGAACTGCAAATGCTCCCTGCATTCCCTGACTGTATCCAAATCCGTTGGATTTCCTCTTCTCGATCCTTCGAGGTGTCCTTGAGTCTTCCTGACCAGGCAACCGATCCTGATTGCCGCACTCTCTCCGTCCTGGAGGTGTCCGTTACCACATCCGGTGGTGTCCTTGCGTCATCCTGACAGATAGTCATCCCGACTACCTCATCTTCATCCTGAAGCTCGTCCTAGCCACATCCAGTGGCGTTTCCAAGTCGTCCAGACCTATAACCATCCGGGTTATGTCTCTCCGTCCTGGAGGTGTCCATAACCACGTCCTGTGGTGATCCTTGTCGTCCTGATGGATGACCTCCTGGTCATCCAACCTCATCCCGAGGTGTCCTTTGACTAGTCCCTTATTCTTCTGGGCATGCATCCGTAGATGCCCGCGCCGTCCTTGTGAGATAGATAATAAGGGAACCAGGCAGGCTAACAAGAGGGTGAGGTGCGCGTCAGATTGCGAAAACGATTATATGAAATGGCGCTTTATCTATTTTATCGATGTGAATCAGTACTTTAGTTTGTTTCCGTTGAAACAGGACCGCTCGATGCGCGGCTTGGCGTACGGCATGAAGTAGCCGAATCCTACAGGGGGTATAGACGATCTCTCACAAGTGGAAAGAGGGGCATTTTTGGTTTCAAGAGGAACTTAACACTGGTTATAGATCATCAAATATTATTGAATCCTGCTGATGGTTATTTCAGCAGACGATATGGCTATGGTCGGGATGATCAGCAGGCCGAGATAGTCATAGCCAAGTAGAGGCGACCTTCTTGAGATCCTTGGATGCCCAGGATGAAAGCGCCGCTAGCTGTGTAAACCCGCCAGGTTGTTCACGGATTGAAGACGACTGATGGGGGGCTGGTAGCCCAGACTGGCATGAGGACGATGCCAGTTGTACTCATGCAGCCACGGTTGCAGGTGTTCTGCCCGTTGCTCTGACGAGTCATAGCTCCGTGCATAGGCCCACTCTCGCAGGGCTGTCTGAATGAAGCGCTCTGCCTTGCCATTGGTTTGGGGTGTGTTAGGCTTGGTGCGCATGTGCTTAAGTCCCAACCGACGACACAGCTTCCGGAAGCGTTTCGACCGATAACAGGCGCCATTATCAGTGAGTAGCCGACTGAATCGAATACCGAGCCGGGCGTAGTAGCGCAGCGCTTGTAACAGCGCCAGACAGGCACTGTATCTCGTTTCATCAGGATGCAGGGAGCTGAACGCCATGCGGGAGTGGTCATCAATCGCCACATGAGCATACTCCCATCCCGCACCGGGGGAATCCTGGCGGCGGTCACCGGTGACACGATGGCCGGGACGACGGAAATGTCCCAGCTTTTTGATGTCCAAATGCAGCAAATCACCCGGTTTTTCATATTCATAGCGTTGTACCGGAGCAGCAGGCTCCAGGTTAGCCAGTCGATTAAGTCCCCTTCGTTGCAGGATACGGGCGACTGAACTGTGCCCCATCCCCAAGGATTGGCTGATGTGCCGATAGGTCTGTCGCTGCTTGCGCAGCTCGATAATCCTCTGTTGCCGCTGCTCATCGATGGCATGGGGGCAGGATGCGGGGCGAGAAGAGCGATTATGCAAGCCATCAGGCCCCTCCTGACGATATCGATTGAGCCACTTGTAAGCGGTTCGGGTACTGACCCCGGCAGCGTGAGCGGCCTCTTCCACACGCAGGCCCTGTTGAAGGATACGCTGGACAAGAAGCTGTCGACCAAAGAGGGTTAATCGGGCATTTTTATGGTTGTTCACTCGGGCACCTCGGATGATTGGTTTGGTTGGCGCCTCCAATTCTGCGGGAATGCCCCGAGTGAACAACCTACAGAGAGATCACAGCTAGCGATGACGCACCCCGGCAAGCGTGCCTGCCGGGGTGAGATGATGGTCTGGCTGATTTGCCAGCAGGCAATGGTGTTATGGTGTTAGGTATTGGGGCATTCACTGCCCTACCCTCAGTTGGCTCGGGTGGTCGGATAGGCCTTGCGCAGAGACTCCGGCGCCAGCACTTCCAGGTTGCCTTCCATGTTATTGAGCCAGTTACGGAACTCCGGCGTGTCCTGCACTTCGGTTTCCACCACCACGCTGCGCTTGTCGTAGCGGGTCATGCGTGGGTTGTGTCCGGGGATCTGGCCATCGGCCAGGGTGGCGCTGTTGGCATCCATGCGTCCGACGAAGCGGATGGGACCGCTGACACCCTGGTAGGATTGCTCGCGGATCAGCCGCTGGATGTTGAAGTCCTTTGGCTGGGTGGCGCTGAAGTTGGTCAGCTCCACGTCCTTGATGTGGTCGAATGGTATGCCGTACACCTTGGGATCCAGCTCGGACAGGGTACAGAGCAGGGTCGGGCCATCGGCCTGGTTCAGGATGCCGAGGGGATTGATGCGGTCGTAGCAGAGCCACACGGTGCGCTCTTTGATGACACGCTGGATCTCTGCGCTGAACTTGCGGCCACGCCACAGGGCATCGCGGATCAGGGTGCTGCGGCGGATCTCCGGGTTGCCGGCGAAGGGGCGCGGGGATTGGTGCACGCTCTCGAGCCAGCGTTCGGCCAGTTCGCTCTGGCTGTCGCGGATCACCTGGCTGGCTTTGTCCACCAGGGGATTGAGTTCGGTCAGTACGCTCGCCGGCAGCAGCTGGCTGGCCTGATCGCTCCAGGTCTTGAGGGCGACCGCGAGGGAGAGCGGCATGATGTTGGCAAAGTCGTTGAGGCCATGGCGCTCAAAGCACCAGCCGTGGGGCTTGCTGCGCTCGTCCGAGGTGAGATCGAACAGGCCCATGCCGGACATCTCTTCCAGGTCCCGTTGCACGGTCCGCAGACTGACATGTATGCCTTCTTCTTCCAACTTAACCTGCAGTTGGCTGGCGGTCAGTTTATAGGGGCGGTGCGGGATGCAACGCGCCAAGGTCAGTTGTCGTAACAGCTTCTTGCTCATGGTGCTTGCCTTCACTGGATGAGTGTTGAGTGTATCCTAGACACCAGTTGCGACAGTCTATGTCGCAAGTTTTGCTGCGACAAGTGTCGCCATTTTCATACAGCTCCAGTTAAGAGTCTGATTTATATTGATTTAATAGTGATTTATCGCGTGATAAGCAGTGAAAATTAATGCGCGTTCGCCTCTGATCCGGCGAAGGTCACGGCTGTTTTCGAAACAAGGAGGGCGGCAGGAGGCGCGATGTCGAGCGCTGGGAGGGGGGAAGACGGGCGTGCTGTCAGGATGAAGGGGGGCCAGGCCCCCCTTGTGGTCAGGCGAACCAGGCCCAGGGGGACTTGCTGATGGCGACGCCCATGATGTAGTTGAACACCAGCAGGGCGGCGATCCCGGCGATCACCTTCTGCTTGCGGTCGGGGCGTTTGAGGGCCATGGCTCCGAGGCCTATGTAGATCACCAGGGCGATGATCTTGGCCATCAGCCAGGGCTGGGCTCCCGGGCTCATCTGCAGGGTGACCGCCAGCAGGATCCCGGCCAGCAGCAGCAGGGTGTCGTTGACATGGGGCAGGATCTTGAGCCAGCGCCGCTGCAGCAGGGGATGCTCGTTGATGGCGAGGGCCCAGCGGTAGATGAACAGCAGTATGCTGATGATGGCTAAGGTCATGTGGAGATGTTTGAGCAGGGGGTAATAGGCAATCATCTTGCTTCCTTGTCTTGGTTGGGGAGGCCGCTATTCCAGTTGTGAGCATGGGCATGCTCCGGCCCGAGCTGATCGTCTCGCAGCAGGTCGGAGAGAATGTCCCGGTACTGCAGGCTCTTGTTGATATAAGTGTGTTCGTCATCCAGGTAATTAATCTGCTCGCGCAGCAACCGGTTGTCATGACGCTTGAACATCTGCCCGGCACGCCAGGCCTGATTGGCCCGAAAGCCCAGGTTGGTGAGGGCTTCCACCCCCAGATCCACCGCCGAGCCCAGGGTCTCGCGGAACACACTGTCGACCCCGGTGCGCAAGATATTGTGGGCATGGGGTCTGTCCTGGGCCCGTGCCAGTATCTTAAGGTGCGGGAAGTGTTTCTTCACCATCTCGATGACGGCGAGGGAGGTGACGGGATCATTGATGGAGAGTACCAGCAGCCTGGCCTTGTGGGCACCGGCGGCGTGCAGCAGGTCGAGCCGGCTCGCATCCCCATAGAACACCTGATAACCGAACTTGCGCAACGTCTCTATCTGGCTGGCGTCCTGCTCCAGTATGGTGGTGCCTATGCCGTGGCCGTGCAGCAGGCGGCCCACTATCTGACCGAAGCGACCGAAACCGGCAATGATCACCGGGTTGTCCAGGGCCTGGGGCTGCTCGTGATCTGGGGTATCCGGCTGGCTGCGATAGTCGAACCAGGGCTGGATCACCCTGTCGTTGAGGATCAGCAGCAGAGGCGTCAGTGCCATTGAGAGCGCCACCACCAGGGTCAGCAGGGCGATCATCTCCTGGGGGAGCACCCGGTTCTGGCTGGCGAAGGAGAAGAGCACGAAGGCAAACTCCCCTCCCTGGGCCAGGGCGAGGGAGAAGGTCCAGCGCTGGCTCGGCGAGACCCGCAGCAGCAGCCCTATCACCATCAGCACCAGCCACTTGAGGGCCATCAGCCCTATCACCAGGGTCGGGATCAGTATGGGGTGTTCGGCAAACAGCCCGAAGTTGATGCCGGCACCGACCGACATGAAGAAGAGGCCCAGCAGCAGGCCCTTGAAGGGATCAATGTCCGCCTCCAGCTCGTGGCGATACTCGCTGTCGGCCAGCACCACCCCGGCCAGGAAGGAGCCGAGGGCGGGGGAGAGCCCCACCGACTCCATCAGGACGGCGATGCCGATCACCAGCAGCAGGGCGGCGGCCACGAAGATCTCCCGCATGTGGGACTGGGCGATGGCGCGAAACACGGGGCGCATCAGGTAGCGGCCGCCAAACACTATGCCGGCGATGGCGGCGGCCACCAGCAGGCCGTGCTGCCAGCCGGTCAGCCCGCTCTCATCGCTCTGGGTGATCGGTGCCATGGCGAGCAGGGGCAGCAGCGCCAGTATGGGGATGACGGCGATATCCTGGAACAGGAGCACGGCGAAGGCGGAGCGACCGCTTTCGCTCTGCATCTGCTTACGCTCCTGCAGGCTCTGCAGCACGATGGCGGTGGAGGAGAGCGCCAGGATGAGGCCGATGGCCACCCCCTGCTGCCAGGGCAGGCCGACGAGGACGGCGACCCCCGCCAGGGCGGCGGTCGACAGCATGACCTGCAGACCCCCGGTCCCCAGTATGGGGCCCTTGAGCTGCCAGAGCAGGGCGGGCTTGAGCTCCAGACCCACCAGGAACAGCATCAGCACCACGCCGAATTCGGCGAAGTGCATCACGTCTTGCCGCTCCCCCACCAGGCCGAGCAGGAAGGGCCCTATCACTATGCCCGCCAGCAGATAGCCGAGCACGGATCCCAGGCCCCAGCGTTTGGCCAGGGGCACGGCGATGACGGCGGCGGAAAGGTAGATGAAGGCGTCAAACAGTATGCCGTGTCCCATCAGATGGCCTCCAGCAGATCGCGCAGGTAGTCGACTCCGGCCAGCTGGGCCGGGCTGAGGCGCTCGTCGCGCAGGGCCAGCAGCAGCTGGCGGTAGTCCTGACCGCAGCGGCGCAGCGCCTCGGGATCCTTGAGCTTGTGGAAGGAGTGGAGCACGAAGGGGGGCAGCCAGTGCATGCCGCACAACCGCGCCGTCTGGCTGAAGGGACGCAGAAAATCGAGCAGCGGGCTGCTGTTGTAACCCGCCTCGCAGTAGGATTCGGGGGCGCCTCCCGTGGTGATGGCGGAGAGCCACTGCTTGCCCGCCAGACCATTGGCCTCTGGGCCATAGGCGTAACCGTACTCCAGCACCAGGTCCAGCCACTCCTTCATGATGGCGGGGCAGGAGTACCAGTAGAGGGGATGCTGGAAGACGATGATGTCATGCTCGGCGAGCAGGGCCTGTTCGCGCTTCACGTCGATCAACAGGTCGGGATAGTGCTGGTAGAGGTCGTGGACCCGGACCCCCTCCAGGTTCGAGATGGCCAGCAGCAGCTCGCGATTGGCCTTGGAGCGTTGCAGGGCGGGGTGAGAGAAGATCACCAGAATGCGTTTCATAGGGTCATGACCTGGGGCATGGAGTTGGATGGAAACTTATCAAGAAGCCGGCGTCCCGGCCAGTGCGGGGATCAGGGCGGCCAGGGCCGGGCTCAGGGTCTGGCGGGCCGGGTAGCAGAGTCCGATGCGACGAAACATCCGCGGCCCGTGCAGGGGCACGCAGCGCAAGGCGGGTTCCTCTTCGATCAGGCCGTCTGGTAGAAAACTGATGCCGGTCCCCGCCAGCACCAGGGCCAGCACCAGTCCCTTGCTCTGGGCCCTGGCCACCAGATTGAGGGTGAGCCGATCGCAGGCGAGCAGGCCCAGGGTCTGCTGGTGCGCCTCGCAGGGCGGGCACTCGATGAAATCCTGATCCTGCAGTTCCTGAAGCTCGACCCGATCGCGCCGGGCGAAGGGGTGATCGGCGGGCACGCACAGGACATAGTCCTCCTCCCACAGGGGCAGGAAGATCTCGTCTTCCCGCCGCAGTACGTCCAGGGTCAGCCGGGCGTCGGCCGGGGTCCCATGGTCGGACAGGGTGAGATCCAGGGAGGGGAGGTGGCCCTGGATGCGGCGCAGCAGGTCGGCGAGGCGCCGCTTGCTCAAGTCCGGCATCACGGCGAGGTTGAGCCGGGCCAGGCTTGCCTTCTGGCGAAACAGCTCCGGCAGGCGGCGCGCCTCCTCCACCAGCTTCACCGCATGGGGATAGAGGTAGTGGGCGGGGGGCAGGGCCTCCACCCCTCGCTTGCCCCGCAGGAACAGGCTGTCCCCCAGGCTCTCCTCCAGCTGGCGCAGGCCGGCGGAGAGAGAGGGTTGGCTGACGTGGCAGCACTGGGCGGCGGCCGTGATGTTCTTCTGTTCGTAGATGGCGATGAAAAAGCGCAGCAGTCTCAGGTCGAGCATGGGGTTGCCATAGGTATTTCGGATGATGGTCAGCGGAAATCTATATTTTTCGCCGATGGATGGCGCGACTATAGTGAATGGACTCAGCGCTGACCAGCCCTTTCATCTCATCTGAAACATAAGGAAGAGTCCATGTCCAAGCCCCTCGTCGTCGTGACCGGCGCCTCCTCCGGCATCGGTGCCGCCATCGCCCGCGCCTTCTCGGCCGCCGGCCACCCCCTGCTGCTGCTGGCGCGCCGGGTCGCCCCCATGGAGGCCCTGGCCCTGCCCGACAGCCTCTGCCTGTCACTCGATGTGACGGATACTGCCGCATTCAAGGCCGCCATCGAGCAGGCAGAGGCCAGGTTCGGCCCGGTCGGCTGCCTGGTGAACAATGCCGGCGTCATGCTGCTCGGCCAGGCCGACAGCCAGGATCCGGCCCAGTGGCAGCAGATGCTGAACATCAACGTGATGGGGGTGCTCAACGGCGTCCATGCCGTGCTGGCCGGGATGAAGGCACGGGGCAGCGGCACCATCATCAACATCAGCTCCATCGCCGGGCGCAAGACCTTCCCCAATCACGCCGCCTACTGTGCCACCAAGTTCGCGGTCCATGCCCTGACCGAGAACATCCGGGAAGAGGTGGCCGATCTGGGGGTACGCATGGTGACCATAGCGCCGGGCGCGGTGGAGACGGAACTGCTCAGCCACACCACGGACGAGGAGATCAAGGCCGGTTACCACGGCTGGAAGGAAAGCATGGGTGGCGTCATCGCTCCCGAGGTGATCGCCGAGGCCGCGCTCTACGCCTGGCGGCAGCCGGCCAGCGTCTGCGTGCGCGAGATAGTGCTGGCCGCCACTCGCCAGCAGCCCTGATACCCTGGCGGCAAGGGCCGCAGCGCCAACTTGCCTGCGGCCTGATCCCGATCAAGGGTTGCCCTGTCGGCGCCCTTGACCTGACCCCGGGGGGGCGGGTTAGCATGAACCATCTTCTGTCTCAGAGCCGCCCATGTTGCTGACCCCTCGCCAATTCGACCACGCCCGCCGCTGGCTGCCCCTCTGGGGTCTGCTGCTGGTGCTGATGTCGTTTGGCAGCCGGGCCGCCGCGGATCTCTGTACCCTGACCCCCCATTGCAGCGAGTCCGAGCGCAGCCTGGAAAAAGCCATGCCCTGCGGCAGCTTCACGACCGTGCTGGCCATGAGCCTGGTGAGCAGCGACAGCCTGATCCTGGCCGCGCTGGCTCCGGCCGCTCCTGACTTTCTCTCCCCCTCCCTCTATGTGCCCCAGCCACCGCTGGAGCGATTCGAGCGGCCGCCTCGGGCGCTCTGATGTGATCCTGACCCCTGCCGGGGTCCCGGGTTTCCAGTTCGAATCGACACAACATCAGACGAGGTCCCTATGTCCAGAGAGAAGATCCCAGCCCTCTGGCTGGCGCTGATGGCGGCGGGCACCAGCCTGTCCGCCCTGGCCGCCGAGCCGATGACGGTTTACAAATCCCAGTATTGCGGCTGCTGCGAGCAGTGGGTCAAGCACATGCAGGACAATGGTTTCGAGCTCAAGGTGGTCAATACCGAGCGGCTCGACCCCATCAAGGTGCAGCATGGCGTGACACCGCAACTGGCCTCCTGCCATACCGCCCTGGTGGAAGGGTATGTGGTGGAGGGCCACGTGCCCGCCGCCGACGTGCGGCGCATGCTGGAGCAGAAACCGGCCATCCGCGGGCTGACGATCCCGGGCATGCCCCAGAGCGCCCCCGGCATGGATATCCCGGGTCAAGCCTACCAGGTGCTGGCCATAGACGAGGCGGGTCAGACCGCGGTCTGGGCCAGCCACCCGGGCTGATCCCGGGGGAGACCGGGTGAGGATTTCCCCCATGTGAGGCACACCTGAGTGAATCTTGCCTCATCCGGGCTCCCGATCAGGGCCGTTCTCGCCAGAGAGCGGCCTTTTTCATGGCCGCCCCTTGCAACCTGGCGTGACAAGGGGCAGATTGTTGACCGATCAAGGGGGCGACAGTTCCCCGGATAACCCCTTAAATCGCCAAGGATGCGACATGTTCAGCTTTTCCCGCTGCCTCCTGCTGCTGGCTGCGCTCGGCGCAGGTGCGGCTTCCCACGCCAATGATGAGTCCCCCATGCCGATGACAGATGTGTCGATGACAGATAGCGCCCCCCAGCCGCCCAAGGCGGCCAAGCATCCCAAGAGCCTGAAGAAGCATGGGGAGACCCGGGTCGACAACTATTACTGGCTGCGGGACGACGAGCGCAAGAACCCCGAGGTGCTGGCCTATCTCGAGGCCGAGAATGCCTACACGGCGGCCCGGCTCGCCCCGAGCGCCCCGCTGCGGGCCCGACTCTACCAGGAGATGGTGGCGCGCATTCCCCAGCAGGATGCCTCCGTCCCCTACGTCAAGAACGGCTATCGCTACCAGACCCGCTTCGAGCCGGGCAAGGAGTACGGCATCCATACCCGCCAGGCGGTGGCGGGCGAGCAGGTGCAGACCCTGCTCGACGGCAACCAGCGCGCCGAGGGGCATGATTTCTACGAGCTGGGCGCCCTGGAGGTGAGCCGGGACAACCGCTGGCTGGCGGTGGCGGAGGATTACCTCTCCCGGCGCCAGTACCGGGTACAGTTCCTGGACTTGCAGAGCGGCCAGTGGGCCGCCGACACCCTGGAGAACACCTCGGGCAACATCGTCTGGGCCGCGGACAACAAGACCCTGTTCTACGTGCGCAAGCACCCGCAAACCCTGCTGCCCTACCAGGTCTACCGTCATGTGCTCGGCACGGATCCCGCCAAGGATCAGCTGGTCTATGAGGAGAAGGATGACACCTTCTACGTCGGCATCGGCGAGACCACCTCGGAAGATTTCATCGTCATCTCCCTCTCCAGCACCACCTCGGACGAGGCCTGGCTCATCGATGCCGCCAATCCCGGACAGGCGCCGCGGCTGTTCCTCAAGCGCCAGCCGGATCACGAATACAGCCTGGATCATTACCGGGGTCGCTTCTATGTGCGCTCCAACAAGGACGGCAAGAACTTCGGCCTCTACGAGACCAAGGAGAGCCCGGTCGATCGCTGGCAGCCGGTGGTGGCGCCCCAGGCCGACGTGCTGCTGGAAGGCTATGCCCTGTTCAAGCAGTGGCTGGTGGTGGAGGAGCGCAGCCAGGGGCTGACCCGGCTGCGGCAGATCAACTGGCAGAGCGGTGAGCAGAAAGAGATCGCCTTCGACGACCCCGCCTATGTCACCGGCCTGGCCTACAACCCCGAGCCGGATACCGAGCTGCTGCGCTACGGCTACAGCTCCATGACCACGCCCACCTCCACCTTCGAGCTGAACATGGCCAGCGGCAAGCGTACCCTGCTCAAGCAACAGGCGGTGGCGGGATTCAAGGCGGAGCGCTACAAGAGCGAGCGACTCTGGGTCGAGGCCAGGGACGGGGTCAAGGTGCCCGTCTCCCTGGTCTATCGCCAGGATCTGTTCGAGGCGGGCAAGGCGCCGCTGCTGGTCTACGGCTATGGCTCCTATGGTGCCAGCATGGATCCCGACTTCAGCTCGGCGCGGCTCTCCCTGCTCGATCGCGGCTTCGTCTATGCCATCGCCCATGTGCGCGGCGGCGAGGAGCTGGGTCGCCAGTGGTACGAGGATGGCAAGCTGCTGCGCAAGCAGAACAGCTTCCATGACTTCATCGACGTGACCCAGGCCCTGGTGGCCCAAGGCTATGGCGCCCGGGATCAGGTCTATGCCATGGGTGGCAGCGCCGGCGGCCTGCTGATGGGGGCCGTCATCAATCAGGCCCCCGAGCTCTATCGCGGCGTGGTGGCCCAGGTGCCCTTCGTCGACGTGGTGACCACCATGCTGGACGAATCCATCCCTCTCACCACCGGGGAATATGACGAGTGGGGCAACCCGAACAAGAAGGTCTATTACGACTACATGCTCGGCTACAGCCCCTATGACCAGGTCAAGGCCCAGGCTTACCCCAACCTGCTGGTGACCACGGGTCTGCATGACTCCCAGGTGCAGTATTGGGAGCCGGCCAAGTGGGTCGCCAAGCTGCGGGAGCTGAAGACGGATGACAATGAACTGCTGCTCCACACCGACATGGAGGCGGGCCATGGCGGAAAATCCGGTCGCTTCAAGGCCTATGAGGATATCGCCCTGGAGTTTGCCTTCGTGCTGCAACTGGCCCAAGCGGAGACGGTCGGGCGGGGCTGAATGACAGTCAGTCGCGGCCCGATCGGATCGGGCCGCGCCATTTGTTAATGTTTATGACTCATGAGAATCCCGGTTTCCCCAGTGAGGGAGAGAATAGGATGACGCCTGTCATAAATTACGCTATTTCTATAGGCGTTTTTGCACTGCTGTTTGATTTATGTTGACGGTGTGTGGTTAAAATCAGAGTGCGTTATTTTTGATTTGCTTGATAAATCAGGTAAATCTTCTTCGGTCGGCAGGATGCTGGCGTCTGGTCGCAGGACGAGTGACAACCTTGGTGCCGCCACCTCTGGTGGGCACCATTTCCATATCGGGGTCGAGACGGACCAGCCTGGTGCTGAGGGCCGCTCCTTTGATTTCACCCGGGAGTCGGGTGATGTAAAAACCAATGAAAAAAGGATGGAAAACATGAAAGGATTATCCTTGGCGTGCGCCATGTCTGCCGTGCTGGCTGCTACCTCCTTCGGTGGGGCCGTGCAGGCGCAAGAGCGTTTCGTGACGATCGGTACCGGTGGTCAGACCGGCGTTTACTATGTCGCGGGTCAGTCAATCTGCCGCTTCCTCAACCGGGGTGCCGCCGATCACCAGATCAAGTGCAACGCGCCGGCCAGCGGTGGCGGCGTCGCCAACGTCAACGGTATCCGCAGCGGTGAGTTCAACTTCGGCATCATGCAGTCCGACCATCAGTTCAAGGCGATGAAAGGCCTGCCCCCCTTCCAGGCCGAGGGTGCCATGGAGGATATCCGTGCCGTCTTCTCCCTGCAGAGCGAGGTGTTCACCATACTGGCTCGCCGCGATGCCAAGATCGCCGGCTTCGACGATCTGAAAGGCAAGCGCGTCAACATCGGCAACCCGGGCTCGGGCCAGCGCGACACCATGGAAGAGATCATGGCGGTCAAGGGCTGGGACAAGTCGGCGTTCAGCCTGGTCTCCGAACTGAAACCGGCCGAGCAGGCGTCCGCCCTCGGTGACAACAACATCGATGCCATGAGCTACTTCGTTGGCCACCCGAACGGTGCCATCCAGGAAGCGACCACCACCACGGACGCCGTGCTGGTCCCCGTGACCGGCGCCGAGATCGACAAGCTGCTGGCCGAGAAGAGCTACTACACCAAGGCCGAGATCCCCGGTGGTCTCTACAAGGGCAACGACCAGCCGACCCCGTCCATCGGTGGCAAGGCCGTACTCTCCACCAGTGCCAAGGCCGATCCGGAAGTGGTCTACCAGCTGGTGAAGTCGGTGTTCGACAACCTGGATCGCTTCAAGCGTCTGCACCCGGCCTTCGCGGATCTGAAAGAAGCCGACATGATCAAGGTCGGTCTCTCCGCCCCGCTGCATGAAGGCGCGGCCCGCTACTATAAAGAGCGCGGCTGGCTGTAATCAGGGACCCTGCCGGGTCACGTTAGCGGTATCTCGACACTCGTCAGCGCCTGGTCTCCCAGCGGGCTGGCGAGTGTTGTTCTTGTTGTAACCCTTGGCAAAAGTTCACCCTATGCAAGACAAAGCACTCTCGACAGAAGAACTCATCGCACAGGACGTGGGGGCTCGCCTGCCCGTCGGCGCCATGGGCTGGATCATCACGGTACTGGCCCTCGGCTGGTCGCTGTTCCAGCTGTGGATTGCCTCCCCCCTGCCGTTTCTGGTCGGTTTTGGCGTCCTCAATGACACCGAGACCCGGGCCATTCACCTCACCTTCGCCCTGCTGTTGGCGTATCTGGTGTTTCCGGCCTTTCGCCGCTCTCCCAGGGACAGGGTGCCGGTCGCCGACATCGTCCTCGGCCTGGTAGCCGCCTGCGCCGCCTCCTACCTGTTCGTCATGTATCAGGACCTGGCCCAGCGCCCCGGCAACCTCACCACCGCCGACCTGGTCACCGCCTGCATCGGCATTCCGCTGCTGCTGGAAGCCGCCCGCCGCGCCCTGGGCCCGGCCCTGGCAGTGATCGCCCTGGTCTTCCTGATATACAGCCTGGCCGGTCCCTGGATGCCGGGTCTGCTGGCCCATCGCGGGGTCAGCTTCACCGCCCTGGCCAACCATCAGTGGATCACCACCGAAGGGGTGTTTGGCATCGCCCTCGGGGTCTCCACCAGTTTCGTGTTCCTGTTCGTGCTGTTCGGCGCCCTGCTGGAGCGGGCCGGTGCCGGTCACTACTTCATCCAGCTCGCCTTCAGCATGCTGGGTCACCTGCGCGGCGGTCCCGCCAAGGCGGCCGTGGTGGCCTCCGGCCTGACCGGCCTCATCTCGGGATCCTCCATCGCCAACGTGGTCACCACGGGCACCTTCACCATCCCCATGATGAAGAAGGTCGGCTTCAGTTCGGAGAAGGCGGGGGCGGTCGAGGTGGCCTCCTCGGTCAACGGCCAGATCATGCCTCCCGTGATGGGGGCCGCGGCCTTCCTGATGGTGGAGTACGTGGGCATCCCCTATGTGGAGATCATCAAGCACGCCTTCCTGCCGGCGGCCATCTCCTACATAGCCCTGCTCTACATAGTCCACCTGGAGGCGCTGAAGCTCGGCATGCAGCCCATCGGTGGCCATGAGCCCAGGCCCTGGCTGCGTCGTCTGACCGGCTTTGCCTTCGGCGCCTTCCTCATCAGCGGCTTGTCGCTTGCGGTCTACTATGGCCTGGGCTGGCTCAAGCCCGCCCTTGGTGACTACGCCCTGGAGGGGATTGGCCTGCTGCTGGTACTGGTCTATGTGGGTCTGCTCAAGATCGCCGCCAGCAACGAGCCGCTGCCGGCGGAAGATCCGGACAAGCCGCTGACCGAGCTGCCCAAGACCCGCTCTGTGCTGCTCTCCGGTCTGCACTTCCTGTTGCCCGTGGTGGTGCTGGTGTGGTGCCTGATGATAGAGCGCCTCTCCCCCGGGCTGTCCGCCTTCTGGGGCACCGTCATGCTGGTGGTGATACTGCTCACCCAGCGGCCGCTGCTCAACTGGCTGCGCACCGATGGCAAGCATGACTACGGCGCCTTCAGCGACGGCGTGGTGGACCTGAGGGAGGGGCTGATCGCCGGTGCCCGCAACATGATCGGCATCGGCATCGCCACCGCCACCGCCGGCATCATAGTGGGCGCCGTCTCCCAGACCGGGGTGGGCCTGGTGCTGGCGGATCTGGTGGAGGTGCTCTCCATGGGCAACCTGCTGCTGATGCTGATGCTGACCGCCCTGCTGAGCCTGATCCTCGGCATGGGGCTGCCGACCACCGCCAACTACATAGTGGTCTCCAGCCTGCTGGCCCCCGTGGTGGTCACCTTGGGCCAGCAGAACGGCCTGATCGTGCCCCTCATCGCCGTCCACCTGTTCGTGTTCTACTTCGGCATCATGGCGGACGTGACCCCGCCGGTGGGGCTGGCGTCGTTCGCGGCGGCTGCCGTCTCCAAGGGCGATCCCATCAAGACCGGGATCACGGCGTTCTACTACAGCCTGCGTACCGCGGCACTGCCCTTCCTGTTCATCTTCAACACGGATCTGCTGCTGATCGATGTGGACTTCGCCCACGGGGTGCTGATCTTCGTGGTGGCGACCATCGCCATGCTGATCTTCGCGGCGGCGACCCAGGGCTTCTTCCTGGTGAAGAGCCGCTGGTACGAGAGCCTGGCCCTGCTGCTGGTGGCCTTCACCCTGTTCCGCCCCGGTTTCTGGATGGACATGGTGCACAACCCCTATCGCGATACGCCGCCGGCCCAGCTGGCCCAGACGCTGGGTGAGGTGGAAGCCGAAAGCACCCTGCGCCTGCGGGTGGCCGGGGAAGATGCGGTGGGCAAGCACAGGGAGTACAGCCTGCTGCTGGCGGTGCCTCAGGGTGCCACCGGCGAGGATCGCCTGGAGGCCCTGGGGCTGACCCTGTACGAGCAGGATGGCAAGACGCTGATTGACAACGTGGCGTTCGGCAGCCCGGCGGCGGATGCCAACCTGCAGTTTGATCAGCAGATAGTCGCGGTGAGAGCCCCGACCGACGGCTGGCGCAAGGAGCTGATGTGGCTGCCTGGCTTCCTGCTGTTCGGCCTGATCGTGCTGCTGCAACGCAGACGGCAACAGGCGCTCTGAGCAGGTTGCACAACGGTCATGACAACGGCGCTTCGGCGCCGTTTTTTGTTGCGCCGCCTTGGGGGAGGCGGGCAAAGAGAAGGCGCCCGCAGGCGCCTCGTCGAATGGGTGTCCCGGCAGGACCCGGGCAGCAGGGCTCAGTCCTGCAACTCCTGGCGCTGTATCGCACTCAGGGTCTGTTGTTCGCTCAGGCTCAGGCCGAGCTGCTCACAGGCTTGCTCGAAGCTGATGCCGAGGTGGCACATCATGATGTCGATGGCGGGCAGGTAGTTTTTCATTGGCTCTTCCATGGGTGTTCCTCCAGAAGCCCCCTTATGCCCCATGGGGGTGGGGATGACAATTAGACTTTAGGCTTATCCTGCTCATTCGCGTCTCGCCCTCTGCCCCTGAGGAGGGGAATTTGCTACCCTAGCGCGGCGCTGGGCCTGAGTATCGCCGGGCCATTGTCTTCACGGGGAAGGGGTATCCGGCATGTGGTTGAGTGTGATGATCATCGCGTCCGCCTGGTGGCATATCAAGGCCGCTTACGGCGCGGATCCCCGCCAGTTTTACCTGAGCAAGCCCCTGACCATGCTGCTGATCGTGGTCCTGGCGTTCGGCTATCACGGCGACGACCACAACGGATCCCATGCCTGGATCCTGCTCGGCCTCTGCCTCTCCCTGCTGGGGGACATCATGCTGATGCTGCCGGTCGACCGATTCCTGCAAGGGCTGGCGGCATTTCTTGTCGCGCACCTCTGCTACATCGTCGGCCTGGCCCAGGGGCCCCTGGTGCTCAATCTGGTGGATGGCCTGCTGCTGATCCTGGTGGCCGGTGTCTACTTCGGGGTGTTGCGCCCGCACCTGGGGTCGATGCGCTGGCCCCTGCTCTGTTACACCCTGATGATGATAGGCCTGGTCTGGGTCGCCGCAGCGGCCTGGCGCGCCTCCCTCACCGCCGGCAGTGCCGCCGCCCTGGTGGGGGCCCTCCTGTTTCTCTGCTCCGATGCCTTGCTGGCCATCAACCGCTTCCGCCGCCCCTTCCCCCATGCCACCGCCTGGGTGATGAGCAGCTACTTCGCGGCGCAGTTTCTGATCGCCGCCTCCCTGGCGAGCTAGATGCGCCTGAAGGGGCCCGCTGGCCCCTTCAGGGTCAATGGGCTTCCAGTGGTGCCGCGTCTGCCGCCTGGGGGGCGGGGGATCGGAGGAACAGCACCAGGGCGCTGGCGACCAGCAAGAAGATCCCCATCACGTAGAACACCTGGTTGTAGGCCATGATGGCGGCATCCCTCTGTATGGTGCCGCTCAGCACGGCGTTGGCCTGCTGTCTGGCGAGGGCGGGGTCACTGCCCTGGGCCAGCATGCTGTGGGTGAGGTTCAGCAGATAGGCCTGCCCCTCTATGCTGCTGGCCGCCAGGGTGCTGGCGATCTGGCTGGCATGGATGCGGGTATCGTTGTCGAGCAGGGTGGCGATGATGGCGATGCCGAAGGCGCCCCCCAGGTTGCGCAGCACGTTGAGCAGGGTGGAGGAGGAGGGGATCTCCTCCTGGGTCAGGCTGGCGGTGGCGATCAGGGAGAGGGGCACCATGACGAAGGGTTGCCCCAGTGCCCGCACTATCAGGGACTGGATCAGCTGGGGGCCGGCGTAGTCGGCGCTCATGTTGACGTTCATGAAGCAGCTCACCCCGAAGATGAGAAAGCCGAAGCTCACCAGGTAGCGGGGATCTATCCTGGTGACCAGTCTGGGCACCAGGGGCAGCACCAGCAGCTGGGGCAGCCCCATCCACATCAGCACCTCCCCTATCTCGAGGGCGTTGTAGTTGTGGATCTGGGTCATGTAGAGGGGCAGCACATAGATGGAGCCCATCAAGGCCATGCCGAGCACCAGGTAGGCGAAGCAGGCCAGGGCGAAGCGCGGGTTGTGCAGCAGCCTCAGGTTGACCAGAGGGTGGCGCTTGAGCAGCTGGCTGATGACGAAGAACACCAGGGCCACCACAGAGATGAGGGTGAGCCGCACGATGAAGCTGGAGCCGAACCAGTCCTCCCTGTTGCCCTCTTCCAGCACCACCTCCAGCAGTCCCAGCCCCACCGCCATGGTGATTATGCCCACCAGGTCCACCTGGCGCATGATGGCCCAGTCCACCGGCTTCCTGTCCAGACCATGGGCCAGCATGGCCATCACCAGTAAACCGGGCGGCACGTTCAGGTAGAAGATGTAGTGCCAGGAGAGCTGCTCCGTCAGCCAGCCGCCGAGCGTCGGTCCTATGGCGGGGGCGAAGGTGGCGCACAGACCGAACAGCGCCATGCCGGTGGCCCGCTTGTGCAGGGGCAGCAGGCTGATGATGAGGGAGAAGGCCATGGGGATGAGGGCGCCGCCGGTGAAGCCCTGCATGGCGCGAAACACTATCATGCTGGTCAGGTTCCAGCTGAACGAGCAGAGCACGGAGGAGACGATGAAGGCCCCCGTGGTCCACAGCAGGTAGCGGCGCACGCTCAGGCCCCGGCTGAGCCAGCCGCTCAGGGGGATGGCGATCATCTCCGCCACCAGGTAGGAGGTGGAGATCCAGGAGCTCTCGCTCAGGGTGGCCGACAGGGCCCCCTGAATGTCCTTCAGGGAGGCATTGGTGATCTGGATGTCGAGGATGGCCATGAAGGCGCCGATGAGCCCCCCCATGACGGCGATCCAGTTGCGACGCGGTATGACTTCCATCAGTTGGCCGCCAGTCTGGGCTCAGGGTCGCCCCCGCCGGTACGGGTGTCCACTATCACCTCGGTGGAGAGACCGGGTCTGAGCTTGCCCGCCAGGGCGCCCGGCGCCGGGATGCGGATCTTGACCGGCACCCGCTGCACTATCTTGGTGAAATTGCCGGTGGCGTTCTCCGGCGGCAACAGGGCGAACTTGGCGCCGGTGGCCGGGGCCAGGCTGTCGATCACCCCCTCGATCGGCTGGTCCGGGTAGGCATCGAGCACCAGCTCCACCCGCTGGCCCGGCATCATATGGGCCAGCTGGGTCTCCTTGAAGTTGGCCTCGACCCAGACCCCGTCCAGGGGCACCAGGCTGGCCACCTGCATGCCGGACTGGACATAGAGCCCTTCCCGCAGGCTGCGCCTGCCGATGACGCCGTCGGCCGGCGCCCGCAGCTCGGTGTACCCGAGATTGAGCCTGGCCTGGGCCAGCTGGGCCTGGCTCAGGTCGATCTGGGCCTGCTTCTGCTGACGCTCCGAGATGATCACGGCCAGGTGATCCCGGGCCGATTGCAGGCCGGCCTCGGCATCCTGCTGCTTGGCCTGGCTGACCTGCAGATTGGCCTTCACCTCGTCCAGGCTGTCCTGGGAGCTGTAGTGGGCGGTGTTGAGTCTGCCAATTCGGCTGACCTGCTGCCGGGCGCGCATCACGTCGGCGCTCGCCTCTTTCACCTTGGCTTCGGCCTGGCGGATCAGGCTCAGCTGCTGAACCCGGGTCGCCTCCAGGTTGGCGGCCTCGGCCCGGCTCAGGGCCAGGTTGGCCTGGGCCTCGGCCAGCCGGGTGCGGTACTCCCGATCGTCGATGCGGGCGATCAGCTGACCCGCCTTGACGGTCTGGTTGTCGGTCACCAGCACCTCGCCGATGTAGCCGGGCAGCTTGGTGGCGATGCCGGTCACTTCGCTCTGCAGGTAGGCGTTGTCGGTGCGCTCGAAGTGGCGGCCATAACCATACCAGTAGGCGGCGAACAGCAGGGCCAGCACCAGCAAGATCAGGGCGGCCAGCAGGGGGATCTTCTTTTGTTGACTCATGATGTGGATTCCTGAACTGAAGGTGAACAGGCTAACATCGGGTCACTGTTTCGATTAGTATCGTTTCATGAGAAATACAGTTTCACTGGTGCAACAATGGACTTGAACGCGGCACTCATCCTGGTGCGGATCGTCGACAAGGGATCCTTCACCGCAGCCGCCCGGGAGCTGGGCATGACCAAGGCGACCGTCAGTCGCCGCATCGCCGAGCTGGAGCAGCGGCTAGGGGTGCGGCTGCTCTATCGCTCCACCCGGCAGCTGACCCTGACCGAGGAGGGGGAGGCCTACTATCTGCGTTGCAGCAAGGCGGTCAACGAGCTGGCCGAGGCCGAGCTGATGCTCAGCGCCAGCCAGCAGGAGGTGACCGGCCTGCTCAAGCTGGCGGTGCCCATCGAGACGGGGCAGCTGGTGGTCGCCCGCATGATAGCGCGCTTCCTGCAAGCCTATCCCGCCCTCAGGGTGGAGCTGGACTTGACCAACCGGGTGGTGGATCCCATCAGCGAGGGGCTGGATGCCGTGGTGCGGGTCGGCGACATGCTGGACTCCAACCTGGCGGCCCGCCGCCTGTGGAGCACGGAGCGGATCCTCTGCGCCAGCCCCGATTACCTGGCCGGCCAGGACCCCATCGAGGGGCCCATGGATCTGGCGAACCATGAGCGGATCCTGGTCAGCAGCGGCTTTCTCGCCCACCAATGGCGCTTCGAGCGCGGCGCGGAGGAGGTGCTGGTGGATCCGCCCTCGCGCTTTGTGGTCAACAATATCACCTGTGCCAGAGAGGCGGCCAAGGTGGGGCTGGGACTGGCCTCCCTGCCCGCCATGCTCTGTCACGACGAGTTGGCGGCGGGAACCCTGGTCAGCCTGTTGCCCGAGTGGCGTCAGCCCAGGGTGTCTCTCTACCTGCTGTTTCCGGAGCGGCGACTGATGCCGCGCAAGCTGCGTGCCTTTATCGATTTCATGGTGCAGCATGGGGAAGAGTTCGGCATCGACAAGTTGCTATGAAGGAGCAAGATGGATAACTGGTTCAATCTGTATCGCGCCTCCCACACCCTGGAGGCGCACGCTCTCAAGGGGGCGCTGGAGGTGGAAGGGATCCCGGTCCGGCTGAGCGGCGAGGGATTGGGGGGCGCCATCGGCGAGCTGCCGATCGACCTGTTGCAGGTGACCCTGATGGTGCGTGAGCAGGATCGCAACCGGGCCGGGCGGGTGATCGAGCGTTACCAGCAGCGTCAGGGCAACGGCTGGCTCTGCGGCCAGTGCGGCGAGGAGAACGAGGCCAACTTCGAGATCTGCTGGCGTTGCCACCATGACCCCCACGACGAGTGAACGCCCTCGCCGGAGGCGTGGCCATCAGGCCTGGCTGCCGTGAGCACCGCGGGCGCGAGCGGGATCAGCGGGCGCTGAAGTCTATCTCCTCTCCCGCCCTGGGATCCTGATAGATGGCCAGATCCAGCTCGCCCTCGCGCCGGCCGATCAGCACCGAGACCAGCAGATCTCCGGAGACGTTGACCGTGGTGCGGGCCATGTCGAGGATGCGGTCTATGCCGGCGATGAGGGCCACCCCCTCCAGGGGCAGTCCCACCGCCGTCAGGGTCAGGGTCAGCAGCATCAGGCCTGTGCCCGGGGTGCCGGCGGTTCCTATGCTGGCCAGGGTGACGATGCTGATAATGGTTAGATAGTCGAACAGGTGCAGCTCCACCCCGAAGGCCTGGGCCACGAACAGGGCCGTGACCCCCTGATAGAGGGCGGTGCCGTCCATGTTGATGGTGGCGCCGATGGGCAGCACCTTGGCGGCGATGGGGGGGGACACCCCCAGTCGGTGTTCGGCACAGCTCTGGCTGACGGGCAGGGTGACCTCGCTCGAGCTGCTGGTGAAGGCCACCGCCTGGGCATCCAGAATGCTCTTGAAGTAGTGCAGGGGGTTGAGGCGAGCCAGCAGCAGCAACAGGCCGCTGTAGACGCCGAGCAAATGCAGCAGGCAGCCGAGGTAGACGGCGCCGATCACCTTGAGCAGGGGCAGCATGATGGCGGCGCCATAGCGGCCCGTCATCCAGGCCATCAGGGCGCAGACCCCGTAAGGGGCGAGGGACATCACCATCTGGGTCAGGGTGAACATGCCGTCGGCCAGGGAGGTAAAGGCGCGGATGGCCGGTCGGCCACGGCGACCGCTGGCATTGAGTGCCAGGGCCAGGGCCACCGCGAACACGATCACCTGGAGTATCTTGCCATCGACGATGGCCTGAATGGGGTTGCGTGGCACCAGCTGGGCCAGTGCCGTGGCCAGGGTCAGCTCCTGGAGCGTCTCGGGTCTCTGGTAGGGGCCCATGTCGGCGCCGACCCCGGGCTCGAGCAGCCAGCCCATCATCAGGCCGATGCAGATGGCCAGGGCGGTGGAGCAGAGGTAGTAGCCGATGGCCCTGAGGCCGATCCTGTCCAGGACCCTGCCCCGCAGCAGGCCGGTCAGCCCGGCGATGATGGAGCAGAAGATGAGGGGCACCATCAGCATCTGTATGGTGTTGACGAACAGGGTGCCGACGGGTTTGAGCAGCAGTGCCTGCTCACTCCACCCCATGCCGAGGCCGATGCCGAGCAGCATGCCGATCAGGGTCTTGAGCCAGAGGGGGCGACGGGTCCAGATCCGCCAGGGCTTGCAGGCCCGTCCATGGAGCAGCATGACGCCAATGTCCTTATCTTCAGTCGTGGTGGCGAAAAGGGCGCCAGTGTAGCGATCCCCTCGTCCGGTTGCCACATTATCGACAAAGTCGGCGGCGGGGCCAGCCTGGCGGATCATTAATTGGGCTTTTCTTGGCGTACATCAAGGAGTGGCGGCACGAGCCCGGCTGTAATGGGCATCCGATATATTCATTCAGAGGTGAGAGATGTCCGACTCGATTCATGGTCATGAGGTGATGGAGATGATGCTGGCCAGGGGAGGTCAGTTCAGCGAGGAGAGCCTCAAGTCGGCGATGGCGGCGCGTTTTGGCGCCCAGGCCCGCTACCACACCTGCAGTGCCAGCGGTCTGGATGCCGACGGGCTGATCGCCCTGCTGCGCGCCCGGGGCAAGTTCGTCGAGGATGAGCAGGGGTTCCAGACCCGGGCCGACAGGATCTGCCACCACGGCTGAGACAGCCCTCGTCGAGGGGAGAGGCCGCGGGCTCTCCCCTTTGCTATATTCCCTCCTCTTTTTCCTCACGTCCCGGAAGTGCCATGGATACCTTCTCCGCCGCCGTCATGCTGTTTCTCATCATGGATCCCCTCGGCAATCTGCCGGTGTTTCTGTCGATCCTGCGCCACATAGACCCCAAGCGCCGGCGCAAGGTGATGATGCGCGAGCTCTTGTTCTCCCTGGCCATCATGATGGGCTTCCTGTTTGCCGGTCAGCAGATCCTGAGCTTCCTCAACCTGCGTCAGGAGGCGGTGAGCATCGCCGGCGGCATCATCCTCTTCCTCATCGCCATCAAGATGATCTTCCCCGGGCCCGGCGGCGTGACCGGCCTGGCCGCGGGGGAGGAGCCCTTCCTGGTGCCCATGGCCATCCCCATGATCGCGGGTCCCTCCATCCTGGCCTCCCTGCTGCTGCTGGCCAACCAGGCGCCGGCACGCATGACGGACTGGTCGCTGGCGCTCTTGATGGCCTGGGGGGCGAGCGCCGTCATCCTGATGTTCTACGAGGTGTTCAACAAGCTGCTGGGTGAGCGAGGACTCACGGCGGTGGAGCGGCTGATGGGGATGCTGCTGGTGATGATCTCGGTGCAGATGCTGCTCGATGGGGTGCATCACTACCTGCAGGTGACGGGCTGAGCCCCATGCCGACCAGAGATGACGACAAGGAGCCCGGCCCAGTGCCGGGCTCCTGCTTGTCGGGCCTGTCCCGATTCAGGCGGCCGCTTCCGGCTTGTCGAGCTCGTCGAGGGTCATGAGGATGAGCGGCGTCTCCCGCTATCCAGCGACGGTCAGGCTGCCGTGTTCGATCTTTATGCCGCTTCCGGCTTGTCGAGTTTGTCGAGGATCAGGGTGAGCAGGGTCTCCCGCAGCCAGCGATGGCCGGGGTCGGCCTCGTGACTCTGATGCCAGATCAGGAGGTGGGAGATGCTGTCCAGGGCGATGGGCAGCGCCAGCTGCACCAGGGGGTAGACCTGGGTGGCATGGCGGGCATAGAGCCGTGACAGGGTCACTATCATGTCCGAGTGCATGCTCATGCGCAGGGCCGCCTCGAACGAGGGCACGGTCGCCTCGATACGCCGTTGCAGATCCTGCTCCGCCAGCTTGTGATCCAGCATCCAGCGATCCCGCCCCTCGCAATAGGTCTGCACGTGGGGATAGGCGAGGTAGCGGGCCAGATCCCAGCTGGGCTCGGTCAGGGCGCTGTGGCCCTGGCGCACCAGGCAGGTGAGGTTGTCGATGGCGAGCAGTCGCTGGCAGATGGTGCCCGGCAGCGTGTCCTGGCGAAAGTCCGAGGTGAGGCAGTTCTCCCGCACCGTGATGGCGATATCCACCTGGCCCTGACCCATCTCGGCCAGGCTGTGCTCGGTCCACTCCTCGTAGCGCAGCCGTATCCTGGGGGCGCGGCGCTTGAGCTCATTGAGGTAGAGGGGGGCGAACAGGGTGAAGGCGCTGTCCATGCTGGCGATGACGAACTCCCGCTCCGAACTCTCCGGGTTGAAGGCCGGGGGCTGCAGCAGGGTGTCGAGGCTGAGCAGGACGGGCTGCAGCTGTTGCTGCAGTGCCAGGGCGCGGGGAGTGGGGTCCAGGCCATAGGCGGAACGAATGAAGAGGGGGTCGTCGAAGGTCTCCCGCAGCCGCCCCAGGGCCTTGCTGACCGCGGACTGGCTCAGGTGCAGGCGGCGGGCGGCCCGGCTGCCGTTGCGCTCCTCCAGCAGCACTTGCAATATGATGAGCAGGTTGAGATCGGTGCGGGCCAGCTGTTCCAGAAACATGGGTTATGAATCTCCTTCAATTCTAAGATGAATTTATACCATTTGTTTTCATATCTCCAGGCTCCTATCCTGACTGCCGTCTCTGGCCTTGTGCCGGCTGTCACAGGAGGTGACGGTCGAGGGACGAGTAGCACCAACTTGCAACGGCGACCCTGGGTCGCCGTATTTTTTGATGGTACCCATGCCCTAATTGCGCCACTCTTGATTTCGCCCAAGTCGAGGCATCGTCTCCTTTGTTACAACTGTCATCCGCTGGCCTAGGGCCATGAATCATCCATGTGAAGTAGGAGTGTCATCATGTCGGTAGAAGATAAAGTGCAAGAGACCTGCGACAGCTGCGGCTGTTTCGCCGAGATAGGCACCATCATTGGCGAAGGCGATGATGTGCTGGATCTGGTGATAGCGGCGCCGACCGAGGCGGCGGCCCTCGCCAAGCTGGCCGGCTACGAGACCCTCGCCCGCCAGGTGTGCGCCGAGGTCGAGCTGAGTCACAGCCTGGCTCAGGGGGCGGACGGGGTCGAGCTCAAGGCGAGGCTGCAGTTCACCTGCACCGCCGAGAAGCTGATCTTCGAGATGCGCTCCCGCTCGCTCTGAGACGCCCTGACCCAGGCCCTCCCGGGGGCCGAGTCGACCAGCCTGCCGTCGGTCACGTTCTATAGTTAGTCATCACGGACGGCCGGTGCGAGCCGGTGACAAGAAGGCGGATCGATGCGGTTATGGTATTGGGCCCTGCTGGCCCTGTGGGTATCTCCTCTCCTGGGTGCGGATCTCAAGCCGCACCTGCTTCCCCAACCCGGCGATCTCGACAGCATATTGCAGCGCAAGGAGCTGAGGGCCCTGGTGGTCTATGAGCGCGGCTTCTTCTTCTTCGACAAGGGGTCGGAGCGCGGCGTGCTGGTCAATCAGCTGCGGGGGTTCGAGGGTTGGCTCAATCAGACCTATCTGGCCAGGGATCCCATCAAGCTCAAGGTGGTCTATGTGCCGGTGCGCCAGGACAAGCTGCTCGACTATCTGGCCGAGGGGCGCGGCGATCTGGTGGCGGCCAACCTGACCGTGACCCAGACCAGGGGCGAGCAGGTGAGCTTCACCCAACCGGTGATCACCCCCATCGAGGAGTGGGTGGTGAGTCAGAGCAGCCTGCCAGGCTTCAATCGCATCACGCAACTCTCCGGCCGCCGCATCTGGGTGCGGGAGAGCTCCAGCTACCGCGAGAGTCTGGGCCAGCTCAACCGCCTGCTGCGGGAGCTCGGCCTGCCCCCCGTCTACATCGAAACCGTGCCCGAATACCTGCAGGATGGCGATCTGCTGGAGATGGTGTCCGCCGGCCTGATCCCGCTGACGGTGACCGACAGCGTCAAGGGACGGATCTGGCTCGATCTGCTGCCCGGCCTCAAGGCGCACAAGCTGGTGCCCCTGCGGGACAATGGCAAGAGTGCCTGGGCCCTGCCGAAATACAGCACAGGCTTGCTCGGCGCGGCCAACCGCTACCTGGCCCAGACCGACAGCCGCCGCCTCTACAGCGACCTCATGCTGCGCCGCCTGCTGAGCCAGGTCGATCCCATGAGCAACCTGCTCGCCACCGAGCGGCTGGCCCGCCTGACCCGCATTCGCACCGTGCTGGAGCAGTATGCCCGCCAATATCAGCTGGACTGGCTGATGCTGGCGGCCCTGGCCTACAAGGAGTCCGGGCTGGATCCGGCGGCCCGCTCCCCGGGCGGAGCGATTGGCCTGATGCAGCTCAGGCCGGTGGCCGGTGCCGAGGTGGGGATACGGGGCGCCAGGCTGGCGTCCCTGGAGGGCAATGTGGAGGCGGCCTGCCGCTATCTGCGCTTCCTGCTCGACACCTACTTCCAGGATCCGAAGATCGACGTGCTCAACCGTCACCTGCTGGCGCTGGCGGCCTACAACGCCGGGCCCAACCGGTTGCAGAGCCTGAGGGAGAAGGCCGCAGGTCAGGGGCTGGATCCCGACATCTGGTTCGGCAACGTGGAGCAGCTGGTGGCCAAGGAGGTGGGCCAGGGGCCGATCAACTATGTGGGTACCATCTACAAGTACTATGTGGCCTACCGCTTCAGCCTGCCCCAGATAGAGGGCAAGGCCGCCGCCATCGAGGCCACCACGGCCAGGCGTTGAGCCGCCGCTGGCGTCACTGCGCCCCGGGTTGATCCCGATGCAGCAGGAACCAGGGGGGCAGCGACCACTGCGGCTGATGGCGGGGCGGGCAGTATGGGGGGTGTGACGTCCGCTGACTGAGGTCCATAAGAAGCTCCTTGTTGCAGGTCGTGCTGCCACTATATGGACGAGCCCTGTGACATGGCGATGACGGTGGGGGAGAGACAGGCAGGCAGGGGCGCTTTATGCTCTGCCTGACCAAGCAGGAAGAGGAGGCGCGGTGAAGGAGGGGGAGTTTGCATTGATCGCCGATCCGGCTCAGGCCCTGATGCAGCGGCTCGCCCTGATCCGCGGCGCGCGCAGCCGGATCCAGGCCCAGTATTACAGCTGGGCCGAGGATGGCAGCGGCAAGCTGCTGCTGGCCGAGCTGCTGAGGGCCGCCCGCCGCGGCGTGCGCGTGCAGCTGCTCATCGATGATCTCTATGCCGGCGACAACCGCTTCCTGGAGATGCTGGCATTCGAACCCGGGATAGAGGTGCGGCTGTTCAATCCCTTCTGGCTGCGGGGCTGGCGCCCCCTGGCGCTGGTGCTGGAGGCCTGCCTCAGTTTTCGGCGCCTCAACCACAGGATGCACAACAAGCTGCTGCTGGTCGATGGCAGCCGGGGGGTCCTGGGGGGGCGCAACATAGGGGATGCCTACTTCGGCCTGGGGGGCGGATCCCAGTACCTCGATCTGGATCTGGGCTGTCGCGGCCCCCTCTGCCTGCAGCTGGAGCAGGGATTCGTCCAGTTCTGGGGCAGCCGCTGGAGCCAGCCCATCCGCCATCTGCTGCGCCGCCGCATCGGGACCGCGGAGGCGACCGTGGTCAACGAGTTCCTGCTCACCCTCTGCGACCCCGCAACGGCCGCCATCTATGACCTGCCCCCCTCGCTGTTTGAGCCCGCCCCTGAACCTGTGTGGCACCCTGGGCGCGCCGAGGTGCTGTTCGACCGGCCCGGCAAGGGACTGGTCTCCCGGCCGGGCACCGCCCGCTATCTGTGGCGCCGACTCGCCGAGTCCCGGGGCGGATTGCAGCTGGTGAGCCCCTACCTGATCCTGACCCGGGGCCTGCGCCGCGAGCTGCAGCGACTGCGGGCCCAGGGGATCGCCATCGGCCTGCTCACCAACTCCCTGGCCAGCACGGATGTGCCCCTGGTTCACGGCGCCTATCACCGTTTCAAGCCCTGGTTGCTGCGCCAGGGGATCGCCCTGGCCGAGCAGCCCGCCAGCAGCGGGTTCAGCCTGCACGCCAAGCTGATCCTGCTGGGGGAGCGGGAGGCCCTGCTCGGTAGTTTCAACCTGGACCCGCGCTCCCTGCACCTCAATACCGAGCTGATGCTGCGCCTGCACTGTCCGCCCCTCTGCGCCGAGTTGCACGATTGGCTGGCGCACTGGCGGCGTGCGGCCGATCAGCCAGATCCCGTCTCCCCCTGGTGGCGGCGTCTGGTTGCCCGTCTGAGCCACTGGTTGCCGCTGCGCCCCTGGCTGTAGCGCTTTCACCCCACCCTTGTGCGAGATCTCGCAAAACCTTGTAAGCCATTGGGGGCGCGCGGCGGCAAAACTGCCATTGAGTAAAAACCAACCATATGTTTTTAAAAAGAAAATTGCGATGTGACACCAGGATTTCAGGCGCGTTGCATGATTATGGCCCAGGTTAAACGTTTTTCTCGCGATGAACTGGGTAAGATTTCAGTTGCAAGGACAACCAATCCGGCTTGCCGGGTTGGGGAAGAGGAAGCGTCGGCCCACCCAGTGCGAACGCATGGCGGCTCGTCTCTTTGGGAGCGGAAACCCGAAGAGGGGAGGCAGGTCGATGAGTCTGATTCCAAATGGAACATGCTATTTGCGAGGGGGTGACATCCAGATGTCGCCCCATTTTTTTATGTCCGCCGCCGGACCTGCCCTGGCGGCTCAAAGAGAGAAGGCCTCGCGATGAGGCCTTCTGGTGCTGGGGTCATGGGTCAGCTCAGGTTGGCGAGCAGGCGATGCCAGTTGCGGCGACTGACCCGAAAACCGCCCTTGAGGCTGCGGTACTCGAGCTGCAGCTTGAGGGCGTCGTAGCGGGCCAGCGCCTTGCGCTTGCGCTGCTCCAGCAGGAGCTTGCGACTGGCGTAGTAGTGCTGCAACTGCTGGCTCAGCTTGTCGTACTCCTCCTGCAGCAGCGCCTGCCACATCTCCATGTCTTCGCGTTTTTGCAGCTTGGCATGGGCCCGCTTGAGCTGCATCTGCAGCCGCGCCTGCTCGATGCGCTCCTCGGGGCAGGTGCGCAGATCCTTGGTCAATCCCAGCCAGGCGGCGCCGCGGATCAGCCACTTGGTCGGATCGAACTGCCACCAGTGAATGCCGTTGCGATAGTCGTTCTCGAACAGATGGTGGTAGTTGTGATAGCCCTCGCCGAAGGTGAAGAAGGCCAGGATGCCGTTGTCCCGGGCGCTGTTGCGATCCGTGAACGGCTGGCTGCCCCAGATATGGGCCAGGGAGTTGATGAAGAAGGTGGTGTGGTGGGTCATCACCATGCGCAGCACCCCCGCCAGCAGCAACATGCCGAGCAGATCGCCGTGCACCAGCCCCAGCAGCAGCGGGATGCCGATGTTGGTGGCCAGGGTCAGCGCCAGGTAGTGCCTGTGCTGGAAGGCGATGATGGGATTGTTCTGCAGATCCCGCACGTTGCTGTAGTCGTGGTATGTGTCGCGCTGGTATTCCCGCAGCATCCAACCGATGTGGGAGTACCAGAAACCACGGCTGGCGGAGTAGGGATCCTGCTGATCGTGGTCCACATGGCGGTGATGGCGGCGATGATCCGAGGACCAGTGCAGCGCCGAGTTCTGCAGGGCGAGGGCGCCGCCGATGGCGAACAGCCACTGCAGCGCCGGATGCGCCTTGTAAGCCTTGTGGGACCAGAGCCTGTGGTAGCCGGCGGTGATGGAGATGCCGCAATAGCAGAACAGCAGGAGGAAGCTGGCCCATTGCCAGGCATCGAAGCCGTGGGTCAGACCGTACCAGGGCACGGCGATCAGTGCCGTCAGCCCGGAGAGGGCAAACAGCAGGGTGTTGGTGATGATGATAGGTGGGCGTTCCATCCTGAAGGTGTCCTTTTCAGCTAACAGCTGTTAGCTATTCTCCCCGGAGCCCGGCGGCGGGTCAATGGTAAAAAAGTCGCAGACAAACCTGATCCGCGACCGCCTTCGGGTTATCATTTGGCCTCGTCAAGTGGAAGGTGATTGTTTTCGTGGGTATTCGCGCACAACAGAAAGAAAAGACCCGGCGCACTCTGATCGAGGCGGCATTTAGCCAACTGTGCGCCAATCGCAGCTTTTCCAACCTGAGCCTGCGGGAAGTGGCGCGGGAGGCCGGCATCGCGCCCACCTCCTTCTATCGCCACTTTCGCGACATGGAAGAGCTGGGGCTGACCCTGGTGGATGAGGGGGGCCTGACCCTGCGCCAGCTGATGCGTCAGGCGCGCCAGCGCATCGCCGGTGGCGGCGGCGTCATCAGCACCTCCGTCATGACCTTCATGGAGTTCGTCGAGAACAATCCCAATATCTTCCGGCTGCTGCTGCGGGAGCGCTCCGGCACCTCGGCCGCCTTTCGTCAGGCGGTGGCCCGGGAGATCCAGCACTTCATCGCCGAGCTGACCGACTATCTGGAGGCCACCTCGGGGGCGCCGAGGGAGGAAGCCTATATCCAGGCCGAGGCCATGGTGACCATCGTCTTCAGCGCCGGTGCCGATGCCCTCGACCTGAGCCGCGAGGAGTGCAAGGCCCTGGCCGAGCGTACCGTGCGCCAGTTGCGGATGATTGCCATCGGAGCCGAGGTCCAGAACCAGCGCCGTCGCGATGGCCTGATCTGAGTCATATTCCCGGAATCAACAGGAGTTTCCCCATGCATGACGTCAACACCATCCCCAAGCAGCCGCTCTTGCTGGCCCTGCTGGTGGGCATCTGTGGCGATGCCAGCCTCTCCGTGCTGTTCGCCGACCCCGTCCCCTTCTCCTTCTTTCCCATCATCGCCTTCCTGCTGGCGGCCCATCAGCTCTATCGCTGCTATCTGAACGAACCCATGGAGGACAACACCCCGGTCTGCGTCCTGCTCTGCTTCCTGATCGGGGTGTTCGGTCACTCGGCGCTGGAAAAGGTGCAGCATCCGGAACTGGGCAGCAACTTCTTCTCGCTGATCATGATGTTGCTGCTGCTGGCCGCGCTCTCCATCAAGCTGGGCATCAGCGTCGGCAAAAAAGAGAAGGCCTGACGAGCAGGCCTTGCAGACAGAAGGGGGGCAAGCCTGCGCTTATGAGTGCGGCTTGCCCCCCGCCGCTATGATGGCCTTGAGGCGGGCGCGGATCTCTCCCATGGCAAAGACCCCGAACACCAGCACCAGTACCAGCTCGGCCCGGGTCACGGCGAAGTAGGGCTTGCACGCGGAGCGGATCATCCTGGCCTGGAGCCAGTGCATCAGGGCGACGACGCCGCCGCAGATGGGCAGGATCTGGTTGAGCTGGCCGGGCAGGGGGGCCAGCAGGCTGATGATGACCCCGCACCAGAAGCTGAGGGTGAGTCCCATGGCCAATAGCGTCAGCAGGCGTTTCATGCTTGGTTCTCCTCTCGCAGATAGAGTTGATAACAGACCTGGCCGGCCTGCTTGTCCTTGAGGCACTGCCAGTTGCCGGGCAGCGGCAGATCCTGCATCTCCTTCTCCCGCTCCAGATAGATGAGGGCGTCCGGCGCCAGCCAGCCGCGCTGTTCCAGCAGATCGCACACCTGGGGCAGCAGCTCGCGGCGAAACGGCGGATCGAGAAACACCAGGTCGAACGGGGTGGCCGGCCCCTGCAGCCAGTTGATGGCATCGGACTGGATCACAGCACCCTGGCCGCTGCCCAGCGCCGCCAGATTCTTCTTGAGCTGCTCGGCGGCGCCCCTGTCCATCTCCACCAGGGTCACCTGCTCGGCATAGCGGGACAGCGCCTCCAGCCCCAGACCGCCGCTGCCGGCGAACAGGTCGAGGCAGCGGCTGCCGCGCACATGGGGGGCCAGCCAGTTGAAGATGGTCTCCTTGACTCGGTCCGTGGTGGGCCTGAGTCCTTCCACATCCTGCACCGGCAGTTTGCGACCGCGCCATTGGCCGCTGATGATACGGACAAAGCCGGATTTACCCTGGGTTCCCGGGCGTTTGCTGCTGGATTTCACTCTGGGCATCGCGTTTCGTCGTCAGAAAATAAAGTGATAGTATAAGGCGGTTCATTTTATGCCGACCCGCCGAGGGACGGCTATCTTAGCAGTCAGCCAACGAAGTGAGTATTTTTTAAAATGGCAAAAGGTTTGTTTTCCTGGCTGGGGTTCGGCCGCAAGAAAGAAGAGGCCGAGGTTGTCCAACCGGAGACACCCCAATCCGAGACTGTCAGCGACGGCGCCAGTGGCGTCCCCTCCCAATCGAGTGACACCCCCGTCTCCCCGGCGCCGGATGCGGCGCCCGTTGGCGAGGAGGAGAGCGCCGGCCCCCTGGTGATCGAGGAGTGTGCCAGCGATCTGGAGCCCGTCATCGTCAACCCTGACCTGCTGGCCCGTGACGAGGCGGCCGAGGCCGCCCGCGCTGCCGCCAAGCAGGAGGCCGCTCGCCTTGCCGCCGAGCAGGAATCTGCCCGCGTCGCCGTCGAGCAGGAGGCCGCCCGCGTCGCCGCCGAGCAGGAATCTGCCCGCGTTGCCGCAGAACAAGCGGCTGCCCGCATTGCCGCCGAGCTGGAGGCCGCCCGTGTCGCCGCAGAACAAGCGGCCGCCCGCGTCGCCGCCGAGCAGGAATCTGCCCGCGTTGCCGCCGAGCAGGAATCTGCCCGCGTCGCTGCCGAGCAGGAGGCCGCCCGCGTTGCCGCCGAGCAGGAGGCCGCCCGCGTTGCCGCCGAGCAGGAGGCTGCCCGCGTCGCCGCCGAGCAGGAGGCCGCCCGCGTTGCCGCCGAGCAGGAGGCTGCCCGTGTCGCCGCCGAACTGGCCGCGCTGCCCCTGGCCGCGGAAGTGGACGATGACACCCAGGCCAAGCCGCAGCGGGAGGGCTTCTTCGCCCGCCTCAAGCGCAGCCTGGTGCGCACCAAGGAGAATATCGGCTCAGGCTTCTTCGGCCTGTTCAGCGGCAAGCAGATCGACGACGAGCTGTTCGAGGAGCTGGAGACCCAGCTGCTGACGGCGGATCTCGGTGTGGATACCACCACCCGCATCATCGACAACCTGACCCAGCACGCCAGTCGCAAGCAGCTCAAGGATGGCGAAGCCCTCTACGGCCTGCTCAAGCAGGACATGGGCGAGATGCTGGCGAAAGTCGAACAGCCCCTGGTCATCGACACCGGCAAGAAGCCCTATGTGATCCTCATGGTCGGCGTGAACGGGGTGGGCAAGACCACTACCATCGGCAAGATGGCCAAGCAGCTGCAAGCCGAGGGCAAGAGCGTGATGCTGGCCGCCGGTGACACCTTCCGCGCCGCCGCCGTCGAGCAGTTGCAGGTGTGGGGTCAGCGCAACAATATCCCGGTGATCGCCCAGCACACGGGGGCCGACTCCGCCTCCGTCATCTATGATGCCATCGAGGCCGCCCGCTCCCGCGGGGCTGACGTGCTGATCGCCGACACCGCCGGTCGCCTGCAGAACAAGAGCAACCTGATGGAAGAGCTCAAGAAGGTGGTGCGGGTGATGAAGAAGCTCGACCAGGAGGCGCCCCACGAGATCATGCTGACCCTGGATGCGGGCACAGGCCAGAATGCCCTGAGCCAGGCCAGGCTGTTCAGCGAGGCGGTGGGCCTGACCGGTATCACCCTCACCAAGCTGGACGGCACCGCCAAGGGCGGGGTCATCTTCGCGGTGGCGGACAAGTTCCAGATCCCGATCCGCTTCATCGGGGTGGGCGAGGGGATCGACGATCTGCGCCCCTTCGTCGCCAATGACTTTATCGAGGCGTTGTTTAGCCGCGACGAATAAGCCTAAGGGCCGTCCACGGGCGGCCCTTGCTCTCTCCAGCGCCCCCTAGCCGGGGCCAGCTCAAGCTTCAGGGACCAGAGATGATTCGTTTTGATCAGGTCAGCAAGGTATACAGCGGCGGCCATCAGGCGCTGCAGAAGGTGAGTTTTCACCTGCGCAAGGGGGAGATGGGCTTCCTGACCGGTCACTCCGGGGCGGGCAAGAGCACCCTTCTCAAGCTGATCAGCGTGATGGAACGGCCCACCGATGGCCGCGTCTTCTTTCATGGGGAGGATGTGAGCCGGATCCAGCGGCGCCAGATCCCCTATGTGCGCCGTCAGATCGGCATGATCTTTCAGGATCACCGCCTGCTGATGGACAGAACCGTGTTCGACAACGTGGCCCTGCCCCTGGTGATCGATGGTTACAGCCACGGCGACATCAACAAGCGGGTCGCCGCGGCCCTGGACAAGGTGGGCTTGCTCGGCAAGGAGCGCTACCAGCCGCGCATGCTCTCCGGCGGCGAGCAGCAGCGGGTCGGCATCGCCCGCGCCATCGTCAACAAGCCGCCCCTGCTGCTGGCGGATGAGCCGACCGGCAACCTGGATCCCCAGCTCTCCATGGACATCATGCGACTGTTCGAGGAGTTCAACCGCTTCGGCGTCTCCGTGCTCATCGCCACCCATGATCTTGGCCTCATCGCCCGCATGCGCTATCGCACTTTCACCCTCAAGGCGGGACGGATGTACTCTCCGCAGGAGGAAAACTGATGGCTATCGTGCGCCACAAGCAGCCCCTGCTGCGCCGCTTCGTCATGTATTGGGTCGATCATCTGCGTCAGGCCTTCGCCAGCCTGGGGGAGTTGTGGCGCAATCCGCTCGCCTCCCTGATGACCCTGGCCGTGCTCGGGGTCAGCCTGGCGCTGCCCTCCTGTTTCCATGTGCTGCTCAAGAACGCCGAACTGGTGGAGGGCAACTGGCAGAACAGTTCCCAGATCTCCCTCTATCTGCGCAAGGATCTGCCGGAGCAGAACATCCAGGAGCTCAGGCAGCGGATCCAGCTCTACCCCGAGGTGGCCTCGGTGACCTACATGAGCCGGGATCAGGCCCTCAAGGAGTTTCGCGAGATCTCGGGCTTTGGCGATGCCCTCGACTACCTGGACAGCAACCCGCTGCCCCCCGTGCTGAGCGTGATCCCGGATCCCCGCTGGCAGAACCCGGAAGGGGCTGCCGAGCTGCTGGCCAAGCTGGAGAACGAGCCCGGCATAGAGCAGGGCAAGCTGGACCTGCAATGGCTGACCCGGTTGCAGGGCATCATGAACCTGCTGCGCCACACCATCACAGGCATCGCCGCCCTGCTGCTGTGCGCCGTGCTGCTCATCGTCGGCAATACCCTCAGGCTCAATATCCTGAACCAGCGCTCCGAGATTGAGGTGCTCAAGCTGGTGGGGGCGACCGATGCCTTCATCCACAGGCCCTTTCTCTATACCGGCATCTGGTACGGGGTGATCGGCGGCATGCTGGCCTGGTGGTTGACCGAGGTGATGGTGATCTGGAGCGAGGGGGTGGTCAAGGAGCTGGCCGGCCTCTACAACAGCCATTTCCGGCTGGTGGGCATGGGGGCGGTCGACGGGATCAACCTGATCCTGCTGGGGGCCCTGCTGGGGCTAATCGCCTCCTGGTTCTCCGTGCATCGCCATATCCGCGACATAGAGCCTTCCTGAGCAAGGAATCGACAAACATTCACTGGATTTTGCGAGCTGGATCAAGTAAAAAAGTGGCCCTTTCTGGCACAGCTCGCGTTCAGGGAGTAATCTGGACGTCAATGATCGCCAGGATCTTCCCGAGATCCATGGAACCTTATCGAAATAACACAGTCTTAAAATCGAACTTATACGGGTGTGGCGTAAGACCCCCGCTCGTCAGACTTGGCAAGCATGTGAAGGTTGCGAGCTCCGCAACAATGGACTTAGCATGCTACTTTTCGGGGGTCCTTCACTGTGACCCCCTTTTTTTGACTGTTCATTGATGATTCATCCCGCGACCCTAAGATGAGCCGGGTTCTGACCTGGTTTAGTTGTTGACTCAGGCCGCAGAATGGTCGCCCCCGCCTGGACAGCCCGACTGAGGCTGCTAGACTGGCGCGACGCAAGAGTAAGAGGTAAAAGATGGGAACTTCATTGCAACGCACTATGGCCCTTATCCCCCAAGGCAGTCTGGAAGGTTATGTCCAGGCCGTTAACGCGATTCCCGTGCTCAGCGCGGAAGAGGAGCGTGAGCTGGCGATGCGGTTGCAGCAGGATGGCGATCTCGAGGCTGCCCGTCAGCTGGTCATGTCGCACCTGCGCTTTGTCGTTCACGTTGCCAAGAGTTATGCCGGCTACGGCCTGCCCCAGGCCGACCTGGTACAGGAAGGCAATATCGGCCTGATGAAGGCGGTCAAGCGCTTCGACCCCAGTGTGGGGGTGCGTCTGGTCTCCTTCGCCGTGCACTGGATCAAGGCCGAAATTCACGAATACGTGCTGCGTAACTGGCGCATGGTCAAGGTGGCGACCACCAAGGCCCAGCGCAAGCTCTTCTTCAACCTGCGCAAATCCAAAAAGCGTCTGGGCTGGTTCAGCCACGACGAGGCCCGTGCCGTGGCCGACGAGCTCGGCGTCTCGGTCAGCGATGTGACCGAGATGGAGGCGCGCATGAGCAATTACGATCAGGCGTTCGATCTGGTGGGTGACGAGGATGACGAGGCCGGCTTCGCCCCCGTCCACTATCTGGAAGACAAGTCGTCCGATCTCGCCGCCACCATAGAGAACGACAACTGGGACAGCCATGCCACCCGCCGTCTGGGCTCGGCCCTGGCGACCCTGGATGAGCGCAGCCAGCACATCATCCGCGCCCGCTGGCTGGATGATGACAACAAGACCACCTTGCAGGAGCTGGCCGACAGCTACGGCGTCTCGGCAGAGCGAATTCGCCAGCTCGAGAAAAATGCCCTCAAGAAGCTGAAAGACGCCATGGGTGCCTGATGGCATTCGCCGAACGCATTGGTCAGCTCGAGAAAAATCCATTCAAGAAGCTGAAAGATGCCATGGTGGCGTGATGCTTCATCGACAAAACAGGGCCTGATGGCCCTGTTTTTGTTTCGAGAGCATCTGGTCGGCCTTGCCTTGGTTACCCTTGTGTATGTTATGTTGCCGCCACTGCCACAGTAGGGAGAGCAGATAGTGAAACTGTTGAACGACCTGTTTACCAACAACCGCGAGTGGGCGGAGCGGATCAAGGCCGAGGACCCGAATTTCTTCGCTACCCTCTCCGCCCAGCAGGCCCCCGAATACCTCTGGATCGGTTGCTCCGACAGCCGGGTACCCGCCAACCAGCTGATGGGACTGCTGCCCGGAGACGTCTTCGTCCACCGCAACGTCGCCAACCTGGTGGTGCACACCGACTTCAACTGCCTCTCTGTGCTGCAATATGCGGTCGAGGTGCTCAAGGTGAAGCACATCATCATCTGTGGCCACTACGGCTGCGGTGGCGTCAAGGCGGCGATGCAGAACCAGGAGCTGGGGCTCATCGACAACTGGCTGCGCAACATCAAGGACGTCTACTTCAAGTACGGCGAAGAGCTCGAGGCCATCGAGGATGAGCACGAGCGGTTCGACTACCTGTGCGAGCTGAACGTGGCCGAGCAGGTCGCCAACGTCTGCTACACCACCATTATCCAGAACGCCTGGCGCAAGGGTCAGGAGCTGGCGGTGCACGGCTGGATCTACGGCATCAAGGATGGTCTGCTGCACGATCTCGATCTCTGCATCAGCGGGCCGGATCAGATCCCCGATGTCTATCGCGCCTGGCCGGACAAGCGTCCGCGCCGTCGCTGAGGACGCTGCCGTTGGCCCCCGCGCTCTATCTGCAGATCAAGCAACACGTGCTCGACGGCATCCGCTCCCGCCACTATGAGGCGGGAGACAGGATCCCGACCGAGGCCGCCCTGTGCGAGCAGTTTGCCGTGAGCCGGATGACGGTCAACAAGGCCCTGCGCGAACTGGTGGCCGAAGGCTGGCTCAACCGCACCGCAGGCTCCGGCAGTTTCGTGGCGGACAGGCGCACCGAGTCGACCCTGCTCGCCATTCGCAACATAGCGGACGAGATAGCGGAGCAGGGGGCCGAGTACAGCGCCCGGGTGATCCGGCTCGAGCGTCAGGCCGCCGACGAGAAGGTGGCGGTGCAGCTTGGCCTGCGGGTCGGTGCCCCCATCTTCCACAGCCTGATCGTCCATCAGGCCGATGGGGAGCCCCTGCAGCTGGAGGAGCGTTTCGTCGATGCCAGGCAGCTGCCCGGCTATGGCGAGCAGGACTTCACCCGCCAGACCCCGAACCGCTATCTGATGGAGGTGTGTCCCCTCTCCGAGATGGAGCACGTGGTCGAGGCCGTGTTGCCGAGCGCCGGTGAGGCGGGGCTGCTGCAGGTGCGGGTCGATACTCCCTGCCTGCTGCTCCATCGCCGCACCTGGTCCGACGGAGCCCTGGTCTCCTATGCCAGGCTGCTGTCGCCGGGATCCCGCTACAAGCTGAGATCCCAGACCCGGATGTCCTGATCCCAAGACGACTGACCAAGGCCCTCGCGGGCCTTTTTCGTTTCCCGATCTCGGGATCCCGCCGGGATCCGTCGTGGCTCCCCATGTTTCACTCTTGTTAATTTTTTGTTTTGTCCTCCCCGGTGTTCTGGTGTAAATATGTATATACATTTGTGGCGGCCATTCCGGCTGACCGCATGGGTGAGTCAAGCAACAGGGAGAGACAAGATGGAAAGGGAACAGGTCATGGCGCCCAGCACGGGGGCCGGGGCGGCCTTCAAGCTGATCCTTACCGCGATCCTGGGGATCGGCAGCTTCTTCGTGCCGTTCGAATGGGGGGGCAAGAGCACCATACTGGTGGATCATCTGGCGAGCCAGCTGGTGGCCCAGCGTACCCTGGCGGTGAGCCTGGTGATGGCGCTCATCGTTTATGGTGCCTGTGCGCCCCTGTGGAGCGGCCGCTGGCGAGCCCGCCCCATCGACAGGGTGCTGACCCTGTTCAAGTTGCTCGGCCTGGGGCTGGCCCTGGTCTATCTGAGCGGCGCGGGGCCTGCCTGGCTGATGGCGCCGGGCAGTCTCCCCTTCCTGTTCGACAAGCTGGCCATGACGGTGGGGCTGATCGTCCCCATCGGGGCCCTGGCGCTCACCTTCCTGCTGGGCTTCGGCCTGCTGGAGCTGATCGGCGTCCTGATGCAGCCCATCATGCGGCCACTCTGGCGCACCCCGGGCCACTCGGCCATCGATGCGGTGGCCTCCTTCGTCGGCAGCTACTCGGTCGGTCTGCTCATCACCAACCGGGTCTATCTGGCGGGCAAGTACAGCCTGCGCGAAGCCGCCATCATAGCGACCGGTTTCTCCACCGTGTCGGCGGCCTTCATGATCATCGTCGCCAAGACCCTCAACCTGATGCCTCACTGGAACTTCTACTTCTGGTCGACCCTGGTCATCACCTTCCTGATCACCGCCATCACGGCCCGGATCCCGCCCATCTCCCGCCTCGATGATGAGGGAGGGGAGGACGAGCCCCTGCCCGCCGGCATGAATCGCTGGCAGGCGGCCATGGCGGCCGGCCTGAGCCAGTCCCGTCAGGCACCGGCCATCTGGCGCCAGCTGCTGGACAACCTGCGTGACGGGGTGCAGATGGCGGCGGCCGTGGTGCCCTCCATCCTTTCGGTGGGCCTGATGGGACTGCTGCTGGCCAACCATACGCCGCTGTTTGACGTCATCGGCTGGATCTTCCTGCCCTTCACCTGGCTGCTGGACATGAATGAGCCCATGGTGGCGGCCCGCTCCCTGGCGGCCGGTCTGGCGGAGATGTTCCTTCCCGCCATCCTGCTCAAGGGTGCGGATCTGCTGGTGCGCTTCGTCGCGGCCGTGGTGTCGGTCAGCTCAGTGCTCTTCCTGTCCGCCTCCATCCCCTGCATCCTGGCGACCCGGATCCCCCTCGGGGTGGGCCAGTTGCTGGTGATCTGGCTGATCCGCACCCTGCTTGGCCTGCTGCTGGCCGGGGGGCTGGGCAAGGTCGCCATCGCCCTGGGCTGGCTCGCCTGAATCATATTGTATATACATATGACCTTGAGTATCTGCCCACCGCCAGGTGGGCTTTTTCATGGCTATACTCAAGTAAATCCAGTGTTACCAAGATGTGATCTCGCTACTGTATTTTTGGTTCGAGATAGGTTATAACGTATTGTATATACATTTGTGGGGGCGATATGAACAAGGAACTGTTGAACTGCGAGCGGGTCTGGCTCAATGTGCTGCCGGCGACCATGAGGCCGGATCTGGCCGATTATGGCCTGCTGGAGCCCCATGCCATCGGCGTGCGCGACGGCCTGATCCATGGGTTGGTCCCCATGCATGAGCTCAAGGGCAGCTTCCCCGCCCACTGGCAGGACATGAAGGGCAAGCTGGTGACCCCGGGTCTCATCGACTGTCACACCCACCTCATCTTCGCCGGCAGTCGGGCCGAGGAGTTCGAACTGCGTCAGAAAGGGGTGCCCTACGCCGAGATCGCCAAGCGTGGCGGCGGCATCCTCTCCACCGTCAAGGCGACCCGGGCCGCGAGCGAGGATCAACTCTACGATCTCGCCCTGCCCAGAGTGAAGGCACTGATGCGCGAGGGGGTCACCACCCTGGAGATCAAGTCCGGTTATGGTCTCACCCTGACGGACGAGCTCAAGATGCTGCGGGTCGCCCGTCGCCTCGGTCAGTCCCTGCCCATCCGGATCAAGACCACCTTGCTGGCCGCCCACGCCGTGCCGCCGGAATACAAGGACGATCCCGACTCCTGGGTCGAGACCATCTGCCAGGAGATCATCCCGGCGGCCGCCGAGGCGGGGCTGGCGGATGCGGTGGACGTGTTCTGCGAGCACATCGGTTTCTCCCTGGCCCAGACCGAGCAGGTCTACCTCGCCGCAGCCCAGTACGGCCTGCCGGTGAAGGGCCACATGGACCAGCTATCCAACCTGGGGGGCAGCACCCTGGCCGCCCACTTCGGCGCCCTCTCTGTGGATCACCTGGAGTACCTGGATGGAGACGGCATCCATGCCCTGGCCCATCGCGGCGTGGTCGCCACCCTGCTGCCCACCGCTTTTTACTTCCTCAAGGAGACCAGGCTGCCGCCGGTCGAGGCCCTGCGCCGCGCCCATGTGCCCATGGCGGTCTCCTCCGACATCAACCCGGGTACGGCCCCGATCGTTTCCCTGCGCATGGCCATGAACATGGCTTGCACCCTGTTTGGCCTGACCCCGCCCGAGGCCCTGGCCGGGGTGACCCGTCACGCCGCCCGCGCCCTGGGGGAGCAGGAGCGGCTGGGGCAGCTGCGGGTAGGCATGGCGGCGGATTTCGTGGTGTGGAGCTGCGGCCATCCCGCCGAGCTCAGCTATCTGGTCGGCGTCGAGCAGCCGGTCTGCCGTGTGGTCAATGGCGAGGAGACGATCCGTGGTTGATATGAGCGTTTGGCAGGGTCGCTGCGACCCGGAAGATGGCGAACTCGCCCTGCGCTGGCACGACAGGGTGCAACCCTGGCAGCCGGGCTCGGCCAGGGGCATTGCCCTGCTGGGCTTTGCCTGTGATGAAGGGGTGCGTCGCAACAAGGGGCGCGTCGGCGCCGTCGAGGGGCCCCTGCATATCCGCAAGGCCCTGGCCAATACCGCCTGGCATGGCCGCCTCCCGGCCTGGGATGCCGGCGATGTCCGCTGCCAGGAGGGGGATCTGGAATCCGCCCATGAGCGGCTGGCCGAGGGGGTCGCCGCCCTCCTGGCCGATGGTCAGTTCCCCCTGGTGCTGGGGGGAGGTCATGAGGTGGCCTTCGGCAGCTGGAGCGGCCTCAATCGTCATCTGGCTGGCCGTGGTCGCATCGGCATCATCAACTTCGATGCGCACCTGGACCTGCGTCGCAAGGCGCCCCAGGCGAGCTCCGGCACCCCCTTCTTCCAGATTGCGGAGCAGTGCCAGCTGCAGGGCACGGCGTTTCGCTACGCCTGCCTCGGGGTGGCCGAGACCGCCAACACCCAGGCGCTGTTCGCCCGTGCCGAAGACCTGAATGTGTGGGTCGTCAAGGACGAGGAGATGACGGCCCATGCGTTGCCGAGCCTGATCCTGGGCCTGGACGCCTTCATGGCGGAGGTGGATCACCTCTACCTCACCATCGATCTCGACGTGCTGCCCGCGGGCCAGATGCCCGGGGTGAGTGCCCCGGCCGCCCATGGGGTGGCCCTGAGTCTGATAGAACCCCTGATCGCCGAGATCCGTGCCAGCGGCAAGCTGCGCCTCGCCGATCTGGCTGAATTGAATCCGAGTCTGGATCGAGACGGCATCAGCGCCCGCGTGGCCGCCCGCCTGATCCACCAATTGACCAAGTAAGCGGGCGAGAGCCCCAGAGCGCACAAGGAGCGTCACATGTCCGAGCACCATCAGAAACAGGATCCCCGCCATGACCCGAGCCGGGTCATCCGCGCCCCCCGCGGCACCGAGCTGACCGCCAAGAGCTGGCTGACCGAGGCGCCCCTGCGGATGCTGATGAACAACCTGGATCCGGAAGTGGCCGAGCATCCCCAGTCCCTGGTGGTGTACGGCGGCATCGGCCGCGCCGCCCGCAACTGGGCCTGCTACGACAAGATCGTCGAGGTGCTGACCCGGCTCGAGGAGGATCAGACCCTGCTGGTGCAATCCGGCAAGCCGGTCGGGGTGTTCCAGACCCACAAGGATGCGCCGCGGGTGCTGATCGCCAACTCCAACCTGGTGCCGCACTGGGCCAACTGGGAGCACTTCAACGAGCTCGACAAGAAGGGCCTGATGATGTACGGCCAGATGACTGCGGGTTCCTGGATCTACATAGGTACTCAGGGGATCGTGCAGGGCACCTACGAGACCTTCTTCGCGGTGGCCAATCAGCACTTCAACGGTGAACCCAAAGGGCGCTGGATCCTGACCGGGGGCCTGGGTGGCATGGGCGGTGCCCAGCCCCTGGCCGCCACCATGGCCGGTTTCTCCATGATCGCCGTAGAGTGCGACGAGACCCGCATCGATTTCCGGCTCAAGACCCGTTACGTCGACAAGAAGGCATACAGCCTGGATGAGGCGCTGGCCATGGTCGAGGAAGCCAAACGCAGCGGCACCGCCGTCTCCGTCGGCCTGCTCGGCAACGCCGCCGACGTCTTCGCAGAATTGGTGGCTCGCGGCATCACCCCGGACGTGGTGACCGACCAGACCTCCGCCCACGACCCCATCCACGGCTACCTGCCCCAGGGCTGGAGCGTGGCCCAGTGGCGCGAGCTGCAAAAGAGCGCACCGGACGAGGTCAATGTGGCGGCTCGCCGCTCCATGGCCCGTCAGGTCGAAGCCATGCTGACCCTGCAATCCCGCGGCGCCGCCACCCTCGATTACGGCAACAATATCCGCCAGATGGCGCTGGAAGAGGGGGTGAAAAATGCCTTCGACTTCCCGGGTTTCGTCCCGGCCTACATCCGCCCGCTGTTCTGTGAGGGCATAGGCCCGTTCCGCTGGGTAGCGCTCTCCGGCGACCCGGAAGATATCTACAAGACCGATCAGAAGGTAAAAGAGCTGATCCCGGACGATCCCCACCTGCACAACTGGCTCGACATGGCCCGCGAGCGCATCGCCTTCCAGGGCCTGCCGGCGCGGATCTGCTGGGTCGGCGTCAAGGATCGGGTGCGCCTGGGCCTCGCCTTCAACGAGATGGTGAAGAATGGCGAGCTGAAAGCGCCCGTGGTCATCGGTCGCGATCACCTGGATTCGGGCTCGGTGGCGAGCCCGAACCGGGAGACCGAGTCCATGATGGATGGCTCCGACGCCGTCTCCGACTGGCCGCTGCTCAACGCCCTGCTCAACACCGCGGGCGGCGCGACCTGGGTCTCACTGCACCACGGTGGCGGTGTGGGCATGGGCTTCTCCCAGCACTCCGGGGTGGTGATCGTCTGTGACGGCAGCGATGATGCGGCCCGCCGCGTCGGTCGGGTGCTGCGCAACGACCCGGCCACCGGGGTGATGCGCCACGCGGATGCCGGCTACGAGATTGCCATCAACTGTGCCCATGAGGCGAAACTGGATCTGCCGATGATTGACGGCGCCAACGGTGTCAAAGGAAAGGTGTAACACCATGTTTGAATTGACTATTACTCCGGGCGAGCTGGATCTTGCCACCCTGCGCCGCGTCAGCCGCGAGCCGGTACATGTTTCACTGGATCCGGCCGCGCTGCCGGGGATTCACGCCTCAGCCGCCGTGGTTACCAAGGTGATCGAGCAGAACCGGGTGGTGTATGGCATCAACACCGGCTTTGGCCTGTTGGCCAACACCCGCATTCCGGTGGAGCAGCTGGACGAATTGCAGCGCTCCATCGTGCTTTCCCATGCGGCAGGGATTGGCGAGTACATGGATGACGCCACCGTACGGCTGATGATGGTGCTCAAGCTCAACTCGTTGGCGCGCGGCTTCTCCGGCATCCGGCTGACGGTGCTTGAGGTCCTGATGACCCTCATCAACGCCGAAGTCTATCCGGTGGTGCCGAAGAAGGGCTCTGTCGGCGCCTCCGGCGATCTGGCGCCTCTGGCCCATATGAGCTGCTTGCTGATCGGTGAAGGCAAGGCTCGCCACAAGGGCGAGCTGATCGATGCCGCCACTGCGCTGAAAATTGCCGGGCTCGAGCCTATCGCGCTGGCACCCAAAGAAGGATTGGCGCTGCTTAACGGCACTCAGGCCAGTACCGCCTTCGCGCTGGAAGGGCTGTTCCATGCCGAGGATCTCTACGCCGGTGCCATCACCATAGGTGCCATGAGCGTGGAGGCCGCCCTTGGCAGCCGCCGGCCGTTCGATGCCCGCATCCACGAAGTGCGCGGTCAGCGTGGCCAGATCGATGCGGCCGCCTGCTATCGCCACCTGCTGGTGGATGGCAGCGAGATCGGCATGTCCCATCACAACTGCGAGAAGGTGCAGGATCCCTACTCATTGCGTTGCCAGCCGCAGGTGATGGGGGCTTGTCTGGCCCAGATCCGCCACGCCGCCGAGGTGCTGGTGTGCGAGGCCAACGCGGTCTCCGACAACCCGCTGGTGTTTGCCGATGATGAGGAGATAATCTCCGGCGGCAACTTCCACGCCGAGCCGGTGGCCTTTGCGGCCGATAATCTGGCGCTGGCCATCGCGGAAATCGGCTCGCTGTCCGAGCGACGTATGGCGCTGCTGATTGATTCCCGCATGTCCGGCCTGCCGGCCTTCCTGGTGAACAACGGCGGGGTGAATTCGGGCTTCATGATTGCCCAAGTCACCTCGGCGGCGCTGGCCTCCGAGAACAAGACGCTGGCCCACCCGGCCTCGGTGGACAGCCTGCCCACCTCGGCGAACCAGGAGGATCACGTCTCCATGGCCACCTTCGCCGGTCGCCGTCTGGCTGACATGGCGGAGAACACCCGCGGCATACTGGCGGTGGAGCTGCTCGCCGCCGCCCAGGGTCTGGACTTTCGCGCCCCCCTGCGCAGCACAGAGCTTATCGAGCTGGCCAAGGGACGACTGCGTGAAGAGGTCAGCTTCTACGACAAGGACAGGTACTTCTCGCCGGATATCGAGGCCGCCGCCGCCCTGCTGGGCCGTGCCAGCTACAACGACCTGATCCCGGCCGGGGTGCTGCCCAGCCTCTAAGCGGTTATCCGCCCATAACAAAAGACCGCCCGATGGGCGGTCTTGTCGTTTCTGGGCAGGGTCTGACTTAGAAGTCGTAGCGGGCGGCCAGCTGGAAGTCGTCCTTGTTGGCGACGGCCTTGTTCGACTGACTGTCCAGGTTGTTGATGCGGTACTCGCCGATCACCCGGAAGTTGCTGTTGAACTTGTACTGGGCGCCCAGGGTGTAGTAGTCGATGGAGTCGACGTCATCCTTGCCCTTCTGCTCGATCTCCTGCTTGTTCCACAGGGCCATCAGGCCGATGCCGTTGCTGAAGTTGTAACCCAGGGCGGCTTCCCAACCCGTGTGGTCCTTGTCGGTCCCCAGGAAGTCGCTGCCGTCGGCATAGCTCAGGGCGGCGTAGACGGCCTTGTCGTCATACTTGGCGGAGATGAGCCACAGCTTGGCGTCCTTCTCGCCATCCTGTTGGCGCAGGCCGACGTTGTAGGCGGTACCGAGGGAGAGGTTGAACGGGAAGGTGTAGGCGACGGCGGCGCCGTAGGCCGGATCGCTGTCCTTGCTGCCCTCGTCTTCGGTGTCGCCACCATCAAACTTGTAGCTGGTATCGAGCTGGAAGCCGTTGAACAGGCCCGAGTATTTCAGCACGGAACCGGCGCGGTTGGTGGCGAAGGTGTCGGTCTTGGCGCCCAGCGCCTCGTTGCCGTAGCCATCGGAGAGGGAGACATCGGTCCAGTCAGCCAGGAAGCCCGGGGCCCCTTTCTGGCGGCCGAAGGTGACATTGCCCCAGTCGGCGCCCACCCCGGCGAAGGCCAGGCGGGTACGCATGTTGTCCGAGTCATCGCTGATGGTCTTCTCGCTGTCGTTGACGTACAGCTGCAGCTCGTACTGGGCCAGCGCCTTGAGGTTGCTGTTGATCTGGCTGTCGACCTTGGCACCGAAGCGGACGAACTGGTTCGCACCCTGCTTGCCGCTGTAGTCGTTCTTGATGTCACCGTTGTCATCCAGCTCCTTCTTGTCACCGAAGAAGTGGCCGGCATAGATGCGGCCATAGAGGTCGAGCTTGGTGGTGTCATTCTTGAAAACTTCGACGGCCTGGGCCTGGAAGGCGGCGGTCATTGCCAGCGCTACTACTGTCAGCTTTTTCATTTTAATCCCTTGTGTTGCAAGCTTTTGCTGTAAAAGACGGGGCTATGCTAGGGAGGCTGGATGACGGCTGCGTGACTGAAAAATGAAGTCTAAATGGTGGTTGTGTGTCGGTTTGGTGACAGGGCGGAAGGGGGGGATGTTGGCTGGCCGGGCGGTAAAAATACGGCAACCGCGCAGTTTTGCGCGCAAAGGTTTGCCCTTGTGGTAGAATGCCGCCCGTTTTTCGAGCTCCAATAGGTTGGATTAGCGATGAGACGTGAACTGGCAATCGAATTTTCCCGAGTGACGGAAGCGGCTGCACTGGCTGGCTACAAGTGGCTCGGACGTGGTGACAAGAATATCGCCGATGGTGCGGCCGTGGCGGCCATGCGTCATATCCTCAACCAGATCGATATCAATGGCGAGATAGTGATCGGCGAGGGTGAGATCGACGAGGCTCCCATGCTCTACATCGGGGAGCAGGTGGGCACGGGCCAGGGGGATGCGGTAGACATCGCCGTCGACCCGATCGAGGGAACCCGCATGACGGCCATGGGCCAGTCCAATGCCCTGGCCGTGCTGGCCGTCGGCGACAAGGGCTCCTTCCTCAAGGCCCCCGACATGTACATGGAAAAGCTGATCGTGGGTCCCAAGGCCAAGGGCGTGATCGACCTGAGCCTGGGATTGGAGCTGAACCTCAAGGCCGTGGCCAAGGCGCTCGGCAAGCCGCTTTCCCGCCTGACCGTCATCACCCTGGCCAAGCCGCGTCATGACAAGGCGATCAAGGAGATGCAGGGGCTGGGGGTGCGGGTGTTCGCCATTCCCGACGGTGACGTCGCCGCGTCCATCCTCACCTGTCTGCCGGACAGCGAAGTCGACATGCTCTATGGCATCGGTGGCGCACCGGAAGGGGTCATCTCGGCGGCGGTGATCCGCGCCCTGGACGGCGACATGCAGGCTCGCCTCATGCCTCGCCACCAGGTCAAGGGGGACGATGCCAATGCCCGTGCCCTGGGGGAGCAGGAGATAGCCCGTTGCATCGATCTGGGTATCGACGTCACCAGGGTGCTCAAGCTGGAAGACTTGGCCAAGAACGACAACGTCATCTTCTCGGCGACTGGCATCACCAAGGGCGACCTGCTGGAAGGCATCAGCAGCGATGGCGTCATGGCGACCACAGAGACCCTGTTGATCCGTGGCAAGTCCAGAACCATCCGCCGCATCAAGTCCATCCATTACCTGGATCGCAAGGACGAGGTCATTCGCGACATCATCCTCTGATCCCGCTGATTGACGCGCGCGTGAGACAAGCCCGGCCCTGTGTCGGGCTTGTTGTTTTCAGGGGGAGTGAGTGCTGGCGTCATTCAGGCTCCGGCGCGCGAGGCCGGGCCGTGAGCGACCTCAGCGGTGAGGGGTTGCGCGATAACTTGCCTGATGACGGGGGGCAGCCGAGATAGTGGTAAGCCGTTGCCGGGCGCTGGGGTAGACTGGGCTTCCCCCTTGGATGGACGTCGTCATGGAATGTCGCTCCGGCTGCGCAGCCTGCTGCATCGCCCCCAGTATCAGCAGTGCCATCCCCGGCATGCCCCAGGGCAAGCCCGCCGGCGTGCCCTGTGTTCAACTCGACGAGCGGCTGGGTTGCCGCCTGTTTGGCCTGCCGGAGCGACCGGCCGTGTGCGGCGGCTTTCGCCCCATGGTGGACGTGTGCGGCACGCACAGAGGGGAGGCCATCTGGCTGCTCGGTGAATGGGAGCGACTAACCTCCTGAGGGCGCCATTGTCCTGGCCCACACCGGCGCCATATGAAAAGAGGCCGCAATCGCGGCCTCTTTTCGTGTCGGTCGTGTCGGCTGGGGACTAGATGCCGGCGAGTTGCAGTGCCTGGCGATAGTACTCGTTGGCCTTGTTGGTGAGGCGGCGCTTGTCCATCAGCTGGCCCATGGCGTGGCAGAGGGCGGCGCTCGGCGCCTTGGCGAGCTCCAGCTCCAGCAGCCGCTGAGCCTCGTCCAGCTGGCCGGCCAGCAGGCAGACTTGGGCGAGGGCCGCCTGGGCGCCGGGTTTGTCCTGCATCTTGCCAAGCAGGGTCAGCAGCGGCTGATAGTCATCCAGTCGCAGCCGGGGCAGTTCGGCCAGCAGTTCGGGATGAGCCTCTTTGCGCAGGGCGTCGAGCCAGAGCCGGGCGGCGGCCTGGTCCCCTTGCAGGGTCTGCAGCTGGCGGCCATAGCCGAGCAGCAGCTCGGGATCCTGACGCAGCTTCTTGGGCATGACCTGCCAGATGGCGGCCAGCTTGTCGGCGTCGCCCGCGCCTTGCTGCAGGCGGCCGATCCAGGCCTGATGGGTCAGCGCCTCCTCCTCCTTGGGAGTGAGCCTGCCGACCTTGTGCAGTATGGGGATCAGCTCCAGCAGGGCCGGCCAGTCCTGGCGGGCGAGCTGCACCTGGCATAGCTGATCCAGCACCATGGGATGGCGGGGATTGAGGGCCCGCAGGGATTCCAGGGTGGCGAGGGCGCTCTCGTACTGGCCCTGCTCTATCTGCAGCTGGGTCTGGGTCAGGGTCAGCGCCAGCTCGGCCTTGGGATGCTCCTCCTGGGCCTGTTGCAGGTAGTGATCCCGGCGACGCTCATCCCCCCTGGCCTGGGCCGCCTTGGCGGCGGAGAGGTAGTTGAGCAGGGGGGTCTCGCTGTTGCGGGCCCCCTTCACCATCAGCTTCTCCGCCTGGCCATACTGGCCCTCGGCGAAGGCCAGGGTCGCGGCCACCGTCTGCTGGTTGGCCTTGCGGCGTCGACGGGAGCCATACCAGCCGAGGGTTCTGCGGCGCAGCCCGAATACCCGCGCCAGCAGCCACTCCACGGCCAGCAGCAGGCCGTAAAACAGGATGGCGAGGATCACGGCGCTGGTCACGGAGGATTCCACCGTGTAGTTGCCAAGGGAGATCATCACATAACCCTTGTTGCCCGACGCCTCGGGGCCGAAGGCCAGGCCCGCCACCATGACGGCAACCAGAATAATCAAACGGATCATGGGGCTCTCCTCAGTTACCGGTCGCGATGCGCTGCAGGCGCTCGGTCAGGACCTGTTCGAGCAGGGCCTGGGAGCTGAACTTGTCCGGGTAGTCGAACTGGATCTGCTCGCCCTTGAGCTTGTCGAGCTCGCCCAGCAGGTAGCGGGTCGCGCTGTTGTCGGTATCGAAGTACTGGCCGAGCCAGCGCTGCGCCTTGTCGATGCTGTCTTCATAGAGCCCCTGCTGCTCGCGGTAGACGGCGAGCTGGGCCTGCAGCAGCTTGGTCTTGAGGTTTTCGCGCAGGTAGATCTCCTGCTGGGGTGAGATGAGCGCCTCGACCGCGCCATCCCGGCGGCGAATGGTGATGAAGTTCTCGGTGAATTTGACCCAGTTCTTCTTCAGGTTGCTCTCCCACTCGTCCGGATTGCTGCTGACCGCCTGGCTCTGCTGCTCCTGGGCGGCGGGCATGGTGACGTTGGAGAGGGGCAGGAGTTCGATCTGATCTTCGAGGGCGGCCAGCTTGAGGGTCAGCCCCTCGCGGTCGATGCGCGGCATCGCCTTGAGCCGGGTGATGTCCTCGGCCAGGGATTTGCGAATGGGCATCAGGCTGGGATCGTTGAGGGCCTTGATGCGCTCGTCGGCGTTGCCGAGCAGGGTGATGGCGGAGACGAGATCGTGTTCCAGCCAGAGCTTGCGGCCCGCCATGCGCACCAGATACTCGGATTCGGCCAGCATCCAGTCATTGGGACGCTTGTCGTTGAGGTCCAGCACCCGGTTCTGCAAGCCCTTGAACTCCTCTTGCAGGGCCTGCTGCACCTTGCCCAGTTCACCGAGCCGGGCACGCTCTTCGCTGCCGCTGTTGGCGAGGCGATCGCTGACCTGGGTCAGTTGCTGCTTGAGTTGCCCCAGCTCGGCCTGCTGCGCCAGGGCGCCCTGATGACCGTGATAGTAGAGCCCCCCGGTCAGCCCCAGGGCGATCAGGATGGCAAGCCCCCCCATGAGCACGCCGGCGCGGCCCTTGCTCTGGGCCGGTTGCTGTGGCTGAGCGGCGGCCTGGCTGGCAGCGTGAGTGGCCTGGGTGGCGGCCTCCTGGCCTGACGCGTCGCTCGTTTGCACGTCTTGTTGTTCTGTCATCGCATCTTCCTCTGTTCCAGGGCGGCCAGCAGGGCCGGATTGGCTGCCCCCTGGGCAATCGTGATATGGAGAAAACCCAACCCTTCGGCCATCTCGGCCACCCGGGCACTGGGGACCACCAACTGGCAGTCGTGCAGCCAGGGGTGTCGATCATCCGGTACCAGCGTCTGTAGACGCTGCAACAACTCCCCGCTGGTGACGAGCAGGCTGTCGACCCCGGCCTGTTGCCACTTCTGGGTCAGCGCCGCGCCATCCTGCTCGGGGTAGTGGCGTTCATAGGTGCAACAATAGTGCACCAGAGCCCCCCTCGAGGCCAGCGTTTGGGCGATGAGATCCCGGCCGCCGTTGCCGCGCAAGATGAGCACGTTTTTGCCCGCCACCCCTTGCAGGGCGGGCAGGGCCAGCAGGCCTTCGCTGCGGGGATCGGCCGGGCAGAGGGCCCTGATGCCGCGTTCGGCGAAGGCCGCCGCGCTGGCGTCCCCCACCGCAAGGTAGTCAATATTTGGCCAGGTCTGACCAGTTTGCAACAGAAAATCATCAGCAAAAAGAACGGCATGGACGCTGACGGCGATGACGATATCCGCCTGGGCCAGCAGGGCGGGCAGCCGTTCGAGTTCGCTGCCCGGGCCCAGGGTGAGCAGGGTGCAGGGGTGGGGGTCGTGGCCGTGGCGGCGCAGCAAGCGTGCCAGCTCCGCGCCTTGCCCGGCGGGGCGAACCACCAGGGGCCTCACCGGGAGATCCCCCTCTCGCAGAGGCCGCCCGGCGTCGTCATGCCTGATAGACCTCGGCCAGTATCTGATCGGCTCCGGCGGCGAGCAGGCGTTCGGCCAGCTGCTGGCCCAGGGCCTCTCCCTGGGCGAGGGGGCCGCGGATCTCGTCGCGCAGCACCCGGCTGCCGTCCGGACTGCCCACCAGGCCACGCAGCCAGATCTCGTCCCCTTGCACCAGGGCGTAGGCACCGATCGGTACCTGACATCCCCCCTGCAGGGCGCGGTTCATGGCGCGCTCGGTCAGCACCCTGGCCCGGGTCTCGGCGTGCTCCAGCGGTGCCAGCAGGGCGTGCAGCTCGTGGTCGTCGTCGCGACACTCGATGCCGACCGCCCCCTGACCATTGGCGGGCAGGCTCTGCTCGGGCTCGATGAAGGCGCGGATCCGCTCCGCCATCTCCAGGCGCAGCAGGCCGGCCGCCGCCAGTATGATGGCGTCATAGTCGCCGGCATCGAGCTTGGCGAGGCGGGTGTTGACGTTGCCACGCAGGTCGCGCACCACCAGGTCCGGCCGGGCGGCGCGCAGCTGGCACTGACGGCGCAGGCTGGAGGTGCCGACCACTGCGCCCTGGGGCAGGTCGGCCACGTTGGCGAAGCGGTTGGAGACGAAGGCATCGCGGGGGTCTTCCCGCTCGCAGATGGTTCTCAGTCCCAATCCTGCCGGAAATTCAACCGGCACGTCTTTCATGGAGTGAACGGCGATATCTGCCCGGCCTTCCAGCATGGCGGTTTCCAACTCTTTGACGAACAGCCCTTTTCCGCCGACTTTGGCCAGAGGGGTATCCAAAATCTTGTCACCCTGGGTGCTCATGGGCAGCAGCTCGACGACGAGCTGTGGGTGCAGGGCCTCGAGCCGTTCTTTGACGAAGTTGGCCTGCCACAGGGCCAGTGGGCTCTTGCGTGTGGCGATTCTCAGGGTACGGGCTGCCATATCAATCAGTTGTTTCATATTTAGAAGGGAAATGATCTTACCACCCTTTGCAGGGGCTTTCATGGCGTGGGCCGCAAAAGCGGGATCCTGGCAAAAAATGAAGGGAAAAAAGGGTTTTCGCTCGGTCCACGCTGAATGTTAACTGAATGATTTAAAAGTATTTATTTATTTTCTGCTGATACTGTTAAACTGACGGTCACAAATAATCCAGCTATTCGCTGTGGGCTTGTTTACCACCGCAGTTAGCATTGTTAACATGATCACACTTTCTTGACGTTTCACCGTTTTGGTGCGTCAATTGCAACCCCCATATAGGCAGGTCATTGCTGGCACAACTCGATGTGCTCGTGTCGCGTTATGACGAGATCAATCGTCTCAAGACGCAGCGGGCGCTAGGTCTCATGAGTCGCTACGGGCAGCAGGTGTTTCACCTGCTGCCCGTCATGCTGCACTTCAATCATCCCCTCCTGCCCGGTTATGTGGCGGGGGATGTGCCCCATGGGATCTGGAGTTTCAAGGCCGATGGCGTGCAGCAAGCCTTCATCGAGGACCTGTGCCAGAACGCCAACTGCCAGGGGGGGCTGGCGACCACGGATCGGGCTATCCAGGGGCTCTACTCCATGGGCAGCACCTCCTCCATCGGTCAGTGCTGCCACTCGGATCTCGACATCTGGGTCTGCCATGTGGCCGGCCTCTCGCCGGATCGGCTGGCTCTGCTGGATCAGAAGTGTCAGCAGCTCTCCAAGTGGGCCGAACAGCGGGGGGTGGATCTCAACTTCTTCCTCATCCCCGAAGACAAGTTCCGCCAGCACAACGATGCCCAGATGCAGGGAGAGAACTGCGGCAGTGCCCAGCACCTCTTGCTGCTCGACGAGTTCTACCGCAGCGCCATGCACATCGCGGGCAAGCGGTTGCTCTGGTACCTGGTGCCCCGTGAATACGATGAACGTTACGACGAGTATGTGACCGGCCTGTTTGCGAGCGGTCAGCTCAGTCAGGATGACTGGCTCGATCTGGGCAGCTTCAACCGCATTCCGGCCGAGGAGTATTTCGGTTCGGCGCTCTGGCAGCTCTACAAGGGCATCGACTCCCCCTACAAGGCGGTGCTCAAATCGGTGCTGATGGAGGCTTACTCCCACGAGTACCCCAACACCCGGCTGCTCTCCTTCATCAGCCGCGACTGGTTCCAGCAAAACGAGGGCATGAGCTTTCGCCAGGACAACTACTGCCTGATGCTGGACAAGGTGACCAACTACCTCAAGTCCATCGGTGACATGGCGCGACTGGACCTGGTGCGCCGCTGCTTCTACCTCAAGGTGTGTGACGGCCTGAGTCATCCCAACCAGGAGGGGTCGCCCCAGTGGCGGCGGGAGCAGCTGGCGCAGCTGGTGGACTACTGGGGCTGGAGCCCGGCGCGGCTCCATCATCTGGATCATCGCCAGGAGTGGAAGGTGGAGCAGGTCAAGGTGGCCTATGCCGAGCTGCTCGAGGCCCTGATGCAGAGCTATCGCAACCTGATCCAGTTCGCCCGGCGCAACAACATCAGCGAGTCCATCAACCCGGAAGACATCGGCATACTGTCGCGCAAGCTCTATGCCGCGTTCGAGAGCCTGCCGGGCAAGGTGCAGCGCATCAACCTCAAGATAGCGCCGGATCTGAGCGAGCCGGATCTCAGCCTGGTGCAGGTGCCTCATGGGCGGCTCAATCGTGCCGGCTGGTACCTCTACAAGCAGTCCCTGGAGCCGGCGGACATCATAGGGCGGGCGCCGCTCGAGCATAACAGCTACATCAGCAAGCTGGTGGCCTGGGCCTATTTCAACGATCTGCTCACGCCCCAGTCCCGGGTGCACCTGTTCAACCAGGGCTCGGATCTGCATATCGACAACCTGCATCAGTTCTGTCGCGATCTGGCCGGCTGCTTCCCGATCAAGTATCCCCGCGCCACCAACCTCGCCCTGAGCCGCCCCTGCGAGATCCGCCAGCTCTCCATCTACCTCAACCTGGAGGTGGATCCCACCAGTCACTGGGTCGGACAGGTGATCGAGTTCGATGCCAACAGCGCGGACGTCTTCTCGTTTGGTCGCAACCTGGAGTGTCTGGTGGGGTCGGTGGATCTGGTCTATCGCAACTCCTGGAGCGAGATCCGCACCCTGCATTTTCGCGGTGACGAGGCCGTGGTCGATGCCCTCACCACCATACTCGGCAAGATGCACCAGGATGCGGCGGCCCCCGAGACCATCGCCGTGTTCTGTTACAGCCAGCACTTCCGCTCCCTGGTGCGCTCCCGCTTCCAGCAGCTGGTGGCCGAGTGCATCGAGCTGCGTCTGGCCCGGGACAAGCAGCAGCTGGTCAAGACGCTGGTCCTCGGCAAGGAGAAGTACGGCATCTTCTTCGAGCGGCGCGGTGTGTCGGTCAAGAAGCTGGAGAATGCCATCGACTTCTACCGGCACATCTCCCACAACAAGCTGGATCACCTGCCGCTGCGCCTCGACAAGACCCACAGCCAGCACCTGCCCGGCATCGTCGATGCCTACGCCAGCGAAGGCCTGGTGCAGTTCTTCTTCGATACCCGCAATGCGGGCACCAACATCTATATCCTGGACGAAGCGAACCGGGTGGAGATCTACCAGCACTTCGCCGGCAACAAGGATGAGCTGGTGGCCGGGGTCAACCGCTTCTACACCTCGAGCCACGAGCGGTTCGGTGACGATGGTCAGCCCGTCAACTTCAACCTGCCCCAGTACTACGAGATAGTGGAGAAGGGGGAAGCGCTGGAGGTGATCCCCTATCGCAGCCAGGGGCTGGGGCGCGAGCCCCAGAGCCCGGCGCGGGAAGTGGGCTGAACCAGCCACCATGATATGAAGAGGGCCGGGAATGCAGGCGCGCGCTGGGTTGGGAGCGGCGGCGGGGGAGGCGCGGGGGGGGCAGGGCGCCCAACCCGCCACCATTATCTCCCGCCCCCCCCCCCCCCCCCCCCTCTCTCTGTTGCGAACGTCGCCGGGTCAGGGCAGGAGGCGCGCCAGCAGCCAGGCGCGGATATCCGCCAGCTGGGGCCGGCAGATCTCGTGGCGCATCGGGTATTCGTGCCACGCGAGGGCCAGGCCCGCCGCCTCCAGCCGCTGTTTGGCATCCCACCCCATGGAGAGGGGCACCACGTCGTCATAGATGCCGTGCATGTAGCAGATGGGCAGGGCGCGGGCGGCCTCGCTCATCTCCTCGACCAGCCTATCCGGCGCCGCCAGGTAGGTGGACATGCAGAGCAGGCCCGCCAGGGTGGCCGGATAACTCAGGGCGGTGAAGGAGGCGATCACGCCTCCCTGGGAGAAGCCGGCCAGGACGATGTTACCCGGGGCAAAGCCTTCGGCCACCAGTTGACTCAGCAGGGCGGCGATACGAGTCGCGGACTCGCGGACATGGGCTTCCACGGCGCGATCCGCCGGGTCGTCGAAGCTTCTGATGTCGTACCAGCCGCGCATCTTGCAGCCCATGTTGATGGTGATGGGGCGCTCGGGGGCATCGGGCAGCAGGTGGCGGATGGGCAGGTCGGCTGGCAAGGCCAGCGCCTCCACCAGGGGGGCCAGCCCGGCGCCGGAGTCCCCCAGGCCATGGAGCCAGATCACGGCATGGCGGGCGCCAGCGGGATGGATGTCAATCATGGAAAGCGCACGTCCTCGCCGGACTGCTGGGTGCAGGCGCGCGCGAGCAGGGCCTTGAGCTCGTGGCCGAAGCGGTTGTCTATCCAGGTGTCCCCTTGCAGCTCGAAGTGGAAGCCGTTCTCCCGGGTAGCGACCCAGATCTGGTGCAGGGGCTCTTGCTTGTTGAGGATGACCTTGGTCTTGTTCTCGAACACCAGGGTCAGCACGCCGCCCGCCCGCTCACAATCGATATCCGGGTAGTTCGCGTCGATGCGGTCTTCCACAGACTGGAAAAAGGTGTCTACCAGGGCGTGATACTCGTGATCCTTCATCGGTTTATCCTGTTGCTTTTAACAATGTGAGTGCGATTATAGAGGGCCAAAAAATTTTTCGCAGCGAACCATTATGATTACTCAACTCGTCCGGTGCCTGTCTGCCGCGCTTCTCTCTCTCGCCCTGGTCGCCTGTGGCCTGAAAGGTCCTCTCTATATGCCGCCTGCCGAGCAGCCGCAGGAGCAAGAGGCCCAGCCAGCCCAGGCGCCGACCGACTCGTCGGATGGCCAGCAGAGCGCACCCCAGACCCCGGCCGAGTCGACCCCAGAGGCTGCGCCGCACTCGTCATAATTTGGAAGGAACCGCCCCTTGGATCACTTTAACTACAATGCCGCCGGTCAGCTGCAGGCCGAACAGACCTCGCTGCAGCAACTGGCCGAGCAGCACGGCACCCCGCTCTACGTCTACTCCCGTGCCACCCTGGAGCGCCACTGGCATGCCTTCGATCAGGCGGCGGGGGACATACCCCACCTGGTCTGCTACGCGGTCAAGGCCAACTCCAACATCGCCATCCTGAACCTGCTGGCCCGCCTGGGCTCCGGTTTTGACATCGTCTCCGGCGGCGAGCTGTCGCGGGTGCTGGCGGCGGGCGGGGATCCGGCCAAGGTGGTCTTCTCCGGCGTGGCCAAGAGTGAGGCCGAGATGCGCCTCGCGCTGGAGAAAGAGATCCTCTGCTTCAATCTGGAGTCCGAAGCCGAGCTGGAGCGTCTCAACCGGGTCGCCGCCAGCATGGGCAAGGTGGCCCCCATCTCGGTGCGGGTCAACCCGGACATCGATGCCGGCACCCACCCCTACATCTCAACCGGCCTCAAACAGAACAAGTTTGGCATCCCCATCGAGCAGGCACCCGCCATCTATCGCAAGGCGGCCGCCATGGCCAACATCGCCATCAAGGGGGTGGATTGCCATATCGGCTCTCAACTTACTGAATTGAATCCCTTTATGGAGGCGGCGGACAAGCTGCTGCGGCTGATCGACGAGCTGGCCGGTGAAGGCATCCATATCCATCACCTGGACGTGGGCGGCGGCCTCGGGGTCAACTATGGCGCCGAGCAGCCGCCGCACCCGACCGAATACGCCGAGGCGCTCAAGGCCAAGCTGGCGGGCCGCGACCTGACCCTGCTGTTCGAGCCGGGACGTGCCATCGTCGCCAACGCCGGCGTGCTGCTGACCCGGGTCGAGTACCTCAAGCCGGGCGAGACCCGCAACTTCGCGTTGATCGACGCCGGCATGAACGACCTGCTGCGCCCGTCTCTCTATGGCGCCTGGATGAACATCATAGAGGTGGACAGCCAGGCCGCTCACGCGCCGGCCCTCTACGACGTGGTGGGCCCGGTGTGCGAGACCGGCGACTTCCTCGGCAAGGAGCGCACCCTGGCCATTGCCGAAGGCTCCTTGCTGGCGGTGCGTTCCGCCGGTGCCTACGGCTTCACCATGTCATCGAACTACAACACCCGCCCCCGCGCCGCCGAGGTGCTGGTGGACGGTGACCAGGCGTTCCTCATCCGCGAGCGTGAGCCGCTGGCCTCGCTCTGGCAGGGCGAACACCTGCTGCCGTGATCCGGGCAGGGGAGCGCGGGAGGGCGAGGGCTGCTCCGGCGCTTCCCTGTATTGAACGCGGGATATTGATTTTTCCAGGATGCATGGGGCCTCGGATAACGCCTTCATGGTGGTGAGCGACCTTTATTGCGGCCTGAACAGCTATTGCGGCCTGAACAGCGCAGGGAAAAAAGATGTTGATTGATTTTTCCAGGATGCATGGGGCCTCGGATAACGACTTCATGGTGATGTACGACCTTTATTGCGGCCTGAACAGCGCAGGGAAAAAAGATGTTGATTGAATTTTCCAAGATGCATGGCCTGGGAAACGACTTCATGGTGGTGGATGGCGTCACCCAGAAGGTGTTCTTCAGCAACGACGTCATCAAGAAGCTGGCGGATCGCCACTTCGGGATAGGGTTCGACCAGCTGCTGCTGGTGGAGCCGCCCTATGATCCCGAGCTCGATTTTCACTACCGTATCTTCAATGCCGATGGCAGTGAGGTGGAGCAGTGCGGCAATGGCGCCCGTTGCTTCGCCCGCTTCGTGCGGCTCAAGGGGCTGATCAACCGGGACAGGATCTCGGTCAGCACGGCCCGTGGCCGCATCACCCTTCAGCTTGAGAACGAGGGGCAGGTCACGGTCAACATGGGGGTGCCCCAGTTCGAGCCGGGCAAGATCCCGTTTCGCGCCCAGAAGGCGGAGAAGACCTACCTGTTGCGGGCCCAGGAGCACACCGTCATGTGCGGCGCCGTCTCCATGGGCAATCCCCACTGCGTCATCGAGGTTCCCTCGGTGGATGATGCCCCGGTCGAGACTCTTGGCCCCATCATGGAGCGCCACGAGCGTTTCCCCGAGCGGGTCAACGTCGGCTTCATGGAGCTGGTGGATGCCACCCAGATCCGGCTGAGGGTGTTCGAGCGCGGGGTGGGGGAGACCCTGGCCTGCGGCACCGGGGCCTGCGCCGCCGCGGTGATCGGCATGAGCCAGGGCAAGCTCAAGGAGCGGGTGACCGTCTTCCTGCCCGGCGGCAAGCTGACCATCGCCTGGAAGGGGCCGGGTCAGCCGGTCTACATGACTGGCCCTGCCGAGCATGTGTTCGACGGCCAGATAGAGCTGTGAGGATCGGCGGCCCGGGCCGCCGTTCTTCTGCCCGGTGCGGGGGCCTATGTCCCCATCTGCAAACGCGACTGTATTTGACGCCCCGATAGGGTTCTAATAGGGGGCCTGGACCACAGGGTCCCCTGTGTCGGCACATCTGGCGCCCACAGGACCATCAAGACGGGATTGAACAAGCATGAGTGAAGCGAAACGGCAGGAGCATGAGGTCGATGAGGCCGAGGTGCTGGCGTACCTGGCCCGTTACCCCGAATTTTTTCAACGACACGCGAGCCTGCTGGATCGGGTGCGCATCCCCCATGAGCGCAGGGGCAGCGTCTCCCTGGTGGAGCGCCAGCTCGAGCGCCAGCGCGACCGCATCGAGCGGCTGGAGCTGGAGATCACCGAGCTGATGAGCCTGGCCAGCGAGAACGAGCGGATCTTTCGCGTCTACACGGATCTCTATGGCGACATCCATGGTTGCCAGACCCTGGGCGAGCTGGTGAACGCCATGCAGCAGGCCTTCGTCGAGCGGCTGCGCCTGTCCGGGCTGCGGCTCTGGCTCAATCCCAGGCAGTGTCAGCCGGGGGAGGAAGGAGCGCGTTTCCTCGCGACGGGCAAGGGGATGGAGCAGCTGATGGGCCAGCGTCTGCCCGGCCAGGGCTTCTACTTCGGCCGCCTCAATCAGAGCGAACAGCAGCTGCTGTTCGGTCAGGGGGTACTGGTGGGCTCGGTGGCGCTGATGCGCCTGGGCGATCTGGGCCTGCTGGCCTTCGCCAGCCCGGATCCCGGTCACTTCACCCCCCACAACGACCCTCTGCTGCTCGGCCAGCTCGGCCGCCTGTTGCAGCTGCGGTTGCCGGCCTTGATCCGTGACGGCCAGCGCTGACGGGCTCGCCGGCCTGCCCCCCGCGTTGGCGCAGGATCTCGGCGATTTCATCGAATACCTGAGGGTGGAGCGCCAGCTGAGCGCCCACACCCGCAACCACTATCTGGCCCACCTCATCGCCATGACGGGCCAGCTGGTGGCGCAGGGGCTGAGCCAGTGGCCCGAGCTCGAGGCGAGCCAGGTGCGCAGCCTGATGAGCCGGATGCACAAGGGGGGGCTGGCGCCCCGCTCGCTCGCCACCAAGTTCTCTGCCCTGCGCAGCTTCTGTGACTGGCAGGTGCGTCAGGGGCGATTGGCGGCGAACCCGGCGCGGGGCATCAGCACCCCCAAGCAGGGGCGCCCCCTGCCCAAGAATCTGGACGTGGACGAGATGTATCAGCTGCTCAACATCACCGACGAGCAGGATCCGCTGGCGGTGCGGGATCGCGCCATCATGGAGCTGATGTACTCCTCCGGCCTGCGGCTGGCGGAGCTGGTGGGGCTGGATCTGACCGATCTGCGCCTGGACGATCGCCAGCTGCGGGTGGTGGGCAAGGGCTCGCGGGAGCGGGTGCTGCCCATAGGGCGCATGGCGCTGGAGTGGCTGCACAAGTGGCTGGCCCTGCGCCCGGCCCTGGCCCCGGCCGAGGAGCCTGCCCTCTTCGTCTCCAGGCAGAGGCGGCGCCTCTCGGCCCGCTCGGTGCAGATGCGCCTCGATGGCTGGGGCGGCAAGCAGGCCCTCAACGCCCATGTGCATCCCCACAAGCTCAGGCACAGCTTCGCGACCCATATGCTGGAGTCGTCGGGGGATCTGCGGGCGGTGCAGGAGCTGCTCGGCCACGCCAACCTCTCCACCACCCAGATCTACACCCACCTCGACTTTCAGCACCTTGCCAAGGTCTATGATGGCGCCCACCCCAGGGCCAGGCGCCATGGCGGCGGCAAGGACGACGAACAGGAGTGAGCATGGTTTTTTTCCGTCGCTGGCAGCCGGTCAAGGCGCTTTCCTTCGATCTCGATGACACCCTCTATGACAACGGTCCTCACATCGCCCGCGCCGAGTCCTGGATGCTGGCTCACCTGCGCAGCGAATACCTGGCGGGGGCCATGCTGGACGCCGAGCGCTGGCATGCCTGCAAGCGCCAGGTGCTGCTGGAGGATCCCGCCCTGCATCACGATGTCAGCCTGGCTCGCAGGATCAGCCTGGGGCGGGCACTGCGGGAAGGCGGCATGGACGCCGCCTCGGCCGAGCGTGCCGCCGCCGAGGTGTTTGCCGGCTTTCTGGCCGAGCGATCCGCCGTAGCGGTGCCCGCCAGCACCCATCGCCTGTTGGCGGCCCTGGCCCGGCGTTACCCCCTGGTGGCCATCACCAATGGCAACCTGGATCTGGCCCGGGCCGGGCTCGATGGCTACTTTCGCACCGTGTACAAGGCCGGTGCCGGCACCCTGATGAAGCCCGCCCCCGACATGTTCGTGGCGGCGGCCCGGGATCTCGGGCTGGCTGCCGCCGAGATATTGCACGTGGGAGACCATGAGCGCAGCGACGTGCTGGGGGCTCGCCGGCAAGGCTACCGCGTCGCCTGGCTCAATGGCGGCCAGGGTGACTGGCGCCGCCTCAGCCAGCTGCCGGATCTCATGCTGAGTCGGCTCGAGGAGCTGGGCCCCCTGCTGCTGGACCATGAGTGGGCGCCATCATGAGCCATGGCCAGCCAATGAAGATGCGCCGCGGCGGCGCGGCCGCTATGCTGCCCTGGCTGGACAGGAGGGAGAGATGCCGCGGCTGAGTCGTTACTGTCTGTTGGGATGCCTGGGTCTGCTGGCAGGCTGCGATCTGCTGACCGACCACTATAGGGTCGAATTCGGGGATGGATCCTGGCGCGAAATAGCCATCACCCCCTTCTCCGATGAGGCTCGCTGGCGCGAGGGCTGCGCCACGGGGGAGATACTGACCGACCTCGTCCTGCCCCTCAAGCGCGGCAAGGAGGAGGAGGGCAGGCGGCCCCTGCTCATCGGCGGCGAGCGGTTCGAGCTCGACGACAACAACCTCTATCGCAGCAACGGCATGGTCTTTGGTCACTCTCCCGACCATATCCAGCGGGGGCTCAAGGGGCTGGATGCCTGCCGCGGCCTGCGACCGGTGCGCGGCGGCCTGCCCAAACTCAGGGCCAGGGGCTTTGGCGAGTGAGGCCAGGGCCCTGAGGCAACAGGCAGACAGCCAAAGAGGGGCCCGCGGGCCCCTCTTTGGGTCTTGCGTCCTGGCGCCGGTCAGCGGCGGGCGGCTTGCCGTCGGCAGGCCTCGCCGAAGGCGGTGAAGATCTTGACCGAGTGAGGGTTCTCGCTGGCGTGCCACTCCGGGTGCCACTGCACCGCCAGGGTGAACTGGGGCAGGCTGGGGGCATGGATCGCCTCGATCACCCCGTCCTCGGCATGGGCCAGGGGAGCGAGCCCCTTGCCCAGGCGCCTGATGGCCTGACCATGGAGCGAGTTGACCGGGATGCGGCGAGTGCCCATCAGGTCGGCAAACCAGCTCCCCTCCACCAGCTCGACCATGTGGCTCTCGCCATACTGCAGCTCGGGCGGATCATCGGGATCCTCGCGATGATCATCGAAGCCGGGTTCGCTGTAGACCTTCTGATGTATGTCCCCTCCCAGGGCGACGTTGATCTCCTGCATGCCGCGACAGATACCGAGGATGGGCACGCCCTTGTCGATGGCGGCCCGCACCAGGGCGATGTCGAACAGATCCCGCTCCCTGTCCTGGGCCTTGTCCGGGGTCAGATTCTGCTGGCCATAGAGGGCGGGATCTATGTTGGATCCGGCGCCGCTCAGATAGACGCCATCGGCCAGGGAGAGATAGTGCTCGAGAGCCTCGGTGTCGCAGCAGGTGGGCACCAGCAGCGGGGTGCAGTCGCTTATCTCCACCAGGGGTTTGATGTACTTGTGAGTCATCACCTGATAGTCATGGCCGTTGCGGGCCTGGCTGCCCATGGTCATCAGAACCAGGGGCTTGCGGGTTGGGGCGGATGGGGTATGTGCAGACATAGATCACCTTGGCATTCCTTTGCGGTCCCGAGGGACCCTTGCGCCTTGGGCTCGCCCTGACCGATATCAGGGCCTGCCTCAAGGCAAGTTTAGGAGATCCCGGGCTCGCATCGGCTGATGTCAGGAGAAGGCGCGCAGCGGCGAGAGCCTGGATCCTGATTTCAGTCTGCCAAGGCCGTTAAATATGTCAAACGAAATGAGCGGTTTATGTTAAGCAACATGGGGCAGACATGGCGTCATCGCCCGTCTGATGGGGAGAGTGGGGGCAAGTTCGGAGCTGTGGCTGACATGATGGGTGGATATATTAAACATCCGGCAGGGGGCCTGCCGGATGGACGTGGCCGTGGGGATCAGGCCAGCACGAAGGTTTCGATGACCCGGGCGACCCCGTCCTCATCGTTGCGGCTGGTGATGTGCTGGGCCAGGGCCTTGAGGGGGTCGGTGGCGTTGCCCATGGCGACGCCGAGGCCGGCGTATTCGATCATGTGGCTGTCGTTGCCCGCATCCCCTACGGCGATCACCTGGCTGGCATCCAGGCCCAGGTGTTCGGCCAGGGCGGCGACTCCGCTCCCCTTGTGGCTCTGCTTGTTCATGATCTCGAGGAAGTAGGGGGCGCTCTGCACCACTGTGTAGTCCTGATAGAGCTGCGCCGGCAGGGCGGCGATGGCCCGGCTCAGCAGGGCGGGCTCGTCGATCATCATCACCTTGAGGATCGCCTCGTCCGGGGGCAGGGTGGCGAAGTCGACCAGGTTGACCGGCATGCCGGTCAGGCGGGACTCGTGCTCGGTGTAGTGGCTCAGGCGGGGGCTGATGAGGCCCTGGCGCACCGAGAAGCCGTGGACATTGACCCCATGCTGCTCGGCCAGACGCGCCACCAGGCTGGCATCGGCCCCGGTCAGCAGCTGGCTGCGGATCCGGGCGCCGTCGGCGACCCGTTGCACCATGGCGCCGTTGTAGCTGATCACATAATCTTCCGGCCCCGTCATCCCCAGCTCTTCCAGGTAGCGGGTCATGCCCTCCAGGGGACGACCGGAGGCCAGCACCACGGTCACGCCCCTGGCGCGGGCGGCGGTGATGGCAGCATGGGTGCGAGAGGAGATGGTGCCCTGGGGGGTGAGCAGAGTGCCATCCATATCCAATGCGATCAGTTTGTACATCGACTGTTACCTGCTTTGTGTGGCGTGCAAGGCTGGCAGTGTACCCAAGTTCGGGTCAGGGATCACGGCATGGCTGACCCGGCCCTCGAGGGATTGAGTGATGGCTGGCCGTACGTCCTCCGGGGTGGCAAGACGCTCCGATCCTGCCTGAAGGGGCGTGGTATGACTTATTTGCGTCCTTCCAGAGGCTGCAACACTATCTGTTCCTGCTTGAAGGCGATACGAATGGGGCCATGGTCGATGTCGACCCGGTAGCTGCTGTTGGCCAGCTCCACCTCGACACCGGCATAGAGGCGCTGGGTGGCGGTGATCGCCATCTCGCCGAGCAGCTGCTGCAGAGCCTTCTGGGCCTCGTCCAGCTTGGCATCCAGCCCCTTGCTCTGGCCCAGGTATTGCTGGCGCAGGGTCTTGATCTTGTCCAGGGTCTCGGGGTTGCGCTTCTCCCGCGGCAGCTGCAGCAGCTTGAGCAGCAGATCCTGCACCTTGAGCAGCTGATCGCGGCAGGCTTGCTTGCGCTGTTTGAGCTCCTGCTCCTGCTGCTTGTGGCTGAAGTAGCCGCCAAGGATCTGCAGCCGGGTATGGTTGGCGGCACTGGCGCCTATGCTGGGGGCCTGGATCTGGCGATTGGCGATGCTGATGCCGCCGAGCAGGGTGCCCTTGCGCATGGCGCTGTCGCCGACCAGCAGATCCTGACCGCTGCGGGTGTGGCAGTGGGTGAGCTGGGTCTGGATATGGATATTGCCCCCCGCCTCCAGCCTGGCGTACTGGGCATAGGCGGCGTGGATCTCCCCCTGGGCGCTGAGTCGGCACAGGGGCTCGTCATCCTCCGTCTTGCGGCCGATGACCCCGTGGCGCACCGTGATGGCGCCGCCGGACTCGACGTCGGCCCCCTCCACGAAGCCACCGATCACCACGTCGCCACTGGCCCGGATCCGCATGCCGGCGAATACGTCGCCGCTGATGATGAGGGCCCCCTCGAACGTCACATGGCCGCTGCGGGCATCCACCTGCTTGAGGCTGAGCACATCATCGACCCGCATGCCTTGCTTCTCGAGGCAGGGGAGGCCGGGGCGGCTGGCGAGCAGCAGGTTGGGGTCGTCACTGGCTGTCTCGGTGCCGACCCCTGGGACCATGGCCAGCTCCTTGCCCGGTTTGACCGGCAGGGTCTGGCCCGTGACCGTCAGGCCGGGTGAGCCCTGGGTCGCCGGGTGGCGGCGCATCAGCGGCTCCCCCGCCCGGACCGTCACCAGGGTACCGAGGTCGCGCAGATCCACCTTGCCGTTCTCCGTCTCCTGAGGCTTGAGGATGCGATCGGACGGGGTATCGACCAGACGTTCGAAACGGGTGTCCTGGCCGGCAATGGGGGCGATGCCGTAGGCGATGGCGGGCTGGATCAGACTGCCGGGGGCCCCCTCTCTGGCGAGCTTGACGGCCTGCTCGAGCAGTATGCCCTGCACACCGCTGTTCACTTCGCTCTCGCCGAGGGCCTGCTGCAAGGCGTCCAGGGTGAGCGGCTTGCCGCCCCAGTCGCAGGTGATCTGGGCCCGGGCCGTCATCTTGTCGCTGTCGATCAGTATCATCAGCCGGGCGTCCTGGCGCCTGGCGATGGGGACGGGATTGGGAGGGATGGGGGCGTCCGGCTTGGCCTGCAGGGCATTGAGCAGGCTGACCACCTGCTTGATCCCCTCGTGCAGGGGCTGATAGCGGCGACAGTTGGAGGCGAGCAGCAGGCTGAACACATCGGCTTCGCGCACCGACTCGTCCAGCCCGGGCAGGATGCGCAGGCAGGCCAGCTCCATATCCGCCGACAACTGTAACCACTCTTTGCTTAACACTCAGGCTCCTGCTCAGTCCATCTGACTGATTGCTCTATCAAATCCATGATACCTCCCTGTCGTTCCCCCGACACGGCGGCAAGGTGGGTCCAGTATCCTGATCATTCTTCTTATCGGTCAATGATCTATGTCCAAATGGGTGATGACGGTTGAAGAAATCGCCATGGGGACAGGGTCAGGGGCGGTCGCCGTGAGGAGGCGGGGGGAGGGCATATGAGCCAGCGAGCCCATGCTGGCTCGCTGGCCGGGGCGACTCAACCCAGGGGCTCGGTGCGGGTCAGGGTGAGGTAGTCGGCGATCACCGGCAGCCCCGTCAGGTGGCGGCGCAGCATGTCCAGGGCGGCGAAGGCGAGGATGGCGCGGGCGCTTTCGGGATCCGGGTGGCTGACCCTCACCGTCTGGCCGACGCACTGGCCATCGATGCAGAGCCGAAGTGGCACCCCCTGGGGCCCCGCCATCCCTATGGTCAGGCTCGCCCCGCGCCCGTCCCCCAGCGGCTGGGCCGGCTCGTCGGCAGGCCGCTGGCTGAAGTGGGCCGTCAACCCGGAATGGGGATGGCAGAGGGCCAGCAAGGCGCCCCGGCTCTCCCCCTCGAACAGGGTCAGGGGCCTGTCCCCCAGCAGGGCGAGGATCTGCCGCGCCGGCTCCTCGTCTCCCTGACCAACCAGCCAGGGGGCGATCTGTGCGAGCAGGCGTGCCTGTGCCGCCTCCATGTCCTGGGGAGTGGCGCCCTGGCCGATCAGCTTGAGTTCGATGAGGGGCATGGCGGAGCGGTAGCCGAGGGTGATCCCGGCGGGCCAGGGGGCGCCGTCGAGCCGATCGCTCAGGGCGGATTCCGAGATGCCGAAGCTGTAGAAGCGGCGCAGCGCCGTCTCTCCGGTGGCATGGTCTTCGCCCAGGCGGGGCAGGATCTGCTCCGTCACCATCTGCTTGAATTCGAACGGTACCCCAGGGGTGAAGGCGATGCGGCAGCTCCCCCGCCGCAGCAGGAAGCCGCAGGCGGTGCCGACCGGGTTGTCGAGGATCTCGCTGCCCGTGGGCAGCCAGGCCTGCTTGGCGTTGCTGGCGGGCATGGGGCGACCCCGGCTGGTGTAGCGGGCCGTTATGGTATCGAGCCAGCCGGGATGCAGAGTCAGGGGCGCGTCGAAGGCATCGGCCGCGGCCTGGGCGGTGAGATCGTCCGCCGTCGGGCCCAGGCCGCCGCACACCAGCACCAGGTCGGCGCGCTCGGCGCACTCGCGCAGCAGGGCGGTCAGCTCGGCGAGATCATCCCCCACCGTATGGCGGCGGCGCACCTGCCAGCCTTGGTCCAGCAAGCGGGCGCTGAGCCAGGCGGCATTGGTATCGACCACCAGGCCGGTCACTATCTCGTCGCCTGTGCTGACGATTTCTATGTGCATGAAGACTCCTGCAGGGTCATTTGGTCTTGGGTTCGAAGTAGTAGCTGATGCGGGTGCGCGGATTCAGGTACTCGAATACGGCGGGGGGCAGGCGCCTGGGATGGATCACCTTGGCGATGGTGAGCCCGGCCCGATCCAGCGCGATGACGGCCGCCTCCTGGCGCGGGATGGCGGGATCGTAGACCAGCACGCTGGGGTGGAGCAGGCTGCTCCCCTTGACGGACATCACCAGGCCCAGCTGACCGCTGGAGAGCTGCACCACGCTGCCGGGAGGATAGATGCCGAGCAGGCGGATCAGCAGGGCCATGTTGTCCGGATTGAACTGGCCCTTGCGCTGCTTGTAGAGGCTGGAGAGGGCGGAGTAGGGCACCTTGCCGTGGCGGTGGCAGAGGTTGTCATATTCGTTGATGAGGGAGACCAGCTGGGTCATGGGATCGAGCTGCCCGGCCTTGAGTCCCTCCGGGCCGCTGCCGTCCAGGTATTCGTGATGGTGCAGCACTATGCCCTTGGCCTCGGCGGGGAAGGAGGCCGCCAGGTTGATGAGGTCCAGCCCGTAGCGGGGATGCTGGGCCAGCAGGTTCTGCTCCGGCCTGGTCAGGGGGGCGTGCTTGCGCAGGATCTGGCTCGGGATCTTCAGCTTGCCGATGTCGTGAAACAGGGCCCCCATGCCGACCAGACGGATCTGCTCCGCGTTCATCTCGCACTCCTTGGCCAGCATCATGCTCAGCACGCTGACGTTGAGGGAGTGATAGTAGAGGGGATCTCCCTCCTCGCCGTCCCCCATCAGGTGCAGCACCAGTTCGTCCGCCGCCAGCAGCTGGCTGGCGATGGCATCGATCAGCTCCTTGGCGTCGTCGATGGCGTTGAGGGGGCGGGCCTGCACCTTGCTCATCAGGCTGCGTACCTGGCTCAAGGAGTGCTGAAACTGTTTCTCGCACTGTTGCAGGTCCCGGCGGTACTGCTGCAACCGGGCGATACGCTGCTCCTTGTCCTGTTCCATCTCCCTCTGCTGAGCCGGATCGGGCGCGGCCTCTCGGCTTGGCGAATCGGGGGGCAGGGGCGGGCAGTCGCTCTTCTCCGGGATGATGGTGACTCTGCCCAGCCCCAGATGGCGGATCAGGGCTATCTCTTCTTCGTTCTTGATCTTGAAGCTGGAAAACAGGAAGGGGTGAGCGCGCCAGCCCAGGGGCAGGGAGACATAGTTGCCGACTCGCAGCCTGTCTACTGAAATGGTGATACCGGCCATGGGGGTCGCAGTGAGGGACACGTGAGCCGTATGCTAGTCAATGGCGAGAGTGAATACAAAGGTATCGGATGACAGCCCGGACGCTTTATTATAGGCTTCTAGATGTCCAGACATTTTTACTGATGCAGTACAGGGAGTCAGCATGCCCATCAAGATCCCGGATCAGTTACCCGCCGCCGAAGTGCTGGGGCAGGAGAACATCTTCGTCATGACGGAATCCCGGGCCGTCACCCAGAACATACGCCCGCTGCGGGTGCTCATCCTCAATCTGATGCCCAAGAAGATAGAGACCGAGATCCAGCTGATGCGGATGCTCTCCAATTCGCCGCTACAGGTGGATGTGGATCTGCTGCGCATCGACGATCGGGAATCCAAGAACACCCCCCAGGCCCATCTCGAGAACTTCTATCACGACTTCGAACAGGTGCGGGGCAACAACTACGACGGCATGATCATCACGGGGGCGCCCCTGGGCCGGGTGGAGTTCGAGGAGGTGGTCTATTGGGACAGGGTGGTCGAGATCATCGAATGGTCCCACGAGCACGTCACCTCCACCCTGTTCCTGTGCTGGGCGGTGCAGGCGGCGCTCAAGGCGCTGTATGGCATGGACAAGCAGACCCATGGCGAGAAGCTGTCCGGCATCTATCGCCACCACAGGCTCGATGAACACGAGCCCTTGCTGCGCGGCTTCGATGACGAGTTCGTGGCTCCCCACTCCCGCTATGCGGCCTTCGACGGCGACCTTATCCGCGCCCACACCGATCTGCAGATCTTCGCCGAGTCCGAGGAGGCCGGGGTCTATCTCGCCGCCACCAAGGATTGCCGCCAGGTGTTTGTCACCGGTCACCCCGAATACGATGTGCTGACCCTGGATGGGGAATACAGGCGGGATCTCGAGGCCGGGCTCGCCCCCGCCATTCCGGTCAACTACTATCCGGGCAATGACCCAGACCAGCCGCCACGGGCCAGCTGGCGCAGCCATGGCCATCTGCTGTTCGCCAACTGGCTCAACTACTACGTCTACCAGCTCACCAGCTACCGGCTGGAGGACATCGGCAAGGTGTTTACCTACGAGAAACCCAGGGACTGAGCCCGGCCATAGGGGGATCCCCTGCGAAAAAGCCGCCAGAGAGGCGGCTTCTTCGTTTTGCAGGGCGGCGGATCAGACGTCGCCGCTGGCCTTCTTGGCCCTCTCTATCATGGGGGTGATGGTCATCCCCTGTACCACGATGGAGAACATCACCACCGAGTAGGTCATCACCAGTATGACCTGGCGCAGATCGACGTCATGCCCCGGGATCATCATGACGCCGGACGGCAGCGCCAGCGCCATGGCCATGGCCAGACCGCCGCGCAGGCCGCCCCAGGTGAGGATGCGGATGGTGAAGCGGTTGTAGCTGCGGAACTTGCGAAAGGCCATGAAGGGCACGGAGACGCTGATGAAGCGGGCCGCCAGGCAGAGCGGCACGGCGATGACCAGCAGGATCCAGTCGCGCCAGGCGAGATCCAGCAGCACCAGGGCCAGACCGATCAGCAGGAACAGGAGGGCGTTGAGGAACTGATCCACCAGCTCCCAGAAGTGATCCAGGTGGTGGCGGCTCTGCTCGGAGAAGCCCGAATGGCGGGTCCAGTTGCCTATCATGATGCCGGTCACCACCATGGCCAGGGCGCCTGAGACCCCCAGCATGTTGGCAAGGGCGAAGCCGGCGGTCGGGATGCACAGGGTCAGCAGCAGCTCCAGGGAGCCATCGTCGGTGGCGCTGATCATCACGTGGGCGAGCAGCCCCAGCACGGCGCCGAACAGTATGCCGCCCAGGGCCTCATGGAGGAACAGGCCAGCCACGCTGGTGAAGGTGGGCTCGACGCCGCCGAAGGCCACGGCAAACACGGTGGCGAAGATCACCAGGCCGGTACCGTCGTTGAACAGGGATTCCCCCTCGATCTGGATGGCGATCTGGGGCGGGGCCTGCATCTTCTTGACGATGGCCAGCACGGCGATGGGGTCGGTGGGGGTGATCAGGGCACCGAACAGCAGGCAGTAGACCAGGGGCAGCTCCCAGCCCAGCAGCTTGGCGATGAACCAGAAGCCGTAGCCGATGAGGAAGGTGGAGAGCAGGGTGGCGAAGATGGCCAGTATGGTGATCTCCCACTTCTGGCTGCGCAAGGCCTTGAGGTTGATACCGATCCCGCCGGCGAACAGCAGGAAGCCCAGGATCCCCTTGAGCAGGAAGTCCTGGAAGTTGATGCTCTCCATGGTGGCGATGGCAAGGGGTTCCAGATTGAACCAACCCAATTTGCCAAACAGCACCATGAGTGCGGAGATCAGCATGGATCCGGCGGTGATGGCGATGGTGGTCTGGATCTTGATGACATACTGGTTGGCGAATGCGATAAAAATCGCCAACGCCGCCAAGAAGCAGAGTGTGTAATAGACGCTCATGATTATTTTTCTCGTTGGAGTGACAGCAAGCACGAGTCCGTAAAAGGACGGGCATAGGGTACTCCGCGGTGATAGTTTACTCACTACCTACTTTTGGGTATCACTGACTGGTTTTAGACAGATAGACGGCTAGATTTCCATTTTTTTTCTTTGCTGTTAGGATAAAGCCACGCAGTTGCATGGATGTAAGAGGATCGAGCGGTGTCGACAACAAAGAAGAGTCTGCAGGCTTGCCTGCTTGAGCGGATCCTGATCATCGACGGTGCCATGGGCACCATGATCCAGGGTTACAAGCTGGGAGAGGCCGATTATCGTGGCGAGCGGTTCGCCGACTGGCATACGGATATCAAGGGTAACAACGATCTGCTGGTGCTGAGCCAGCCCGAGATCATCCGCGAGATCCACGATCAATATTGTGCCGCCGGGGCTGACATCCTCGAGACCAACACCTTCAACGCCACCCGTATCGCCATGGCCGATTACGAGATGGAGGCGCTCTCCGCCGAGATCAACCGGGAGGCGGCCCGTCTGGCCCGCGCCGTGGCGGACGAGTGGACGGCCAAGGATCCCGCCAGGCCGCGCTTCGTGGCAGGGGTCCTTGGCCCCACCAACCGCACCTGCTCCATCTCCCCTGACGTCAACGATCCGGGCAAGCGCAACGTCACCTATGACGAGCTGGTGGCCGCCTACACCGAATCCACCCACGCCCTCATCGAGGGGGGGGCCGACCTCATCCTCATCGAGACCATCTTCGATACCCTCAACGCCAAGGCCGCCGCCTTCGCGGTGGAAGGGGTGTTCGAGGCCCTGGGCTACAGCCTGCCGGTGATGATCTCCGGCACCATCACGGACGCCTCCGGTCGCACCCTCTCCGGTCAGACCACGGAAGCCTTCTACCATTCCCTGCGCCACGTGAAGCCTATTTCGTTCGGCCTCAACTGCGCGCTCGGCCCGGACGAGTTGCGCCAGTACGTGGCCGAGCTGTCGCGCATCAGCGAGACCTTTGTCAGCGCCCACCCCAACGCCGGTCTGCCCAATGCGTTCGGCGAGTACGATCTGGACGCGGGCGAGATGGCGGACCATATCCGCGAGTGGGCCCAGAGCGGCTTCCTCAACCTGGTGGGGGGCTGCTGCGGCACCACCCCGACCCATATTCGCGCCATGGCGGACGCCGTCGCCGGCATCAAGCCCCGCGCCCTGCCGGAGCTGCCGGTGGCCTGCCGGCTGTCGGGGCTCGAGCCCCTCATCATCACCCCCGAATCCATGTTCGTGAACGTGGGGGAGCGCACCAACGTCACCGGCTCGGCCAAGTTCAAGCGCCTCATCAAGGAGGGGCTCTACGACGAGGCCCTGGATGTGGCCAAGCAGCAGGTCGAGAGCGGCGCCCAGATCATCGACATCAACATGGACGAGGGGATGCTGGACGCCGAGGCGGCCATGGTGCGCTTCCTGAACCTCATCGCCGGTGAGCCGGACATCGCCCGGGTGCCGGTGATGATCGACTCCTCCAAGTGGGAGGTGCTGGAGGCGGGCCTCAAGTGCGTGCAGGGCAAGCCTGTGGTCAACTCCATCTCCATGAAGGAGGGGGAGGCCAAATTCATCGAGCAGGCCAAACTGCTGCGTCGCTATGGCGCCGCCGTCATCGTCATGGCGTTCGACGAGGTGGGCCAGGCCGATACCCGTGCCCGCAAGTTCGAGATCTGCCAGCGTGCCTACCGGATCCTGGTGGATCAGGTCGGCTTCCCGCCGGAAGACATCATCTTCGACCCCAACATCTTCGCGGTGGCGACCGGCATCGACGAGCACAACAACTACGCGGTGGACTTCATCGAGGCGGTGAAGGACATCAAGGAGCACCTGCCCCACGCCATGATTTCCGGCGGCGTCTCCAACGTCTCCTTCTCCTTCCGTGGCAACGAGCCGGTGCGCGAAGCCATCCACGCCGTCTTCCTCTACCACGCCATCCGCAGCGGCATGGACATGGGCATAGTCAACGCCGGTCAGCTCGCCATCTACGAAGACATACCGGCGGAGCTGAAGGCGAAGGTCGAGGCCGTTGTACTGAACCTCAATGACAACGCCACCGAGGATCTGCTGGCCATCGCCGAGAAGTATCGCGGCGCCGGCGCCCAGGCGGAGGATCCCCGGGATCAGGAGTGGCGCAGCTGGCCGGTGGGCAAGCGGCTGGAGCATGCCCTGGTCAAGGGGATTACCGATTTTATCGAGGAGGACACCGAAGAGGCGCGGGCCGGGGCCGAGAAGCCGCTGCACGTCATCGAAGGGCCGCTGATGGACGGCATGAACGTGGTCGGCGACCTGTTCGGCGCCGGCAAGATGTTCCTGCCCCAGGTGGTCAAGTCGGCCCGGGTGATGAAGCGGGCGGTCGCCTACCTGCAACCCTACATAGAGGCGGAGAAGTCCGGCGGCTCCAGCAACGGCAAAATAGTGATGGCCACCGTCAAGGGGGACGTGCACGACATCGGCAAGAACATCGTCGGCGTAGTGCTGCAGTGCAACAACTACGAGATCGTCGATCTCGGGGTCATGGTCTCCTGCGAGACCATCCTCAAGACGGCCCGCGAGGTAAATGCCGATATTATCGGATTGTCCGGCCTTATCACCCCGTCCCTCGACGAGATGGTGCACGTGGCGAAAGAGATGGAGCGCCAGGGCTTCAAGCTGCCGCTCTTGATCGGCGGCGCCACCACCTCCAAGGCCCACACCGCGGTGAAGATAGAGCAGAACTACTCCGAGCCCGTGGTCTATGTGTCGAACGCGTCGCGCGCCGTGGGGGTGGCCCAGAGCCTGCTCAACCCCGAGCTCAAGCCTGCGTTTGTCGCCCGCATCGACAAGGAGTACGAGATCGCGCGGGAGCAGCATGCCCGCAAGCAGCCGCGCTCCAAGCCGGTTTCCCTGGCTCACGCCCGCGCCAACCGCCAGCAGCTGGACTGGGTCGGCTATGAGCCCCCCAAGCCCCGTGAGCTGGGCGTGCAGACCTTCGAGGACGTGCCCGTCTCCGTGCTGCGCCCCTACATCGACTGGACGCCGTTTTTCCTCAGCTGGGAGTTGGCGGGCAAGTATCCGCGCATCCTGGAGGACGAGATCATCGGCGAAGAGGCGACCAAGCTGTTTGCCGATGCCAACGCCATGCTGGATCGGCTGGAGCAGGACAAGAGCGTGCGCTGCGCCGGCATCATAGGCCTGTTCCCGGCCAACGGGGTGGGGGACAGCATAGAGGTCTACAGGGACGAGTCCCGCACCGAGGTCATCAAGGTGCTGCACCACCTGCGCCAGCAGAGCGAGAAGCAGGGCTTCCCCAACTACTGTCTGGCGGACTATGTGGCCCCCAAGGAGAGCGGCAAGCCGGACTGGATCGGTGCCTTCGCGGTGACCGGCGGCATCGGCGAGGAGGCCATAGCGCAAGCCTACAAGGCGGATCACGACGACTACAACGCCATCCTGATCCAGGCGGTGTGCGACCGTCTCGCCGAGGCCTTTGCCGAATACCTGCACGAGCAGGTGCGAAAGCGGCACTGGGGTTATGCCCCGGACGAGGCGCTCAGCAACGAGGAGCTTATTCGCGAGAACTATCAGGGCATCCGCCCGGCCCCCGGTTACCCCGCCTGCCCGGAGCACACCGAGAAGGGCAGCATCTGGGAGCTGCTGGGGGTGGAGCAGGCCATCGGCATGCAGCTCACCGAATCCTACGCCATGTGGCCGGGGGCGGCGGTGTCGGGCTGGTACTTCTCCCATCCCGACAGCAAATACTTCGCGGTGGCGCAGATCCAGCAAGATCAGGTGGAAGACTACGCCAGACGCAAGGGGATGACCCTGGCAGAAGCCGAACGCTGGCTGGGGCCCAACTTGAGCTGAGGTGTCTGCCGGCGCAGGGGATGACCCCGAAAGAGGCCGCGTCTTGGCGGGGGACACCGATACCCAGGCCCTTTTCAGCAGACGACAACGGCGGCTCCAGCATGGGGCCGCCGTTTTACATCCGGATGACAGCCGTCGGCTTTATCCGGGTTTTGTGTGGTTTGTCTTGTTGTCAGGAGAAACAATTGGCGTTGCCATGGCGCTGTGGCACCTTATACTCTCCCGCCCCATCCTGCCCAGGCACTGCCTCCTAGCGGAATTGTCATGAAGATTGCTGTTTTATCCCGTGAGCCCAGAAACTACTCCACCCGTCGTCTGGTCGAGGTGGCGCGTGCCCGTGGTCATGAGGTCGAGGTGCTCGACACCCTGCGCTGTTACATGAATATCGCCTCCCACAACCCTTCCATTCATTACGAAGGGGTGGAGCTGGGGGACTATGACGCCGTGATCCCGCGTATCGGCGCCAGCATCACCTTCTATGGCACCGCCGTGCTGCGCCAGTTCGAGATGATGAGCACCATGGCCCTCAACAGCTCGGTGGCCATCAGTCGCTCCCGGGACAAGCTGAGGGCCATGCAGCTGCTGTCGCGCCACGGCATAGGCCTGCCCATCACCGGCTATGCCCACAGCACCCACGACGTGCCGGATCTCATCAAGATGGTGGGCGGGGCGCCCCTGGTGGTGAAGCTGCTGGAGGGGACCCAGGGGATAGGGGTGGTGCTGTGCGAGACCCACAAGGCGGCCGAGAGCGTGATCGAGGCCTTCATCCAGACCAACAACAACATACTGGTGCAGGAGTACATCCGCGAGGCCAACGGTGCCGACATCCGTTGCCTGGTGGTGAACGGCAAGGTGGTGGCGGCCATGCGTCGTCAGGCCCAGCCCGGGGAGTTTCGCTCCAACCTGCATCGGGGCGGGACCGCCGAAGCCATCAAGATCACCCCGGAAGAGCGGGCCACCGCGGTGCAGGCCGCCAAGATCATGGGGCTGGACGTGGCCGGGGTGGACATCTTGCGCAGCGCCCGGGGTCCCCTGGTGCTGGAGGTGAACTCCTCCCCCGGCCTGCAAGGGGTGGAAGCGGCCTCCGGCAAGGATGTGGCGGGCAAGATCATCGAGTTTCTCGAGCTCAAGGCGAGCCGCAAGCACAAGCCGGCGGAGTGAGCCAGACCTGAGCGCCGTCATGGCGCCAGATGCAACAAGGGGAGCCCAGGCTCCCCTTGTTCGTCCGTGGGCGGCAGGATCCCGCCCTAGGAGAGGGCATGCTGCCCCCTGTCTTCCAGCCGCTGGCGAAAGGCGCGGGCCAGCCTGTCGTAGAGATCCGGGCTCTCCTTGTCCTCCATGTCGCCCCGGATCCAGGGGTTGTCGATGATCTCCAGCAGCACGCAGCCCTGCCCCTGCTGGCGCAAGTCCACCCCGAACAGGCCGTTGCCGAGCTGATGCACGGCGCGGCGCGCCGTCTGCAACACCCGCTCCGGCACCTCGGTCAGCGGCAGGGCCTCGATCCGGCTCAGGTCGAGAGGGTGTTTGCGGCGGCGGATGCGGCTGCCGGGCTCGGGGCGATAGCGGCGGCAGGCAAACAGCGGCGAGCCGTCGAGCAGGGCGATGCGCCAGTCGAACTCGGCCGGGATCCGGCTCTGCACCAGCAGCAGGGCGGAGCGGCCCAGCCCCTCGTCCAGCAGGCGGGCGAGCTGGGTCTCGTCGCTCGCCATGGCCAGATCCCGCCCCTGGGCCCCGTCCGGGATCTTCACCATCAGCGGCAGGCCGAGGCGCTGCACCAGATCGGCCACCTGGTGGCGCCCGCTGCGGGTCACCACCATGGTGGGGGGCATGGGCACGCCGCTGCGCACCATCAGCTCGTAGAGGTAGAGCTTGTTGCTGCAGGCGAGGATGGCGCGGGCGCTGTCGATCAGCGGCATCTTGAGCTGCTCGGCGCGGCGGGCAAACTCGAAGGTGTAGTGGCCCACCGCCGTCTCCGACCTCAGCCAGAGGGCATCGAACTCCGGCAGCCGCTCGATGGCGGCGGGGGAGAGGATCTCGGCGCGGATCCCCTGGGCCGCCGCGGCCCGGGTGAAGCGGGCCAGGGCAAGGGCATCGCTGCTGGCGCGGCCATCATCCTGATCCGCCAGAATGGCGAGCTGATAGCGCGGCGCGGCGGGGTCCGCCTCGTCCCCGATCAGGGTGCGGACATGGTTCAGCATCAGGGCGCGCTCCCCCTCGCTGAGGGTCAGGGGGGAGAGGCTCTGCTGCTGGCGCACCGACCAGCCGTGACGGCCGCGCTTGAGGGTCAGCTCCTGGAGCGGCAATTGGCTCAGGCCGTAGTAGTAGCGGGCCAGCCCCGCCAGCTCGCTCTGTTCACACTGGCCGAAGATGGCGCGCACCCGGATCCTGTCCTCGCTCTGCTGGGCCAGCCAGCCCTGCAGCTTGCGCCACAGCTTGGCCGGCGGTTGCTGGGGCTGGAGCACGCTGATGGCCTGCAGGCCGGGCAGGCAGTGGTGTCCCCTGGCCTGGGCCAGCAGGGAGCAGTAGTAACCCGCGCTCAGGTGATCTAGGCTGCGGCAGAGGTTGATGATGCGACCGTGCCCCCCTGTGGTGGGCAGGCCATGTTGCAGATAGGTGCGGGCGGTCAGCAGATAATCGCCCTGGCAGGGCCAGTCACCCGGCTCCTCGACGATGACATAGGTACTCATTTTTTCGGACTCCACAGATAGGCTGCCGACATGGCAGTATCCCCTGTGGGCTTCGATGCACCGGCAAGCACGACCATGGCGCTAGGGGGGACAAGAGGTTACAGTGCCCATGTTCCGCTTTGGTAACTTGTGATACAAGTCTCATTGCTGATGCTGAAGATAAATAACTCAAACGAGGACTCTCCTGTGTTGACCGTGCGTGCCGCCCGTCTCGATGATCTGGGGGCCATCGTAAAACTGGAGCGCTACTGCTTCCCCCCCGAGGTCGCCTTCGGCCGCCAGCGCTGGCACTATCTGCTCTCCCATGCCAAGGGGCGAACCCTGTTGCTGCACGACGGCAGGGAGCAGCTGATGGGCTATCTCTGCCTGCTGGAGCACAAGGGCTGGGATCGCCTGGTGATCCAGACCCTGGCCATCCACTGGCGGGTGCGCAGGCAGGGCTGGGCCCGTCGCCTGCTCGAGCAGGTGATCACCAATGGCAGGGAGCAGGGGTGGGGCGCGGTCCGGCTCGAGGTGGCCGATGGCAACGAGGAGGCATTGCCCCTCTATCGGCGGCTCGGGTTTCGGGCCCAGCAGCGGTTGCCCGACTACTATGGCCGGGACCAGCACGCCCATCGGCTGGTGCTGAGCCTGAAGGAGCCCGCCGCCAAAGCGCGCTCGGAGGCTCGGGGGATGCAGCATGAGTTGTGATGTCTTCCTCGCCAGCGCGATCCGGGGTCAGCATGAGTGGCGCTGCCAGGGCGCGCTCGAGGCAAGCGGTATGAGCCGTGATGCCAGCTTCGCTCTCGGGGGCGCGACATGAATCGTGATGCCTGCCTCTGCCTCGGGGATGCAGCATGAGTTGTGATGCCTGCCTCGCCAGCGCCATTCGGGCCAAGCTCGGGCGCTGCCCGCTCTGCGCCCTCCAGTGCCTGCTCATCGCCCTGGCGGGCTGGGGCCTCTGGTGGTGGTTCGGGGCTGACGGTTCGGTCAATGCCCTGACGGCGCTGCTGTTCGGCCTTGCCGGCTCCGGCCTGCTCGCCCTGCATCTGCTGGTCTTCGTCTGGCGCAAGAGCACGGGGCGCGAGCTGCAATGACGGCCTCGCCGTGAAATGAATTCAATCGACAACCTGATGACAGCCAAGGAGGCTCAGATGATTGCAATGGTAACGGGCGCATCGTCCGGATTTGGTGAGGCGATCAGCCGCGCCCTGGTCGCCGCCGGGCACAGGGTCATAGGCACGGGCCGCCGCGCCGAGCGGCTGGCCGGTCTGGCCGAGGAGCTGGGGGAGAGCTTCCTGCCCCTGGTGTTCGACGTGCAGGACAAGGCCGCCACCCGGGCCGCCATCGACGGCCTGCCCGCGGACTGGAGCCAGGTGGACTTGCTGGTCAACAACGCCGGTCTGGCCCTGGGCCTGGCCCCGGCGCACCAGTCCGAGCTGGAAGACTGGGAACAGATGATCGCCACCAACATCGGCGGCCTGACCCTGGTGACCCGATTGCTGCTGCCGGGCATGGTGGCGCGCAACCGTGGCCATGTGATCAACATCGGCTCCATCGCCGGTACCTATCCCTATCCGGGTGGCAACGTCTATGGCGCCACCAAGGCGTTCGTGAAGCAGTTCAGCCTCAATCTGCGCGCCGATCTGGCGGGCACGGCGGTGCGGGTCACCAACGTGGAGCCGGGTCTGTGCGGCGGCACCGAGTTCTCCAACGTGCGCTTCCACGGTGACGATGCCAAGGCTGCCTCCGTCTATCAGGGGGTGCAGGCCATCTCGCCGGAGGACATCGCCAATACCGTGCTCTGGATTGGCGAGCAGCCCGCCCACGTCAATATCAACAGCATAGAGATCATGCCGGTGGCCCAGACCTTCGGCCCGCTGCATATCAGCCGCGGCTGACTGCCGGTCTCGGCGCAATGACAAGAGGCACCTTGAGGGTGCCTCTTGTTTTGCCGGATGGATGAGGGCCGGTCTGCGGGTCGCCCCGCTTACGGCTTGGGCTCTATCCCTATGGCGATGGCCGTGGTCTGGACGGCCTTGATCTGATCCCCCTTGGCGATCAGGGCGAACTGGGCCGGATCATTCACCTTGAGGGTGAGGGTCTTGTCCACTCCCTTGACCCGTATGGTCTGCTGCGCCTTGTCCACATCGATGACGTCCGCATAGAGGGTCACCTGCATACCCGCTTCGGCCCCAGGTTGTTCACCGGCGGCCGCCTTGCTGCCATCGACCTCGACCAGACGTTTTCTCACCCCGGCGCTGCCCTTGAGCAGTTCCAGATCCAGCATCTGCAGGTAGCGCAGCGTCACCATATCCCCCACCTTGAGCTGCTCGAGATTGGTTACCCCGTCCCCGGCGACCAGGTCGAACGCCTTGCCTTCGGCATTTTTCAGGCTGACCTTGCGGCTCGCCATGTCGATGGCGGTGACGGTCGCCTCGGCCTTCACCTCCTCCGCCAGACTGACCTGACCCGGAGCGATCGCCACATTGGCGGTTACTTCGGCGGCCTGTAGCAGAGGGCTGGTGCAGAGAGTGAGCAAACCGGCGATCCATGCGTGTTTCAGTTTCATGATTGAGACCCTGTGGCTAGAGAGTTGCGCCCGGCGAGAGCGCCCAGATGACGAAACCCTGGTGGCGTCATTGTGATGGGAGGCGCTTGGTCACCCCTCCCTAGTCACACCATAGCAAAGCTACACCCGAGTACCTCATGCCAGGTGACGACCCCTCACCGTTTTGATAGCGGGCTCCCGTTTTTGGCCCCTGGGGATCAGGCGTCCCTGTCCAGCTCGCGCTCCAGGGCCGCCGCCTTCTGGCGGGCCGGATGGGTGTTGAGCCGCTGCCAGTAGGCTTGCAGGTGCGGGAACTGGGCCAGCTGGCCGCCCTGGGCCAGCAGATCCACCAGGAAGGAGTTCAGGATATCGGCGCCGGTGAGGCGATCTTCCACCAGATAGCGGCGAGTGCTCAAGACCGTATTGAGATAGCCCAGCACCTTGGCGCACTCCGCCTGGGCGTAGCCCGGCAGGAAGCCCATCGGGCTGCCATCTTTTCGCACGAACAGGTCGAGCAGCAGCGGCAGAATGCCTGAGCTCTCGGCGAAGTGGAGCCACTGCAGGTAGTCGGCATAGTCCGGGCTGTCCGTGGCCGGCGCCAGCCGCTCCGGGGCGTGACGGGCGATCAGGTATTCGGTGATGGCGCCGGATTCGGCCAGCACCTTGCCGTCGAACTCAATGACCGGCGACTTGCCGAGGGGGTGGACGGCCTTGAGCTCGGGGGGCGCCAGGAAGGTGGTGGCGTCGCGCTGATACGCCTTGATCTGGTAGGGCAGGCCCAGCTCCTCGAGCAGCCAGATGATGCGTTGGGAGCGGGACTTGTTCAGGTGGTGCAGGACTATCATGGGAACCTCGATTCGGTGGCGGGATGGAGTGTACGAACGGGCGAGGTTAATGGTTCACCGGCAGACAAAAAAAGAGCGGGCTGATGCCCGCTCTGCGCCGACTCAGGCCTCCAGCGCCTGATCCAGATCCGCCAGTATGTCCTCGATGGCTTCTATCCCCACCGACAGCCGGATCATCTCAGGTTTCACCCCGGCCTTGGCCTGCTCGGCCTCGCTCAGCTGGCGATGGGTGGTGGAGGCGGGGTGGCAGGCCAGGGACTTGGCATCGCCGATGTTGACCAGTCGCTTGAAGATCTGGAGGGCATCGTAGAAGCGCACCCCCGCCTCGTAGCCCTCCTTCAGGCCGAAGGAGAGGATGGCCGAGGGGCGCCCGGCCATGTACTTCTCCGCCAGGGGATAGTGGGGGTGGCCCGGCAGACCGGCGTAGCTGACCCAGGCTACCTTGGGGTGAGCGTCAAGGTGATGGGCGACCCGCAGGGCGTTGTCCACGTGGCGCTCCATGCGCAGGCTCAGGGTCTCCAGCCCCTGCAGCAGCAGGAAGGCGTTCATGGGCGCCAGCGCCGCCCCCGTGTTGCGCAGGGGCACGGTGCGCACCCGGCCGATGAAGGCCGCCGGGCCGAAGGCCTCGGTATAGACCACCCCGTGATAGGAGGGTTCGGGCTGGGTGAGCTGGGGGAAGCGCTCAGGGTGATCCCCCCAGGGGAACTTGCCCGAGTCGACGATGACGCCGCCCAGGGAGTTGCCGTGGCCGCCCACGTACTTGGTCAGGCTGTGCACCACGATATCGGCGCCGTGCTCGATGGGCTTGCACAAGACAGGGGTGGCGACCGTGTTGTCGACAATCAGCGGCACGCCGCGGGCGTGGGCCACCCTGGCAAACGCCGCCAGATCGACGATGTTGCCCGCCGGGTTGCCTATGCTCTCGCAGTAGACCGCCTTGGTTTTATCGTCGATGAGGGCGGCGATGGCCTCGGCGCTGTCATCCTTGGCGAAACGCACCTCGACCCCGAAGCTCGGCAGCATGTGGGCGAACAGGGTGTAGGTGCCACCGTAGAGCTGGGGGGTGGAGACGATGTTGTCACCGGCGGCGGTCAGCGCCTGGATGGCGTAGGTGATGGCGGCGGAACCCGCCGACACCACCAGCCCGGCGATGCCCCCCTCCAGCGCGGCCATCCGCTGCTCCAGCACGTCGTTGGTGGGGTTCATGATGCGGGTATAGATGTTGCCCGGCACCGCCAGGTTGAACAAGTCCGCCCCGTGCTGGGCGCTGTCGAACTCGTAGGCCACCGTCTGGTAGATGGGCACGGCCACCGCCTTGGTGGTGGGGTCGTTGGCAAAGCCGTGGTGCAGGGCCAGGGTCGCATCTTTCATCACACACTCCTTGTTGGACGTCGTCGCCATTATGGATGGATAGACGTCCAATCTAGCAGGCCAGGCGCCGATGTAAACCACCCAATCCGGCAACGCCCTGGCGCGCTCCCCGCCTCTCTTGCCCCGCAAGGGGCCCATTCAGAGGCGACGGCGATACTCCCTGTCGTCTATCTGGTGCATGTCCCACTGCATCAGGCGGTTGAGCTGGGTCATGGGATCCTCGATGAGGGGCAGCGGGCGGGGCAGGATCCGGCGGAAGTAGCGGCGTAGGGTCTGCTGGATCCGGTTCGGTTTGAGGGGGCTGGTCTGGCGCATGATGGGGCTCCTGTGCTGTGGCTCTCATGTTCGTCATCAGTATTGAGCTAAAATACGGAAGTAAAAACTGATGACTTGTAACAACAGGATTTCCCCTTTTATGCCCAGCAGCCGTCTCTATCAACAATTTCAACGACTCGCCCAGCAGCTTGGCTGCGATGAGCGGGAGGCCAGCCTCGCCGAGGTGGCGGACTTGCTCTGCTGCACCCCGCGCAACGCCCGCCTGCTGCTGCGCCGCATGCAGGATCAGGGCTGGCTGAGCTGGTCGGCGGAGGCGGGACGGGGGCGACGCTCCCGCCTCACCCTGCTGGACAATCAGGAGAGCCTGACCCGGCGCCGATTGCGGGATCTGCTGAGCCAGGGCCAGCTGGCCCAGGCCATGGCCCTGGCGGGGGAGCGGCTGGATCTGCTCACCCCCCTGCTCTACGAGCAGCTCGGCCAGGCGACCCGGGAGGGGCGCCAGATCCTGCGGGTGCCCTACTACCGCCCCTTGCCCGGCCTGCTGCCCAGCGGGCCGCTGCGCCGATCCGAGGTCCACCTGGCGCGCCAGCTGTTCAATGGCCTCACTCGGCGAAATGAGGAAAATGGGGAAATCGAGGGGGACCTGGCCCACCACTGGGAGGCGCTCTCCCCCTGTCACTGGCGTTTCTATCTGCGCCCTGCGGTGCGCTTTCACCATGGCCGCGAGCTGGGGGTGGAGGATGTGATGGAGAGCCTGGCGGCCCTGGGGACGCGGCCGCTGTTTCGCCACCTGGCGGGGTTTGACAGCCCCTGGCCCCGCACCCTGGATATCCGGCTAGCCAGCCCGGATCCCTGGCTGCCCCACCTGCTGGCGGAGCCGGTGGCCGCCATCCTGCCCCGGGAGCTGGCGGGGGAGGCGGGCTTCGCCCTGCGGCCGGTGGGGACTGGGCCCTACCAGGTGAGCGCCAACGATCCCCTGCAACTGCGGCTGACCGCCTTCGACGACTACTTCGGGCTGCGGGCCCTGCTCGACGAGATCGACATCTGGATGCTGCCGGAGCTGGCGGAGCGACTGGAGAGTCACCTGAGGATCGGCAGCGACACCCCCGAGCTCGGCACCATGCGCGGCGAGTCCGAGCTCGAATCCGGCTGCTACTTCCTGCTGCAGGACGACAGATCCCCCCGCTTGCAGGATCCGGCCCTGCGCCAGTGGCTGACCCGGCTGCTCAACCCCATCGCCCTGATGGCCCGGGTCGCCCCCGAGCTGCAACGAGGCCTGACCGGCGCCGTCGGCCTGCTGCCCCACTGGCGCGAGCCACCGCTGCCGCCCGGCCCCGAGCCCGCCACCCTGCCGACGCGCCTGGTGCTGGCCTGCTTCAACCAGCATCTGGAGTTTGAGGAGTGTGCCAATGCCATGGCCAGCCTGCTGGGGGAGCAGGGGATCAGGCTGGAGGTGCGCACCCTGGACTACGGCCGCTGGGTGAGCGGCGCCGATGAGGACGTGGATCTCTGGCTCGGCACCCTCAACCTGGAACATGAGGGGCCGTTTGCCCCCTATGCCTGGCTGCAGGGTACCCCCTTGCTGCAGCAGGTATGGGGCGGGCAGGAGGCGCTCTGGCAGGGGTTGGCACAGTGGCGGGCCAGCGGCGCCGAGCCCGGCCCGCGCGCCCTGCTGGCCGAGGTGCAGCGCCAGGGCTGGTTCGTGCCCCTGTTTCACCACTGGCTGGAGCTGGAGAGCCGGGCCGGGGTGCACGGGGTGCGGATGACGGCCCTCGGCTGGTTCGATTTTCGCAGCGCCTGGCTCAGGCCCGAGTGGGAGAGCCCGGCGACTTGATGGCCGGGAGAGGGGCGTCGCGACACCGAATGACGCCCTCGGCTATTGTGCTGTGCATCAAAAACGGCGAAGAGACTCAGGGATCACAGATAGCGTCATCGTCCTGTGCCATGCTGATTCTGGTTATGGAAAGCAGAGCAAGTGAGGAAAACAATGAGCAACAATTCAGAACGTTCCCAAGGAAAATGCCCTGTCATGCACGGAGGGACCACGGCCGCCGAGATGGCGAACATGGAGTGGTGGCCCAAGAGCCTGAATTTCGACATTCTCCACCAGCATGACACCAAGACCAACCCCCTGGGGCAGGACTTCAACTATCGCGACGCACTCAAGACCCTGGACGTGGATGCCCTCAAGCGGGATCTGCTGGCCCTGATGACCGACAGCCAGGATTGGTGGCCGGCAGACTGGGGCCACTACGGCGGCCTGATGATCCGCATGGCCTGGCATGCCGCCGGTACCTACCGCATCGCCGATGGCCGTGGCGGTGGCGGCACAGGCAACCAGCGTTTCGCGCCGCTCAACTCCTGGCCCGACAACGCCAACCTGGACAAGGCCCGTCGCCTGCTGTGGCCCATCAAGCAGAAGTACGGCAACAAGATCAGCTGGGCCGATCTCATCCTGCTGGCCGGCACCCTGGCCTATGAGTCCATGGGGCTCAAGACCTTCGGCTTCGCCTTTGGCCGCGAGGATATCTGGCACCCGGAGAAGGATATCTACTGGGGCGCGGAGAAGGAGTGGTTGGCGCCCACCAACAACCCCAACAGCCGCTACTCCGGGGAGCGGGATCTCGACAACCCGCTGGCGGCGGTGATGATGGGGCTGATCTACGTCAACCCGGAAGGGGTGGATGGCAATCCGGATCCCCTCAAGACCGCCCATGATATCCGGATCACCTTCGCCCGCATGGCGATGAACGATGAGGAGACGGTGGCCCTGACCGCCGGCGGCCACACCGTGGGCAAGACCCATGGCAACGGCGATGCCAAGCTGCTGGGTCCCGAACCCGAGGGGGCCGAGATCGAGGATCAGGGGCTCGGCTGGCTCAACAAGACCGGCCGCGGGATCGGCCGCAATACGGTCACCAGCGGCATAGAAGGGGCCTGGACCAGCCACCCCACCCGCTGGGACAACGGCTACTTCGACATGCTGTTCGGCCACGAGTGGACCCTGACCAAGAGCCCGGCCGGTGCCTGGCAGTGGGTGCCCATCGACATCAAGGAGGAGGACAAGCCGGTCGACGTGGAAGACCCGTCGATCCGCTGCACCCCCATCATGACGGATGCCGACATGGCCATGAAGGTGGACCCCGAGTACCGCAAGATAGCCGAGCGTTTTCGCGACGATCCCGCCTACTTCTCCGACACCTTCGCCCGCGCCTGGTTCAAGCTGACCCACAGGGACATGGGGCCCAAGAGCCGCTACCTGGGGCCCTATGTGCCGGCTGAGGATCTGATCTGGCAGGATCCCGTGCCCGCCGGTCGGCGGGACTATGACGTGCAGGCCCTCAAGGCGCAGATCCGCAGCTGCGGCCTCACCATAGGGGAGATGGTCGCCACCGCCTGGGACAGTGCCCGCACCTTCCGTGGCTCGGACATGCGCGGCGGCGCCAACGGCGCCCGCATCCGTCTGGCACCGCAAAAGGATTGGGAGGGCAATGAGCCGGCCCGGCTGGCCAAGGTGCTCAAGGTGCTCGAGCCCCTGGCCGCCGCCAGCCAGGTGAGCCTGGCGGACGTGATCGTGCTGGCGGGCAACGTGGGCATCGAGCTGGCGGCCAAGGCGGCCGGCATCGAGCTGACGGTGCCCTTCAGCCCGGGCCGGGGCGATGCCAGCCAGCAGCAGACCGACATCGACTCTTTCGAACCCCTTGAGCCCCTGCACGACGGTTACCGCAACTGGCTCAAAAAGGACTATGTGGTCAGTGCGGAGGAGCTGATGCTGGATCGTACCCAGCTGATGGGGCTGACCGCCCATGAGATGACGGTGCTGGTGGGCGGGATGCGAGTGCTGGGCACCAATCATGGCGGCACCCGGCACGGGGTCTTCACCGACAGGGAAGGGGTCCTGACCAACGACTACTTCGTCAACCTGACCGACATGGGCAACGTCTGGCAGCCCAGCGGCAAGCAGAACTACGAGGTGCGGGATCGCAAGAGCGGCGCCCTGAAGTGGACGGCGACCCGGATCGATCTGGTGTTCGGATCCAACTCTGTGCTGCGGGCCTACGCCGAGGTCTATGCCCAGCAGGATGGCCAGGAGAAGTTCGTGGCTGACTTCGTTGCCGCCTGGAGCAAGGTGATGAACGCCGATCGCTTCGATCTCATCGGCTAAGGCCGGTACCCGGCGCCCCGCACAGCCCTCTGTGCGGGGCGTCTTTTTGTCCGGGCGCCGCCCTGGCACGCCATCCCTGTCCCTGGGCCCCGCAGATGGGGTAACATCCTGACTCGCTGATGATGGCCACGCGCCCGTTCACCCACCGACAAGGAGTCACCATGCTGGAGATGCAGATCCACCCCCGCTTTCAGGAGACGGATGCCCTGGGGCACATCAACAATACGGTGCCGGCCGTCTGGTTCGAGTCGGCCCGGGATCCCCTGTTTCGTCTCTTCTCCCCGGATCTGGACGTGGGGGACTGGCACCTGATCATCGCGGGCTACGCAGTGCAGTTCAAACGGGAGCTCTTCTATGGCCAGCCGGTCACCATCAAGACCTGGGTGAGCCGCATCGGCGCCAGCTCCTTCACCCTCTGGCAGGAGGCCTGGCAGGGGGGCGAACTGGCGGTGACCGGTGAGACCACCCTGATCCATTTCGATTATCAGACCCGTCAGTCCGTGCCCCTCGACGAAGGGCAACGGGATGGACTGCGAGCCTGGTTGCTCGAGCGTTAACTCAAGGCCCAAGGGCCACATCACAGGACACGTATGCGCAAGATCCTTCTCGCCGGAGCCCTGGGGCTCTGCTCCCTCTCTGCCCTGGCCACGCCCCTGGCACAGCAATTCTCCCTGATGGAGAAGGGGGCCGAATATGGCCTCGACACCCGGCTGATGAGCCATGACGGTGTGGACATCCAGGCCTGGGTCGACGGCGTACCCGTCATCATCGCCGTGCCCATCCGCGACGAGCGGGGCCGGCTGGCCGGCGAGAGCCGTTACTACTTCAAGGGGGGCAAGCTGTTCGGGGTCAAGGAGCCCGCCGCCCAGTTCGCCTTCGATGACGATGGCACGCTGACCCTGTGGCTCGATGACAAGGGTGAGCCGGCGGAGTTCGTCAGCAAGATGAGCATGGCGCAGCGCGAAGCCTGGCTCACCAAGCGGGCCGCCGAGCTGAGCGCGCTGTTTGCACCCAGCCCGGCGGAGCAGAAAGCCGAGCGGGGCGGGGTCAAGCTGAAGGGGGCCGATCTCGCCCACTGGCTCTGCAACGGCAAGCTGATGGCCCTGACCGGCGGCGACAAGGTGATCTTCGAGCAGGAGAAGGTCAAGGCCACGGCAGAGGGGGTGGCGGGAGAGGTCTCCCTGCGCCGGGAGGCCGGGTGGCAGGATCTGAGCCTCAGGTGCGAGGTGCAGGGCACCCGGGTCACCCGCCTCACCTGGCAACCCTTGCCGGGAGCCAACAAGCCGCGCTGAGACGGGGCAAGACATGATCAACACACGGGGCCCAAGGGCCCCGTGTGTGTTGCGGCCCTGGCTGCATGGGGCGGCGCCGGATCCGGCGTGATGGGGGAGGCGCCATGACCAGGGTCGGCAGCCAGGCCGGGTGGTTATTGCTGCCCTGATTGCCCCTGGCGCAGCCGGGCCGGGTGGTCACTGCGACCCTGATTGCCCCTGACGCGGTCAGGTTGGGTGGTTATTGCGGCGCTGATTGTCCCTGGCGCAGCCGGGTCAGGGCGGCCACCCGGCGCCACTGGCTCTCGGGAAACCAGGCCGCCAGCAGTTGCTGGTTCGCCTCGGGGGCGGGATCCCCCTGGGCGGCTAGGGCCGCCAGGTAATCGCCGAGCCGCTGCTCGAATGCCTGCTGCTCCTGAGCCAGCTGCTGCAGGCGCCCCTGGGCCTCTGGCCCGACCCGCTCCAGCAGGGCGAGCCGCCGCTCCTCCGGGGGCAGGGCATCGATCCGTTGCAGATCCCCGATCAGGCGGCCGTTGCTCTCCGCCTCCTGGAACCAGTCCGGCTGCTCGGCGAGCCAGAGTGCCAGCGCCTCGCCAAGCTGGGCCCGCTCGGCGGGGGGCGCCTCGGCCAGGGCCTTGCGCCTCAGGGTCCACTGCTCCATCAGCCGCTCCTCGGCAAAGAGCCTGGCTTGCTCCTCCGGGGTGAAGGCGAGGCGACGCAGCTGGTCGCGGGCCTCGAACAGCCGGATCAGGCTGGCAAGATCCGGCGCCCTGGGCAGGGGCAGCCTGGCCTCCTGCTCGAGGAAGTCCCGGTAGCGTGCCAGCAGGGGATCCTCGATGGGCTGGCCGCTGGCGAGGCGCTCCACCAACTGCTGGCGCAGGGTAGCGCCTGCGGGTTGGGCGTCGGCCGGGTCGCTACCCTGTTGATACAAGGCGTGGCCGAGCAGGGCGCACAGCAGGCCCAGGGCCGCCAGGGCCAGGCCCCTCACAACCCCATCTCCTTGAGACGGTTCGCGTGCTGGCGGTAGAGGCTGACCGGATCCGTCTCGAACAGGTGATGGATGCCGAAGGACTGGTTCACCTCGTCCAGATGATTCATGCGGTAGTGGGTGCCGATCACCTTGCCGAGGTGGCTGCTGCACACCCCCACCAGGCCGTCATTGGCCTCGCCGAAGAAGGTCCCCGTGAGCACCAGGGCCGGATCCACCGGATCCAGGATGTTGGTCAGGTTGCCGCGCCCGCTCCAGGAGAAGTAGTAGACGCCGTTGTCGGCCAGGAGGGGCCCCTCGCCGCAATGGCGGCTCGGCAGCCCTTCCGGGTAGGCGGCGTTGAAGTGGACGGCCCCCTCGCTGGTGAGGGCGTCCAGGGCGGCGGTGGGAGCCTGGGGCAGATCGCTACCCCCCGAGAGCAGGGAGATGACCCCGGACAGGGCCGAGGCGGCCGCCGCCGCGAGGGCCTCCTCGGCCGAACCCGGGGTGACCCGCATCCGTACCCTGTCCGCTATCTCAGAGCCGAAGTGAACGCCGCCGACGCTGGTGGCCGAGGCGACCAGTTCGGGGGCGACCGAGGCCACGTAGCGAATGGTGGGGCCGCCGTGGGAGTGGCCGATGAGGTTCACCTTGTCGGCTCCTGTCACCGCCAGCACCTGCTGTACCTGGGCCAGCAGCTGCTCGCCGCGCAGCTCCGAGCTGGCGGTGGCGGAAACCTGGGCCACATAGACGCGGGCGCCATCCCGGCCAAGGGCCTGGGGGATCCCGTAGAAGTAATCCACCCCCAGCAATCTGTCGAAGCCAAGCAGGCCATGGACCAGCATGATGGGGTATCGGGTCTGGGTATAGCCGCTCGCCTGGCCCAGCAGGGGCAGGGTGCAGAGCAGCAGCAACCACCATCTCTTCATATCAGCATCCTTGTTGATAGGGTCATGGGTCACGGCCGGCATCATGCCAGCCTGCACAGCATGGCTGGCGAAGGGGCGCCGGGTTGTGGCGGGGATCACTAAACGACCAGGCGCGATCCCCGCTCCCCCATATGGGGTTGCCCGGGTCTGCTTGTCTGGGACCAATTAGTATGAAATGATAATTGATATCATTCAGCTTTGAGGTGGGCGGGCGAGACGATGGCGAGACAGGACCCCATGGCGCAATGGCGGCACCATACCCGGCTGGCGAATCACCACTTCGCCGAAGGCAATCATCTGGCCGCCCTGCCCGGTTATCGCCAGGCCCTGTTGCTGGCCGAGCAGCAGCTGCTCGACTGGCAGGACGCGGACGAAGTGGTCGCCGCCCTGGTGGTCGCCAGCCACAACCTGGCCGATCTGCTGCTGGCCATGGGGGAGGCGAACGATGCCTGCACCCTGCTCTGCCAGGCCCACCAGCAACTGCTGCACCTCTCCGGCTCTCCCCACTGCCGCAGCGAGCTCAGGATGGCCGCCCTCAACCACAGTCGCCACACCCAGATGGAGCTGCTCGCCTTCCTGCGCAAGCGGGGGCCCAATGCCGCCATCCAGGCCTGCCTCGGACAGTGCGCCTGTCAGGAGCGTGCCGTTCACACCCTTCATTGAACCCATCGCAAGGAGTTGCTTATGAATCATGTCCTGCCTGCCCTGCCCTATGGCTACGATGCACTCGAACCCCATCTGGATGCCCTCACCATGGAGATCCACCACAGCCGCCACCACCAGACCTATGTCAACGGCCTCAACGCCGCCCTGGTGGCGGCTCCCGAGTGGGCCGATACCCCCCTCGAGCAGCTGCTCGGCCAGATAGAGAGCCTGCCCGCCAGCCTGCAGGGGGCGGTGCGCAATCACGGCGGCGGCCACGCCAACCACTCCCTGTTCTGGCAGGTGATGAGCCCGCAGGGGGGCGGTGAGCCGGGCGGCGAGCTGGCCGCGGCGATCGAGCGGGATTTGGGGGGATTCGACCCCTTCAAGCAGGCCTTCACCCAGGCGGCCCTGACCCGCTTTGGCAGCGGCTGGGCCTGGCTGGTGGTGACCCCCTCTGGCACCTTGCAGGTGGAGAGCAGCGCCAACCAGGACAGTCCCCTGATGCAGGGGCTGGTGCCCATCCTGGGGCTGGACGTCTGGGAGCACGCCTACTACCTCAAGTACCAGAACAAGCGCCCCGACTATATCGCCGCCTTCTATCAGGTGATCGACTGGGAACGGGTGGCGGACAACTACCGCCGGGCGCTGGCCGCCTGAGGCTGGCCCGCATAGCAAAAGACCCGCCTCGGCGGGTCTTTTCGTGTCAGGGAGGGGGTCGGCTCACTCGACCTGGGTCGCCTGCGCCGCCGAGGGTTGGATCAGCACCTGTTCGCCACTGGCCAGGGGTTCGGTTGGCAGCGGCAGACAGGGCTGGCTCAGTCCCAGGGTGCTCAGGGGCTGGCAGGGGATGGGCTCGCCTATGTTGACCGGCTGGCCGAGGAACTTGGGGCCCTTGTCGAGGATGTAGAGGTCGAGCACCCCCATCAGGCGGGCGAACACCTCGCGCACCCGGGTGCGTATGCCCTGATAGGCGCTGGGATCCTGGGCGTTGAAACCGACCGCCTCTATGCCGAAGTGGCGGGCGATGAAGATGGCGCGCTCGTTGTGAAACGCCTGGGAGACCACGGTGAACCGCTCCTGGCCGAACACCTCCCGGGCGCGCACGATGGAGTCCAGGGTGCGAAAGCCGGCGTAGTCGCTGTAGATGGCCCTGGCCGGGATGCCCGCCTTGATCAGGGCGCGGCGCATCTGGCGCGGCTCATTGTATTGCAGGGTGGCGTTGTCGCCGGAGACCAGGATGTAATCCACCTTGCCGTTGTTGTAGAGCTCGGTGGCTGCTCGGATCCGGGTCTGGAAGTAGTGGTTGGTGCCGCCGCCTATCAGGTATTTGGAGGTGCCAAGCACCAGGGCGACCCGGTTGTAGGGCACCGCATCGACATCGTCATAGGTGTAGTGACGGCTCTCGGAGACGACCCACTCTCCATAGGCCAGCAACAGGGCGGCGGCACCCAGCAACAGGCAGAGGCAGATGAGCAGTGTCTTGCGAAGCTTGGTCATGGGCGGTCGGGATCTGGCTTGGCGTAGGGAGTGAGTGGCGGCCATTCTATTACATTTTGGCCCCTGCCGTCATGGGGGATGGCCGGCGCCATGGGGTCAGGAGCCAGGGTCTGTCGCAATCGAGCGAGTCTCACTCGGGCCTTTCGAGCGGAGCGGGAGGCCGTCTCCCCGACTTCCCCGCCCAAGGAGCCATGGCGGGCCGCCGGGATCAGGCACGCAGGTTGCGGGCGAGCAGGGTGCGGGAGGGTTTCAGGCTGCCGCCGAGATCCGGCCAGGGATGCCACTGATCCGGCACCATAAAGCCGGGCAGGACGGCGCGGATCCAGGCCGCCAGCTCGGCGTGGGGCACGGGCTCGCCGTGCCAGTCGATAAAGGCGGCGGGTCTCTGCCCCCACTCCTCGCTCGGCACCGGCACCACCAGGGCCTGGGCCACGGCGCCGTGATCCACCAGGCGCTGCTCTATGGTCTCGGGCTGGATGTTCTCCCCGCCCGAGATGAAGAGGTTGTCGAGCCGCCCCTCCACCACCAGCTCGCCTTCGGCGGTGAAATGACCCTTGTCCCGGGTGTGGAACCAGCCCTCCTCATCCAGCGGCCGCACCAGTTCGCCGTCCTTGAAATAGCCGACGAACAGGGTGTCACCGCGTACGCAGATCTCCCCCTGTTGAATGCAGACCTCCCGCCCTGGCAGCGGCCTGCCAACCAGACCCGCAGTGGTCGGCAGGCCGGTGCAGACCTGGCTGCCCATCTCGGAGAGGCCGTAGCTCACCTTGGGGGTGAACCCCATGGCGGTCAGCCGTTCGACCAGGGGCCCGGGGATGGCGGCGCCGCCGAGCAGCAGCTCCCGCAGCCGGGTGCGGCCGGGGTCGAACCCTTGCGCCAGTAGCCGCCAGAGCTGGGTCGGCACCAGGGAGAGGTGGGTGATGGGCTGGCATTCGAGGCGCTCCCTGAGGGGCTGGCTGCGATCGTCCAGCACCAGGCTGGCCCCCGCCAGGAAGACCCGAAACAGGATGGCGTAGCCGCCGACGTGAAACAGCGGCAGGGAGAGCAGCCAGCCGCAGGCCTCGTCCAGGGGGATCTGGCTGGCGGAGCCCCTGGCCGAGGCCAGGTGGTTGGCGAGGCGGTGGACCACCGCCTTGGGGGTGCCGCTGGAGCCCGAGGTGAGGATCATGTTGCTCGGCTGGGCCGGTTCAAGCGTCCAGGTTTCTTCACTTGCCGGCAGCTCGCCCGTGAAGTCGAGGATGAGGGCTTGCCAGTCGCCCGCCGGGATCTCCCCCGCCGACCAGAAGGCGCAGACATCCAGCTGTGCGGCCAGCTCGGCCTGTCTGGGAAGGGGGAAGGCGGGATTGAGGGGGCAGAAGACGAGGCAGCTGCGCACGCAGGCCCAGGCCAGCAACACGTCCTCCAGGGCGCCGCGCACCACGGCCGTCAGCCGATCGCCCGGGGTCAGTCCCGCCTGCGCCAGCTGACGGCACAGGCCGTTGAGCCTGGCATCCAGCTGCCGGTAGTTGAGCGAGCCGTTGCCCTGGATGGCGGTGCGCTCGGGCGCCGTCTGTGCCCAGTGACGCACCGGGCAGCAGAGGGCGGGGGGGGCTTGGTCAGTCACTCAGGTACAGGGTCTCCAGGCAGGCGGGATCGGGCTGGCCATCGGCGCCGAGCAGATCGCTCGCCAGCCAGCGGCGGGTATCCAGGCCAGGGGCCTGCTCCGGCGCCCACTCCCCCGCGAGGCGGGCGAGCTGGCCCAGCCCGACCCCGGATTCGAAGCAGGAGGAGACGACCACCTTCAGTTTCAGCTCCCGGGCGCGGGCCACCAGGACTTCGCTGTGGGCCAGGGAGCCGAGCAGGGTGGGTTTTAGCACCAGGGCCTTCAGCTGTGGGATGGGCTGCCAGGGCTTGCCCTGGGCCAGCAGCTCGTCGATGGCCACCGGCATGCCGGTGCGCTCAGCCACGAAGGCGATGTCGTCGAACTCGGCGCAAGGATCTTCCAGGTATTCGATCCGGTTCGCGTCCAGGTGGCCGCAGAAGGCCCAGGCCTCCTCCCGGGTCCAGCCCTGGTTGGCATCCAGCACCAGCTTGAGGTTGGGCAGGCGATCGCACAGCAGGCGGATCAGCGCCAGCTCGTCGCGCATGGGGTAGCGGGCCACCTTCAGCTTGGCCTTGTCCGGGGTGTGGTGCAGCCAGTTCTTCCAGTGCTTGAGCAGCTCCTGGGGCGCGCCCTGGATGAGGGGATAGGGTTCGGGCAGGGGTGCCGTCTGCACGGGCCAGACCCGGCGCGCGCAGTCGAAGCCGAACTGCACCGAGGGAAGCGCAGGGGCCAGGGGTTGTCCCTTGGCCAGCCGCGCCAGGCAGGCGATGGCCTCGGCTTGTGCCTCGGCCAGGGTCTCTTTGGAGAAGCCGGGCAGGGGGGCTATCTCCCCCCAGCCGTCGTCGATGCGCACCAACAGGCCCTCCCGCGCCACCTCCACCTTGCCGTGGAAGGTCAGGGGCTGGATAAAGGGCAGTTGGTAGCGATAGAGGGCGAGTGTCATCAGGGATTCCGCTTGTATTTGGAGAAGTCGGGGCGACGTTTCTCGTTGAAGGCGTTGCGTCCTTCCTGACCCTCTTCGGTCATGTAGAACAGCATGGTGGCATTGCCCGCCAGCTCCTGCAGACCGGCCTGGCCGTCGCAGTCGGCGTTCAGCGCCGCCTTCAGGCAGCGCAGCGCCATGGGGCTGTTTTGCAGCATCTCCCGGCACCAGCGCACGGTTTCCCGCTCCAGCTCCGCCAGGGGCACCACTGTATTGACCAGCCCCATGTCGAGCGCCTGCTGGGCATCGTACATGCGGCACAGGAACCAGATCTCCCGGGCCTTCTTCTGGCCGACGATGCGGGCCATGTAGGAGGCGCCCCAGCCGCCGTCGAAGGAGCCGACCTTGGGACCGGTCTGGCCGAACTGGGCGTTGTCCGCGGCTATGGTGAGATCGCACATCATGTGCAGCACGTGGCCGCCGCCGACCGCGTAGCCGGCCACCATGGCCACCACGGGCTTGGGACAGGTGCGGATGTCGCGCTGGAAGTCGAGCACGTTGAGGTGATGGGTACCCTCATCGTCCTTGTAGCCGCCGTAGTCGCCGCGGATCTTCTGGTCGCCGCCGGCGCAGAACGCCTTCTCGCCAAAACCGGTCAGTATGATGGTACCGATATGATCGTCGTAACGGGCATCGGCCAGGGCTTGCAGCATCTCTTTCACGGTGCGGGGGCGGAAGGCGTTGCGCACCTGGGGGCGGTTGATGGTGATCTTGGCAATGCCATCCAGGGATTTGTGATAGAGGATATCCTCGTAGCCGGCGGAGCAATCCTGCCATTCGACAGGTGCGTACAGTTCCGCTTCCGTCATTGCCTCAATCATGGTGTTTTCCTTCTGATGTGGTCGTCATCAATTGAGCAATCCGGTCATGGCAGGCGGGGGCGTATTGTCCCGCTGCCGGCATTGCTCAATCATGACGCTTCTGGTTGCTTGACCCACTCCCGCAGGAGCCGGGCAAACTGCTCGGGCTGGCTGGCGTGCAGGTTGTGGCCGCCATCCAGGGTCAAGTGATTGATATTGCAGCCTTGCTTCACCAGCTGGCAAGCAAGACCATGGAATTTGTGATCCCGGCTGCCGGAGATCCAGCTTACCGGCAACCGGGTTTTACCAAGCCAGGGGACGAGATCCGGCTGCCAGCCAAGGGAGGTGGCCCGCAGCATGGCGGCCAGGGCCCGACCCTCATTGCCAAGGCGGCGGGCGGCCTGGCGGCCACGGGCGGCCTCGTCCAGATCGGCGAACACCGGCTGGCGATACCAGTCCGCCAGCACCCGGGCCAGGGGTTCGCGCTCGAAGCGCCGGGCCCAGGCTTCGTCGTGTTCGAGGCGGGCGGCCCGCTCGGCCACTGCCAGGCCCGGATGACAGTTCTCCAGCAAGAGCCCCTGCAAGCCGGCGGGGGACTGGCTGGCGTGATGGAGGGCGAGCCGCCCCCCCAGGGAATAGCCCGCCAGCCGGTAGCGCGTGATACCCCGCGCGGCCAGCTCGCCGCAGAGCCAGTCATGGGCCTGCTCAAAGCCGTTCACCCTCAGCCCCTTGTTGCCGCCGTGGCCCGGCAGATCCAGGGCATGGCACTGGACACCCGGCAGGGCCTGGATGACAGGCCGCCAGTCATCGGCATCCCCCAGCAGGCCGTGCAGCAGCACCAGGGTGGGTTGGGCGCTGTCAGTGGCCACGGATGCTGTCTCCCAGCGCTTTCAGATCCTCGGTTACCCCATGGTTGCTGGATACCTTGATGGCCATTGCAGGCTCTAACGTCGACTCACCGGCCACGGATGCTGTCTCCCAGTGCCTTGAGATCCTCGGCCACCTCGTGACTCGGTACCTTGATTTCAATCAGGGTTACCCCTTTTTCCAGGGCCGCGGCGTAACTGTGCTCAAATTCGGCCAGGGTGGCGGGCGCCCGATAGCCAAGGCCGAACATGGCGGCGGCCTGGGCAAAGTCCAGGCCGTGGGGCAGGCGGTAGTAGCTCTCCAGCAGCTCCCCTCTGGGCACGGGCAACATGCGAAAGATGCTGCCGCCGTCGTTGTTGAGGATGATGACCACCAGGGGGGCCTGCGCCTTGGTGAGCAGGGCCAGGCTGTTGAGGTCGTGCAGGGCGCTGAGATCCCCGAGCAGCAGGGTGGTGGGCTCCTGGCTGGTCTGGGCGAAGCCGTAGGCGGTGGCGATCAGGCCATCGATGCCGGAGGCGCCGCGGTTGGTCATCAGCCGGCTGGGGCCCTTGCCCGGCTCGCCCAGCATGTCCATCAGCCGGGCCGGCATGCTGTTGCCGACAAACAGCTGGCCCTTGACCAGCTGGTTCAGGCGATGGCAGACCCCGAGCTCGGAGAAGCGCGTGCAGGCACTGCGCACCCGTTGGCTGACGGGGAGCTGACGCTGTACCAGCCGGTGCCAGGGGGCGGCACGCCCGGGCGTCTCATGGGCCTCGAGAAAGGCGCCGGGGAGGCAGAGCAGGCGGCGACGCAGCCGGTAATCGGGGTCGAGCCGGGCCGGTTGCGGGTCCACCAGCCAGTAATCCTGCCAGGGGTGCTGCTTGATGAAGTGGCCGAGCCGCTTGGAGATGAGGCGGGCGCCAAATTGCAGCAATACCTCTGCCCGGGCCAGCTCGGCGCAGAAGGCGTCATCCTGCAGCGCCATGTCCTGATGGGTCAGGCTGCGGTGGTCGAAGTGGAGCTGGCTCTGCAGATCGGCCAGCAGGGGCCAGCCGAGGCGCTCCGCCAGCTCGGCCACCTGCTGCGCCTGGGCGGGATCCTCGATCCGCCCGGCGACCAGGACGCCGCGTCTGGCGCGAAACGCCGACCAGTCCGGCTGGGGCGGGCAGGGGGTCGGCGCGCTCTGCCAGGGGCTCCAGGGCTGGCCCGAGTGCAACCAGTCGCCGAGGGGGGCCAGGTAGTCGGCAAAGTCCAGGTACTCGGCGCCGGGGTAGAGGGGCTCGGGATACATGCAGTTGAAGTGGACAGGCCCCGGGGTCAGCGCCTGTCTGGCCAGGGCCTGATCCACCGAACTCAGCACGAAGGCGGCCGGGATGGCGGGGGTGGGGCTCGGCAGATTCTGCTGGTGGACCGGGTAGCGGGCGAAGATCCCCTGCTGGTCGATGGCCTGGTTGGCGCCGTTGTCGATAAGCTCCGGGGGCCGGTCGGCGGAGAGGATGACGAGGGGCACCCCGGTGAGCTGGGCCTCTGCCAGCGCGGGCCAGAGGTTGGCCACCGCCGTGCCCGAGGTGGTGATGAGGGCGACCGGGCGGCCGCTGCCCTTGGCCAGCCCAAGGGCCATGAAGCCCAGGCCCCGCTCGTCGAAGTGCAGATGGCGGCGAAAGCCCGGGTGGGCCGCGGCGGCCATGGTGAGCGGCGCGGAGCGGGAGCCGGCGGCCAGGGCGATGTCGCGCACCCCGAGGCGGTAGAGCTCTTCCAGCAGGAGAGAGGACCAGACGTGATTGAAGGTGGCGTGATGGCTGGCAAACGCGCGGTGCTCAGGCAGTTGACTGGCGGGCATAAGGCTCTCGCAGTGGGTCGATGAAAAACGCTATCCCAGCAGGGACAGGACGTTGGCTATCTTGTTGTCGAGTTCGGCCCACTCGGCGGCGGGCTCGGATCCCGCGACTATGCCGGCACCGGCGAACAGGGTGACGGCCCCGGGGTCGATGCGGGCGCTGCGGATGGCCACGCTGCACTCCGAGGTCTCCCGGCTCAGCATGCCGCAGGCACCGGCGTACCAGCCGCGATCATAGGGCTCGAACTCGCGGATGAAGGCCAGGGCCGATTCCCGTGGGGCCCCACCCACCGCAGGGGTGGGGTGCAGGGCCGCCAGCAGCTGCCAGTCGCACACCTCGGGATGGAGCTCGGCCTCGATGTCGCACTTGAGATGTTGCAGCAGCCGCAGCTTGAGGATCCTGGGCTCGGTCAGGGTGACGTCGTGGGCCAGGGGGGCGAGCCGGTGCAGTATGTCCGTGTGGACCAGGCGGTTCTCCAGCCGGTTCTTGCTGTCGCTCAGCAGCTCGGCGGCGAGCCTGGCATCGTGCGCCTCGTCGCCGCTGCGGCGTATGGTGCCCGCCAGCGCCTCGCTGAACAGGTGGCGTCCCTCGCGGCGGTAGAGCCGCTCGGGGGAGCAGGCGATGAAGGCACGGTCCGGCTCGAACTGGAAGCCGAAGCGAAAGCACTGTTCGGCCCGCTCGGCCCAGCGGGCCAGCAGGCTCCAGGGATTGACGTCGGCCCCCTCGAGCCGGCTCGCTCGGGAGAGCACCACCTTGGGGGTGTGGGCCTGAAAGTCGGGGGCCGTGACCGTGCTGACCAGCTGTTGCCAGCCGGGCCTGGCCGGCTTGTCCCGGCGCTGCCACTGCTGAGGGGTGAGGGGAGGCAGGGGCGCCTCGGGTACCAGGGCCGCCAGGGCCTGGTGGCCGGCGGCCAGTTCGGCCTCCCGGTTGTGCTCGTCGAACCAGAGGTTGAGGCAGAGGCTGACACACTCCCCCCGGCGCACCAGCTCGATGCGCGGCAGCACGAAGCGGCAGGGGCCAAAGCCCTGCCACTCGCGATTTCCTTGCGGCGGTTGGTCGGGATCGAGCGCCAGACCATCGAAGCGGCAGGGGCCAAAGCCCTGCCAGGGGTTCTCCCCTTGCGGCGGCTGGTCGGGATCGAACGCCAGGCCGCCGAAGTAGCGGGGGCTGTCCACCAGGCTGGCCTGGGTGTTGGCGCAGATGCGGGCGATGTGTGCGGGATCCGTCAGCTCGTGGATGCGGCCAAGGGCCACGTATTCGGGTCTCTCTTCCCCCCTGGCGTGCCAGTAGATGCGTGGATAGAGGGGCTGGGCGTTGAGCCAGCCGAGGAAGGAGTTCACCTCGCAGGCCACGCGCAGGCGCACGAAGCCCAGGGTCCGGTCATGACGCAGGGCGTCCAGCTGTTGCTTGATATGGGTCTGAGCCAACATGGATGTCGTATCCGAGCCGTGGGGTGACGGTCTGTGGGGCGGGGGCAGGCCGCGGGTTTATGCCAAAGGGCGATTATTCCTATATATTATCCGCCCATTCATCCCTGTAAATTGCCCAAGGGAGCCCGGCTCCCAGGTTGGCAAGTATACCCAAATCCGTTTCGATAACCCTTAACACGATCAATATCTGATTGTTTGGCCATCAAAATATGACAAATACCTTCTCTGTGTGGTTGCTGGCGGCGCGGTTGCGAACCCTGCCCCTGGCCTGCTCCTCCATCCTGCTGGGGTCGGGACTGGCCGCCAGCCGTGGCGCCTTCGACGGCGGCATCATGGCCCTCTCTCTGCTGACCGCCATCCTGTTGCAGATCCTCTCCAACCTGGCCAACGACTATGGGGATGCGGTCTCGGGGGCGGACAACGGAGAGCGGATCGGGCCCCAGCGGGCCGTGGTCTCCGGCCTCATCACCCGCCAGCAGATGTGCGTGGCCATGGGGCTGACCGCCCTGGCGGCCGTGGTGAGCGGCCTGGCCCTGCTGATCAGCGTCTTCGGCGACGCCTGGCTGCACCTCCTCGCCTTCGTGCTGCTCGGTGGCGCCGCCATCGTCGCGGCCATCACCTACACGGTGGGCAAGACCCCTTACGGCTATCGCGGCTTTGGCGACATCTCGGTGTTTCTCTTCTTCGGCCTGCTGGGGGTGCTCGGCTCCTACTACCTGTTCACCCAGACTCTGCAATGGGATCTGCTGCTGCCGGCCACCGCCTGCGGCCTGTTGGCCACCGCCGTGCTCAACATCAACAATGTGCGGGACATAGAGAGCGATGCCGCCAGCGGCAAGATCACCCTGGCGGTGCGCCTCGGCCGCAACCGCGCCATCGCCTATCACTGGGCCTTGCTGGGGGCGGCGCTGCTGGCCACCATGGTCTTCCTGCTGATCCCGCCCGCGAGCCTCTGGCCCTGGATCTTCCTGCCCGCGCTCAAGCCCCTCACCGATGCCGCCCGCACCCTGCACCTGAGCCAGGATGGCGAGGTGCTGACCGGCGCCCTCAAGAAGACCGCCATCAGCGCGTTTCTCTACAGTCTGCTGCTCTCCCTCGGTCTGGCCCTCTCCTGAGGCCGGAGACGAACAGCACAGAGGCGGCCCCCGGGCCGCCTCTGTGTTTTGTGGTCACGGGGTCGGCGCCCTTCAGGGCTCCTCGCCCATCCGCAGGCTGGCGCGAAACACGCCCTGCTCCAGCCGGGTCTCTATCTGCCAGCCGAGCTTGGCACAGATGCGCTCTATGATGGTGAGGCCGCAGCCATAGCCCAGGATCTGATCCGGCGGCGCCGCCGTGGGGTTGCTGATGGTGAGCACCTGCCCCTGCAGCGCGATCTCGATGTGACCCTCGGCGTAGCTCAGGGCATTTTTCAACAGGTTGCCGAGGGCAATGGCGAGCAATGAGAGGGGGGCCCTGACCTCGCTCGCCTCGTCCAGCGCGAGGCGGATGTCCAGGTTTTCGCGTTGCAGCAGGGGGGCGAGGCGGGCCAGCTCCTGCTGGATCAGGGGGGCCACCCGCTGGGGCGGCCGCTCCACCGCTTCCTTTCGCCCCAGCAGCAGGAAGGTTTCGGTGAGCAGGGCCATCTCGTCGCTGGCGGCGCGGATGCGGCTGGCGGCCCGGGCGGCGGGGGCGGGCAGCTCGCTCACCTTGCCGAGCAGGGCGGCGGAGCCCTGGATCACCATGTTGGGGGTGCGCAGCTCGTGGCTGGCGAAGCGGCTGAACTCCTGCTCACGGGCGAACACGGCCGCCACCTCCTGCTTGCCCGCCAGCAGCGCCAGCTCTATCTCCCGCAGCTCCTGCCAGGGGGCGTCGGGGACGAAGTCCCCCTGATCCGGGGTGAGGTGGGCGACCCGTTGGCGCAGCTGCTCCAGTGGCCGGGTGATGTGGCGCACCAGCCAGACGCCGAAGCCGAGGGCCGCCAGCAGCAGGGTCAGGCCGATGAGGCGGGTGGCGAGGTGGAGCTGGTCTTCATAAGGATCCAGATAGTCGTCGGCATCGTCGTTGAACACCAGATAGATGAGGCCCTGGCCAGAGGGGTGGGGGCGCACCAGGAAGTGCTTGTCCTCCTCGCCGAGCTGATGCTCGAAAAAACCCGGGACTCGGTAGGGTTTGAGCCAGCCGGGCAGGCGGCCCGCCTCTGTCCAGTAGCTGGAGAACTGGCGCGGGCTGGGGGCGGGGGCGGCATCCCCCAGGCGCAGCCAGTCATCCTGATAGCGGGTCGCCTCGGCCTCCAGCCAGTGGCGCAGGCTCAGCTCCTCCATCTTGTCTTCGGCCACCAGCATCAACAGGCTGAGCAGCACCAGCAGCAGCAGGCCGGCGCTGCCGAGGATCAGCACCAGGCGGCGGCGCAGGCTGGGCAGGGGCGAGGATCCCGCCGTCATGGGGTGACCAGCCGGTAGCCCTGACCGTGGCGCGTCTCCAGCATGGGGTGCTCGAAGGGCTTGTCCAGGGCGTTGCGCAGGGCATAGATGTGGCTGCGCAGGGCGTCGGAGTCAGGCTCTTCATCCCCCCAGACCCCCTCGATCAGCTCCTGGCGGCTCACCAGATCCGGTGCGCGGCGCACCAGCAGGGTGAGGATCCGAAAGGGGATCTTGCCGAGCTTGAGCTCCACCCCGGCGCGGCTGGCGCGGCCCGCGGCGGGATCCAGGGTCAGATCGCCAAACGCCAGCGCCCCCATGTCGCTGCGGGGGCCGCGCAGGGCCAGGGCCTGCAGCCGCACCTCCAGCTCCTCCATGGCGAACGGCTTGATCAGGTAGTCGTCGCCCCCGACCCGAAACCCTGCCAGCTTGTCGTCCAGGCTGTCGCGGGCGGTGAGAAAGAGCACAGGGGTGGCGATGCCGTCCGCCCGTAGCCGCTCCACCGTGGAGAGGCCGTCCAGGCGCGGCATCATGACATCCATGATGATGACGTCGAAACGCTGCTGTGCCAGCAGCTGCAAGGCGGCCTGGCCGTGATAGGCGCAGTCCACCCTGTGCCCGGCCAGCGCCAGATAGTCCATGATGGTTTCCGCCACCTGGGGATTGTCTTCCACCACCAGTATTTTCATGTTTTGATCTCCTGGTCTTGGCCGTTTTTCACGGTCATTTCACGACGAAGACGCCATGCTGCTGGCCAGTGTAACCCCGAGGATCCCCGATGAAGAAGTCTCTGTGCGCCCTCCTGCTGACGATCTTGCTGCCCCTGGGGTTGGCGCAGGGGGCCGAGTTCAAGCTGACCGGCCGCACCACCTGGCAGCTGGGCCAGTTGATGGTCAACGGCATTCCCTTCGTGATCGATGAGCAGACCCGCTTCAAGGAGGGGCTGGACGAAGATGACCTCGGCGGTACCTGGGTCGATCTGGAAGGGGTAGTGCAGACGACGGCGCAGGGGGAGAGACGGCTGATCCGCGAGGTGGAGCCCCTGGACGAGGCCGACGAGATGGAGCTGGAGGGCCCTGTCCTTGGCGGGCGCATCTGGGGTTATGGTGCCTCCGATGACAGCCTGGCCCCCTTCGAGGGGCGCTGGCTGGAGCTGGAGTGCCGCTTCGACGGCAAGCGGCTGAGCCGCTGCCGGGAGGATGACTGATCCGGTCAGGGTGACCGGCAAAATTGCCCATCCAGGCCCATAGTTAAACCTCCTCGCCGGGTTGACCATGGGCCTGCTTGCTATGACCAGAACCGCCTTGCTCCTGCTGCTCTCCTGCCACGCCCTTGCCGACGAGCCCGAGCTCTGGCTGGTGGCGCTGGAGCACAACGATGGCATCCGCCTGCAATTTCAGGGGGCCGAGCTCGAACTCGGCAGCGCCGCCCTGGTCGGGGCGGCGCAGTTTGACGATCTCAGGCCCGGCATGCACCTCGCCATCCAGAGCCGCCACGGCGTGGCCGAGCAGATCCGGGTGCTCGCCAGGGCGCCGGATCCGGCCCTCTGGGCTCATTGGCGGCGGGCGGAGGATCGACTGCTTGCCCACTCGGGGCAGGCCTTGCTGCTACAGGATCTCGGTGTGCTGGTGTTTGATGCCGGCACCCGCTGGGTGAACGGCCGCCCCGTCGATCTGCAACCGGGTCGCCGCCTGGTGCTGAGCCGGGATGATGACGGCCGTCTGACCGAGATCCTGATCATCAATCCGGAGGAGTAACAGGCTCGTCCCGAGAGATCGGAGTTGTTAAGGGCTTGTGCTTTCCATTCCCCCACTTATACTGGCGCCATCTTGTCGGAGTGCTGACCGTCGAACGACGCAAAGCTGAGACCGTTAATTCGGGATCCGTGGAACCTGATCAGGCTAGAACCTGCGAAGGGAAACAAGGGTAACTTGCGAGTTGCCGCGCCGGGGGAGGACCAGCCTCCCCGCTCAGCGAAGGGATCCGCTCTTCATGAGTCAGGGCGCACGAGGGGGAGTCTGTCGTCACCATCATCTTGCTCATCAGGGCACAGAGGGCGGGCGCAGTGAGGAGCCAGGCAAGCTCCCTCCCTCCCGAGAGCGCACCCAGACTGCAAGTTCATCACTTCTCCTCGAACTCCAGACAAGCAAACCCATAACTTCAATCAGTTAATGTGAGTTTTGCTATGTCTACCTCTTCTGAAAACAGCAAGTCCGTGCCCGCCAGCCGCCGGGAGCTGCGCTCCAGTGCCCAGGCCTTTATCGACAACCTCAAGGGTATGGCCCATCCCAACTCCCGCCGCATCTTCATCCAGGGCTCCCGCCCCGATATCCGGGTGCCTTTGCGTGAAATCCAGCTGGCCGACACCCTGGTTGGCGGCAGCAAGGAAGCTCCCCAGTTCGAGGCCAACGAGCCGGTGCCGGTCTACGACACCTCGGGAGCCTACGGGGACGAGCGCGCCGAGATAGACGTGCGCCGCGGCCTGCCGCGCCTGCGGGAAGCCTGGGTGCTGGAGCGGGGCGACACCGAGCCGCTGCCGGGTCTGAGCTCCACCTTCACCCAGGAGCGCCTCGCCGACGAGGGGCTGGATCACCTGCGTTTCGAACATTTGCCCAAGCCGCTGCGTGCCAGGCCGGGCCGCCGGGTGACCCAGCTGCACTATGCCCGTCAGGGGATGGTCACCCCGGAGATGGAATTTATCGCCATCCGCGAGAACATGGGCCGCGAGCGGGTGCGCTCCGAGCTGCTGCTGCGCCAGCATCCGGGTCAGGGCTTCGGCGCCAGATTGCCGGAAAACATCACCCCCGAATTCGTGCGCGATGAGGTGGCCGCCGGCCGCGCCATCATCCCGAGCAACATCAACCACCCGGAAGCCGAGCCCATGATCATCGGCCGCAACTTCCTGGTGAAGATCAACGCCAACATAGGCAACTCGGCGGTCAGCTCCAGCATCGAGGAGGAAGTGGAGAAGCTGGTGTGGTCCACCCGCTGGGGGGCCGACACCGTCATGGATCTCTCCACCGGTCGCAACATCCACGAGACCCGGGAGTGGATACTGCGCAACAGCCCTGTGCCCATCGGCACAGTGCCCATCTACCAGGCGCTCGAAAAGACCAACGGCATCGCCGAAGACCTCACCTGGGAGCTGTTCCGCGACACCCTGCTGGAACAGGCCGAGCAGGGGGTGGACTACTTCACCATCCACGCCGGCGTCCTGCTGCGCTACGTGCCCATGACCGCCAAGCGCCTCACCGGCATCGTCTCCCGTGGCGGCAGCATCATGGCCAAGTGGTGCCTGTCCCATCACAAGGAGAACTTCCTCTACCAGCATTTTCGCGAGATCTGCGAGCTGTGCGCCGCCTATGATGTGGCGCTTTCCCTCGGGGACGGCCTGCGCCCGGGCTCCGTCTATGACGCCAACGACGAGGCGCAATTTGCCGAGCTGCACACCCTGGGGGAGCTCACCAAGATCGCCTGGGAGTACGACGTCCAGGTGATGATCGAGGGCCCCGGCCACGTGCCCATGCACATGATAGAGCGCAACATGACCGAGCAGCTGGAGCACTGTCACGAGGCGCCCTTCTACACCCTGGGCCCCCTCACCACCGACATAGCCCCCGGCTACGATCACTTCACCTCCGGCATAGGGGCCGCCATGATCGGCTGGTACGGCTGCGCCATGCTCTGCTACGTGACCCCCAAGGAGCACCTGGGGCTGCCGAACAAGGAGGACGTGAAGCAGGGCCTCATCACCTACAAGATCGCCGCCCACGCCGCTGACTTGGCCAAGGGTCATCCGGGTGCCCAGATCCGCGACAACGCCATGTCCAAGGCGCGCTTCGAGTTCCGCTGGGAGGATCAGTTCAATCTGGCGCTGGATCCCGACACCGCCCGCGCCTACCACGACGAGACCCTGCCCCAGGAGTCCGGCAAGGTGGCTCATTTTTGCTCCATGTGCGGCCCCAAGTTCTGCTCCATGAAGATCACCCAGGACGTGCGTGACTACGCCGCCAAGTTGGAAGCCGTAGAGATCAAGATGGTGGGCATGGACGGCCAGCAGGAGCGGGTGGTGGCCGAGGTGGAGAGCGGCATCGCCCACAAGGAGCCGGAGACCTTCAAGCAGGCCGACGTTGAGAGTGGCATGGCCCGCATGGCGGAGACCTTCAAGGAGACTGGCGGCGAGATCTACCACCAGGCGGCGACCCTGAAGCAGGCCGCAGGGGAGGAGGCGTGAGCAGCGAGCGCGGGGCTGTCAGCCCCGCCGACCTGTCCGCCGTAACGCAGGCCCGTCCCGTGGTCTGGACCATCGCCGGTTCAGACTCCGGCGGCGGGGCCGGCATTCAGGCCGACTTGCACACCCTGCATGACCTAGGGGTGCACGGCTGCTCGGTCATCTCCGCCATCACGGCCCAGAATTCGGTGGCGGTGAAGATGGTGGACCCCGTGCTGATGCAGACCTTCACCGCCCAGATCGACGCCCTGGGGCTGGATCTGCCCCCGGCCGCCATCAAGATAGGCCTGCTGCCGACCCGGCTCCATGTGGAGGTGCTGGCCCGCAGGTTGTCGACCATCGAAGCCCCCTTCGTGGTCTACGACCCGGTCGCCATCGCCAGCACTGGCACCCCCATGGCCGAGCCCGGCATGCTGGTGGCGGTGCGCGAACAACTGCTGCCGCGTCTGTCCCTCATCACCCCCAACGGCCCCGAGCTGGAAGCCCTGACCGGCATTCCGGCGACCAGCCCTGCGCTGGTGCGGGCGGGCGCGGCCCGGCTGCGAGAACTGGGCGCCCGCGCCGTGCTGGTCAAGGGCGGCCATCTGGGCTGGAGTGGGGAGCTGTGTCTGGACTATTACCAGGACGAGACCCGCGAATTCTGGCTCGCCGCGCCGCGCCTCGATACCCGCCACGGTCACGGCACAGGCTGCTGTTACGCCAGCGCCATCGCCGCCGTGGTGGCGCAGGACTACCCCATTGAAGACGCCATCACCCTGGCGCGCGCCTATTTGCAGCAAGGGCTGGCGGCGGCGCAGGGGGTGGGAGCGGGCCCAGGCCCCATAGCCCACCTCGGCTGGCCGGCCGATCTCGCCCAGTTCCCCCGTGCAGTGCTGGCGGGGTCCGAACTGGATCGCCGCTTCGGTCTCTATCCTGCCTGCGCGGCCCGCCTGCCAGAGGGCCCCTTTGCCCCGACCGAACACAACCTCGGCCTCTATCCCGTGGTGGATTCGGTGCAGTGGCTCAAACGCCTGCTGGAAGCCGGGGTCAAGACCCTGCAACTGCGCATCAAGGATCTGTCCGCCGAAGAAGTGATGCCCGCCATTGCGGCGGCGGTGGCCCTGGGTCGCCGCTTCGGGGCGCGGCTCTTTATCAACGATTACTGGCAACAGGCCATAGCCGCCGGTGCCTATGGGGTGCATCTGGGGCAGGAGGACATGGAGACGGCAGATCTCGCCGCCATTCAGGCCGCCGGTCTGCGCTTTGGCATCTCCACCCACGGTTACTTCGAGCTGATGCGGGCCCGGGAGCTGGCCCCTTCCTACATTGCCCTGGGTCATATCTTCCCCACCAACACCAAGCAGATGCCGTCCCGCCCCCAGGGGCTGGTGCGGCTGCACCACTACCGCGCCCTGATGCAGGACTGGCCCACGGTCGCCATCGGCGGCATCGGCGAAGAGCGCATAGCGGCGGTGCAGCAGAGCGGGGTGGGCAGCATCGCCCTGGTCTCCGCCATCACAGGGAGCGACGACTGGCAGGGGGCGACGAAGCGGCTGCTCGCTGCCGTGGGGGCCGGGGAGCCTGCGCGCTCCGCCATAGCAGTGCAGGAGGTGGCACATGCGCTCTGATGAGGCGTCTCTTCGTGACGAAGAGTATCTGAGATACGGCAGGCAACTGATGCTGGCCGAGATAGGGGAAGCGGGGCAGGCGCGACTGAAAGGCAAGTCGGTGCTGATCGTCGGCCTCGGCGGGCTTGGCTCGCCGCTCGCCCTCTATCTCGCCGGGGCCGGGGTGGGGACGCTGTGGCTGGCCGATGGCGACACGCTCGACAGCAGTAATCTGCCGCGCCAGATCCTGTTCGACGGGGAGGGGCTGCGCCGCTCCAAGGCGGAGCTGGCCCGGGAGCGTTTGGCCGCCCACAACCCGCTGGTGGAGCTGATTGCCATCAACCAGCGCCTCGATGAGCTGAGCCTGCCCGGCTTCGTGGCCGAGGTGGATCTGGTGGTGGATTGCTGCGACAACCTTGCCAGCCGCCAGGCCATCAACGCCGCCTGCGTCGAGCAGGGCAAACCCTGGATCTCCGCCGCCGCCGTCGGCTGGCAGGGTCAGCTGATGGTGCGAAGCGCGCCTGAGCACGCCTGCTACGCCTGCCTCTACCCGGCGGATGCCGAGATAAAGGAGAGCTGCCAGAGCAGCGGCGTCACCGGCCCATTGGTGGGGGTGATGGGCTCATTGCAGGCCCTGGAGGCCCTGAAAATATTGCTCGGACGCCCCAGCCCGGTGGCGGGCACCCTGCGCCGCTTCGATGCCCTGGCCCATGAGTGGCAGACCCTGCGCCTGCCCGCCGACCCCGACTGCCCTGTGTGTGGCAGCCATAAGGATGACCAATGAATATTCGATTGAACGATATCGAGCTGACGCTGCCCACCGGCCAGCGTCTGACCGAGCTGCTGGCGGTGCAGGAGATTGCCCCCCAGGGGGTGGCGGTGGCCCTCAATGGCGCCGTGCTGCCCCGCAGCCGCTGGCCAGAGACCCGCCTCAATGACGGGGACGAGATCCACCTTTTCACTGCCATCGCCGGAGGCTGACTCATGATGCTCGTGCTCCCATTTTCGAGCGTTCTGCCTTGCGGCGGGGCCTCCTCTCTTCTTACCACAGTGGCCGGAGGCTGAGATGCTGACAATTGCCGATCACACCTTCTCTTCGCGCCTCTTTACCGGCACCGGCAAGTTTGCCCGCCCGGATCTGATGGCGGCAGCCATAGCGGCGAGCGGCTCCCAACTGGTCACCATGGCCATCAAGCGCCTCGAGCCCGGCAAGCGCCACGACGACATCCTGACGCCGCTGCTGGCCCTCGGGGTCAAGCTCTTGCCCAACACCTCTGGGGCCAAGACGGCCGCCGAGGCGGTGTTTGCCGCCCACCTGGCCCGGGAGGCACTGGGCACCAACTGGCTCAAGCTCGAGATCCACCCCGATCCCAAATACCTGCTGCCCGACCCCATCGAGACCCTCAAGGCCGCCGAACAGCTGGTCAAAGAGGGCTTCGTGGTGCTGCCCTACTGCGGCGCCGATCCCGTGCTGTGCAAGCGGCTGGAAGAGGTGGGCTGCGCCGCCGTGATGCCGCTTGGCGCCCCCATCGGCTCCAATCAGGGGCTGGTGACCCGGGAGTTCCTCTCCATCATCATCGAGCAGGCCAATGTGCCCGTGGTGGTGGATGCGGGGATTGGCGCGCCGAGCCACGCGGCGGCGGCCTTTGAACTGGGCGCCGACGCCGTGCTGGTCAATACGGCCATCGCCGTGAGCGGGGATCCGGTCGCCATGGGCCGCGCCTTTGCGCTCGCCTGCGAGGCCGGTCGCAGCGCCTACGAGGCGGGCCTGGGGGCACGCGGCAGCCAGGCCCAGGCCTCCAGCCCCCTCACCGATTTTCTGGGGGCGTTATGAGTCAGGGAATTGCTATCACTGGGGGAGATTCGTCCTCCCCTCTCGACTCTTCACAAAATAAGGGAGAGGGGCCGGGGGGGAGGGGCGAAGCTGACTCGGTGCTTGAAGGGGGCGAGTCCTGCGCTCCTCCCCCTCCCAAGGGGGAGGCCGGGAGGGGGTTGGATTTTGCCAATCGCTGGCGCGAGCTGGAGTGGGACCATGTGGGCATGAGTATCCGCGCCAAGACGGCCCGGGATGTGGAGCGGGCGCTGGCCAATCCACGGCGCACCCTGCAGGATTTTATGGCGCTGATCTCGCCAGCAGCAGAGGCCTATCTGCCCCGGATGGCAGAGCTGGCGGAGCGCCTGACCCGCCAGCGTTTTGGCAATACGGTGGGTTTCTACGTGCCCCTCTATCTGTCGAACCTGTGCGCCAACGACTGCTCCTACTGCGGCTTCTCCATGAGCAACCGCTTGAAACGCAAGACTCTGAACAGCGAGGAAATCGAGCGCGAGTGCCTGGCCCTCAAGGCGCGCGGCTTCGACAGCGTGCTGCTGGTGACCGGCGAGCACGAGACCAAGGTGGGCATGGACTACTTTCGTGAGCAGCTGCCGCGGATCCGCCGCCACTTCAGCACCCTGGCGATGGAGGTGCAGCCCCTGTCCCAGGCCGACTACGCCGAGCTGAAGACCTTGGGCCTCGACGCCGTCATGGTCTACCAGGAGACCTACCACGCCCCCGCCTACGCTCGCCACCACCTGCGCGGCAACAAGCAGGATATCGGGTGGCGTCTCGCCACCCCGGATCGGCTGGGGCGCGCCGGCATCGACAAGATTGGCCTCGGCGCGCTGATCGGCCTGTCGCCGGACTGGCGCGCCGACAGCTACTTCGTCGCCGAGCACCTGGCCTGGATGGAGCGCCACCACTGGCAGAGCCGCTATTCCCTCTCCTTCCCGCGCCTGCGCCCCTGCACCGGAGGGCTGGAGCCGGAAGTGGTCATGTCGGATCGCCAGTTAGCCCAACTGATCTGCGCCTGGCGCCTCTTCTCGCCAACGCTGGACTTGTCGCTCTCGACCCGCGAGTCGGCGACCTTTCGCAACGGCGCTGTGCGCCTTGGCATCACCCAGATGTCGGCGGAATCCCGCACCCAGCCCGGCGGCTATGCCGAAGGGGACAAGGAGGAGCTGGAGCAGTTCGCCATCCACGACGACCGCGCCCTGGGAGATGTGGCCGCCGCCGTGCGGCAGGCGGGGTTACAGCCGGTGTTCAAGGACTGGGAACCCTTCCTGGGCCGATAGGGGCGGCCAGGCCCCCCTTTGCCGGCGGCATCCGGGCGTCCAGCCAGACGCCGTGCCTGTGGCGAGCAGGCACGGCTGCGCCGTGCAATCGTAGGGTCGATTAGCCGTTAGGCGTAATCGTCCGTTCCGAGGTATGGCGTTGGCGGCAGGAGCCGTTGTGTGGTGGCACGGCTTTGCCGTGCAGGACGCGAGGCCGCTGGCCTCGAAGGGGTTTCGCCCGCCCTTCGGGCTTGGGCGAGTAACTTTTCTTTGCGTGGCCAAGGATAAGTCACCAATCGAGCGGCCACCCCCGCTTATTCGCCCGACTTACGTCGGGTGCCTTCGACTCACCCGCTTGTCCAACGGCACGCGCCGACGGGCCTTTGGCCTTCGCCATCCATGGCTTCGGCCAAAGCCCGCTTCGAACATCCCTGTTCTCGCGCCAAATCGGGTCGAGCTGTGCTCGCCCTTTCCCGATTTGGCCCCTGGCCTGGCGCCGCTCGCTCGACATCCTGTCTCGCGACCTGGACAAGCGGGCTCGCCTCAGCGAATAAGAGGGGGGACCAAAACCGTGCCCGCCATAACTTCAGGAGAGCTCAGGTAGGGTGCAATGAGCGGGGAGTGTCGTTCCTCTATTGTGAAGATAGAAGCGAAACTCACTTCGCCTCATTGCATCCTAGGTATATCTCCACTAATTGTATGGATGTTACTTGTCATATTCTTTTGGTAATGGACAGCCATAGTTGATGTCGATCATATCGAGGTTGGTGATAGAAAAATTAGCATATTTCACCCCTGTTCTAGATATGCTTTCATATGGGCGCCCATACATAAAGACAAATGCAAGTGGTTTCTCGTTTTTTATTATTTTTTCCAGTCGAGTGGTCACAAGTTTTTTCACCTTGTAACTGTCTATTAGTCGATCGCTGATCATTATTGTAGATAGAAGCTCTTCATCTCCTTTCTTAAACGGCTTTTTGAATTTTATCTGATATCCATGGTTGGATTTTAATCTATTTATATATGCCCAGCCGTAGTAAACTACAGGGTGTTCAGGAAGAGACTCTAAGTCTTACTCCCAAATACATTTGAATATACTTCGATAATTAACATCTTTCCCTTGTATATTCACTCGCCTATGACTTATAGAGTTGTCTTTTTTATAACGAATATAACGGCCGACAATGGCTCTGACCGAATAAATTGTGCCTATGCTACCATTTTCTTGGGTGGTGGTATGCTTAGAACTGCTTATTGTTTTCAGTTTTTGGGTTTTTCTTTGAACTAAAGGAGTGTTGCTTGGCTCGTCATAATAAGATGCGGGTCTTTCCATAAGAAATAAATCGACAACTGACTCCTCTATGGACTGCCTTTCCTTTTTAATATAGGACGCTTCATTGTAATGAAAATTTAAAGGAGTCTTATTAAAAACCTCGCAAGTAGAACTATGTGAGCCATAAACTCGGAAATGAGGGGAAACTTTCATGTCCTGAACATCTTCATCTAGGTTGGCGCAAGTTACTTGTGCCACACAGCCAGAACCTGGGCATATAAAGTTTCTCTTGTCTTTAATTAACCCAGACCAATAAAATTCATAAGCTCTGTCAGGATCAATATAATCATCAACATCTGTACTGTATGCAATATCTAAAGACAAAATAAAACACCCCTATAAATTATTTAAGTAATGAAATTATGAGTTCTTTTGTTTTCTTGCTAGGTTGTAACTCCTCTTGGCATTTTTTAAATAATCACAGTGCTCCATTGTTTTTTGATAAACTCTTCGACTAGCTCAATGGAGTAATAATGTAGTTCTGGGTTTGCATTCTTGTAATGGAACTTATTGTTACATGATTTCCACGAATTCTTGAATGCGACAGCATCGAAACAATTTTTATTTATTAGTGGGATGCCTGTTTTCTTATCATGTGACAAATGCTTATTAAGAACACCCTCATCATATCTATCTTGTAGCCGAGAATTTATTTCATTGATCGCATCCTTCTGTAAGAATGGATGGGTCTTTTCTCTATCGGTTGGCTTTTCTATTATTAGTGCTTGTCGAAGGGCTTCAATGCCATCCTCCGCTCTGGTTAACGCAATCGTATTTCCTTGAGCATCGTCGGTAGCAAATATTAGTTTTACATTAAGTGGGATGGCAAATTCAATGTCATTGCTTTGATTTACCTCATTTTCGATAGATGTTGCTAATTCCAGGATGTCATCAGCTATGTCACCATAAGTTGACTTCATTATAGATATGGGTGGTGATTTAAACTCCCCAACTAAAGAAATCATGCCAGTGTGGCTATTATTTATAAATGAGGTCTCAGTGAAACTCTCGAATTGCGACGTGTAGTTAAGAACTCCAGACTGAAACACTCTGGATATAATTCCTTGTATCTCAGGCATAAGAAGATGAACAGCCTGATCTCTAAAATAAGCGACCTGCTCTATGTTTTTTCTTATTTTAGAGTTGCTAGAGTAATATCTTTCTAAGCACTCCCGCAAGGATATTGTTTCCTTGAATCCTTTAGCCTTGGCTCTAAAAATAGACTTTTCACCATCTCGTTCTATTAGCGCAGCCTTTAAAAATTGCTCCCACGCCGTGCAAAAACACATTGAGAAAGCATCCATCTTGTTCTCCAAGGATGGCCTATTGTATAACTCCAAGGCAAGGAGCATGTTGTCTTTAGATTTTGCTAATAATGCTTTGGCTAATTTTGACCTGCAGTTGTGACCTAATCCTCTCCTGTTTTTGGATTGGGATAGCAATTTGGAAAACTCTACTTCTGATATATTCTGACAGTTAGAGGCATCATATAAACCATCAGGGGTTTCACTGATGAAGTCTGCTAGTTGTCCTTTTATCCAATAAGTTCTGAATGTTGTTGCTTTCCATCCTGTCGCAGAAAGAACTTCTTCTAGGGAGAAAGAAACGCCATTTTTTTCTTTTTCTTGAAGAAACAGAAATAATGAGGATAGAGACTTACTTATTTTCATAAACACCCCGATACAATAATTATTTATATTAAAAATCATCTTGTGGCAGTGTAGCTCCAACCAATCGTAGGATGAAGCATTTGAGTCTTTTAATGTGAGGTAGTGCACCCTCTACATCGGCGATGCGAAATGATGGAATGTATGTTCTTGGGTATCTCCCCTTTTGGCAGGTGGCAGGATCTTCAATCAGTGCTCCTGCTTTTTCAGAAAGTAACTGATATGCCCCGGCGGCATATCGGGTAGCTGGCCAAAGACCTCGTAGCCCTGCTTCTGGTAGAAGGGGAGGGCCTGAAAACTGGTGGTTTCCAGATGGTAGTTGGTGATGCCCTTGCTTCGGGCGTACTGCTCCATGGCGCCAAGCAGGTGGGTGCCCCAGCCATCGCGGCGGATGCTTTCGTCGACCCAGAGCCCCTCGATATGGAACCAACCCCATTTTATCTCCCCCAGAATACCGCCCCGCACAGCCCCGTCTTCATCCTTGATAAAGCTGGCGATCCGCTCGCGCAGCAGTTGGCCGGTGATGGCCTCGTTGAAACCGTTCAGGCCATTGCGCAGGGCCTCGAACTCATTGTCTTGGGGTGGCTGTGGTGGGGTTAGTTGCATAGGGCTTCCTGCTTGATGGTGGTTGTGTCTATCAGGTTGCCGCTTCCAGCGCGGCTATCTCGCCGCCGCCTATCAACTGCAAATTCTGGCTGATCCGCTCCACCGGCCAGTCCCACCAGGCGAGGGCGTTGAGACGGGCTATGGTGTCGTCGTCGAAGCGATAGCGTATTACCTTGGCGGGGTTGCCGCCGACCACGGCGTAGGCGGGCACGTCAGTGGTGACCACGGCGCGGGCGGCGATGATGGCGCCGTTGCCGACGTTCACGCCCGGCATAAGCAGGGCCTCATAACCAATCCAGACGTCGTTGCCAATCACCGTATCCCCCTTGTAGGGCAGGCTGCCCGGGGCGGGGGCGGCGCTCTCCCAGCCGTTGCCGAAGATAAAGGAAGATAAAGAAGGGGTAGGTGGAGAAGCCCGAGCTCTGGTGGTTGGCGCCGTTCATGATGAACTTGACCCCGCGGGCGATGGCGCAGAACTTGCCGATGATGAGCTTGTCGCCGACGAAGGGGAAGTGATAGAGGACGTTGCGCTCAAAACCTGCCGAATCCTCCGGATCGTCGTAATAGCTGTAGTCACCCACCTCGATATTGGGCCCCTCGATGGTGTTCTTGATAAAGCACACCTGGGGGAAGCCGTTCATGGGGTGGGGATTGGCGGGGTCGGGTCCGTGCATGGGGGGCTCCTCTGGGGTCTGGGCTCAGGCTACCCTAACGGAATCGGATGGAGCCGTGCCACCCTTTTGTGCCCGCCGCTTCGCCAGTCTCTGTCGCCCCGGCTCCTGTGCGCATCGACCCGGGGCGGGTTTGTCTCTAGCATGGAGGGGCGGCGGAGTCTGGCTCCGTCAAAATGGATGATGGACGAAGTGCGCCTTGCGCACTTCTTGCGGAGAGAAAAGATGAAGCTGCGTTTCTTGTTGATGGTGGGTGCCCTCTTGCTGGGCGGTTGTGCGGTCAATCCCTATGGTGGCCCCCCTGCGCCGGTCGGCGAGCCGAGCCAGCCGATAAGTCAGCCGGACCAGCCGGTGGCCGAGCCCGAGGCGGTCAAGCCGCCTCCCAAGGCGGTGGCGCCGACCGGGCTGGCGCTCGCCTTGGCCGATGCCTTCCTGAAGGCCCCCGAGGTGCAGGCGCTGGCGGGCAGCAGCCCGGTGCTGCTGCTGATGGCGCCTCAGAACGGCACAGGGGAAGCCTTCAGCACCCAGCCCATGGCGGTGGCCATGAGCCAGCGCATTCAGGGGGGCAGCGACTTTCGCTTCGCCGACCCGGGCCAGGTGGCGGCCATCACGGGTCAGCTCGAATACCAGCAGGGGGGCATGAACCCCGCCTCCCTGGTGCGTCTGGGCCGCCAGACCGGGGCCGGTTACATGCTCTACGGGGATCTCTTCGCCGAGGGGGGCCGCTACCGCCTCGCCATGAGCCTGATGGATCTCAAGAGCGGCGAGTTGCTCTGGAGCGAGAGCCGCAGCGCCAGCCGCTGAGCCAGCCTGATCAGGGGGACCTGGCGCCCTCGATGGTCTAACAGGATAACGCCACAGGCCTTGTCATCTGCTCGCTTCATAGGGCGCCATGACCCCATGGCATCGTTTCTGATCTGGGTGGATGAGACGCGCTCATTCAGTATCGGTGCCTGACTGGCACCGATGCTGACGATATGGCGCCCCGGCTGTTCGGTGGGAGGAGCGCAGACGTCGAGATCAATCGAGGAGAGTGATATCGGCGACCTTGACGATATTTGCGCTGACGCGAATGTTCTCTATATCGGGCCCCTTGGCCTCTACCTTGACGTTAATTTCACTGGGGCGGCCAAGGAAGCGTCCCTGGTGAAGGGTGATCTCCGGATGCGCCATCAATCCATGCTTGAACAGATACGCGGCTGCCGGGCCGGCGGCACTGCCGGTCGCAATGTCTTCTATTGCCCCCTGGTTATCCCAGGTTCTACCCTCGACGCTCTCAACGTCCAGCACATAGAGAAATTTCGCACCCAGGGGGGTGATGAGGGGGGCAAGGTCCTTCACCTGGAATGAAATATGCTCCAGCTGTGACGCAACCGGGAGGATCACATATGGCAATCCGGTGGATATCACCTCGACGCCGAATGTTGCATCATCGGGGGGAGTGAGATTGAGGGCGGAGTAGAGCGTGGCGGCCTCTTGCCCGGACAGGGTATATATGAATTCAGGCTTGCCCTGATCCATGGTGGCCGTGAAGCTGGTCGCGGTCTTTATGCTCGTCAGGGGGATGGCTTTCTGGTTGGTGTAAACGAGCCAATCATGTTCGGTCTGATGACCATATGCGTGATGCAGATGATAGGTCAGCCCCAGCAGCGGGTGGCCGGCGAAGTCCAGCTCCTCTTCGATGGTGAAGATCCTCGCATGATATTGCCCCTCCTTCACCTGGATAAATATGGATTCAAACTGCCGCATTTCCTGGGTCCATGCGAGCATCTCGGCTGACGTCATATGGTCACAATCTGAAAAAATAGTCAGGCCATTGCCATTCAATTTCTCGGTTGAGAAAACATCCACTAGTTCACACTTCAAATTATTGTCCTTAATCGGTTGGAACCCTGGCGATCTATGGCTCGCGCATTTTACAGGATGCCGGGGGCCGTCATCCCATCCCTATGGCGATCAGCGCCGACCATAAAGCGGCTCTTCCCGATGAGTCAAAGCATAATAATGCTGCCCCGTACCGGCGCTCCCCCGGCGCCATGGCCCCCGCCTTCCCGAGACAGGGGAACGGCGCACCCGGTAGCAGGGCAACATGGGCTTGACCCCGAGGAATCGAGCCCCATGATGGGGAGACGCTCCCCACAGGATCAGGCTCCTTGAACGTGCTGCCACCACTGCCCCGCGAACTCCCTCCGCTGCTGACCCCACGGCTGTTGCTGCGCCCGCTCGGCGCGCAAGACGGCGCGGATCTGCTCGCCATCTACGGGGATCCCGAGGTGATGCGCTTCGTCGGGGAGCCGCCGTTTCCCGACCTCGCCACCGTAGGGTTGATGCTGGCGAGCGTCGATCGTCTGCTGGCCGAGGGGACGTCTCTGGAGTGGGGATTGACCCTGCGGGAGAGTGGTCGCCTCATCGGTACCTGCGGCCTGCACGGCTTCGCGACCTGTGCTGAGCTGGCCGGTCTGCGCCAGGCAGAGGTGGGTGGCATGCTGGCCCGCAGTCATTGGGGGCGGGGGCTGATGGGCGAGGCGCTGCTGGCCTTGATGGCGCTAGCCAGGACGCTGGGCATCAGGATCCTGCTGGCCGATATCGAGCCGGAGAATGAACCCAGCCAGCGGTTGTTTCGACGGCTGGGCTTTGTCTGGCAGCGGGATACCTATTACCAGCTGAGGCTGAATGACGGGATCAGGGGATGCCGCGAGTGAGGCGGCTCAGGGGCTCGTTGACGTCGAACAGCTTGTACTGGACAGCGCTGGCCCCCATGGCGAGCACCCGCTGCTCGTGCATCCGTGCGTAGGCGAGGGCGCTCTCTTCATCTTCGAACAGGTAGATGCCTCCCGCCTCGCCGGTGCGCGGATTCTCGGTCCAGATCTTGGAGATGAAGCCAGGCTCCCGGGTGATGGACTCGGCCAGCGGCATGGCGGCGGCGGTCAGTGCGGGCCCCATCTGTTCGGCGGGGAAATTGAAATGGATTTGCAGCAGGCTGGGCATGGCGAACCTCTCGTGGGCGTTGAATGACTAAGTCCGCATCATAGGAAGCTGGCATCTTGGCTGCAAGAAGGCACATCTTAGTGGCATAGTTACCGCAAAGTAACCACTCGCGAGGCATCCCGTGTCCCCATCCCCCTGTCCTGCCTACGAGGTGCTGCGTCTGCTCGCCGGCAAATGGAAGCCGGCTATCTTGTTTCATCTGCGCGCGCAGACTCTGCGCTTTGGCGACCTGCGCCGCCGCCTGCCCGAGGTGAGCCAGAAGGTGCTCACCGCCCAGCTCAAGGCGCTGGAGGCGGACGGTGTCATCATCCGCACCCTGCACCCCGAGGTGCCGCCCCGGGTGGAGTATGCCCTGAGCCCGCTCGGCGTTGCCCTGCTCCCCCTGCTGCAACGGATGCACGACTTCGCCCTGGCCCACGCCGACTTGCTGGCGCGGGAGCCGCACTGACGTTCTGCCAAACGGCACTAACCCTCGGCCGACCAGCCCATCACCCATTCGACGCAGCCGGTGTGGGGATCCCGCTGCTCACCTTCGATAGTGAAGCCCTGGGCGAGATAGAAGTCGCAGCTGGCCTGGTTCTGCCGGTACACCTGCAGACGAAGCGCTGGCCGCTGCCGCTTGGCATGGGCGAGCAGCGCCTTGCCATGGCCGCGCCCCTGGTGCGCAGGCGCCACGAAGAGGGCGGCCAGGGTCTCTCCATGCAGGGAGTAAAACCCGAGCACGGCGCCATCCTGGCAGAGCACATGGTTGTCGGCGGCGGGCAGATAGATCCCCCGCATCGCGTCCAGATTGGCGTGCCAGTAGGCGGGGGCGATGAAGTGGTGGGCCAGCAGGGAGGCATCCAGCCAGACGGCGAGGACGGCCTCCATGTCGGCCGGGGTGAAAGGGCGGACCTGCATCTGTGTCTCGTCTGGTGGCATCAGAAGAGAGCATGCTAACCGCACCAGGCTCATCGTCAACCGGTGCGCGGCCAAAGTGCCGCCCCCATAACGGAAAGGTGGCCTCCGGGAGTGGGGAAGACACCTTGCGGTACAGGTGTCGCCGCGAGGCGCGGAGTCCGCATCCCCCCTGGGTCGTCAGCGGGCCCGCAGCAACCGGCGGCTGAGCGCGGTGGTCGCCAGTAGCCGGTAGCCGAGCAGGGTGAGCGCCAGCAGCGCGGGTACCTTGAGGAGCTCCCACCACAGCAGCTTGCCCTGGGGGCCGAACACCATCAGCCAGACCACCAGCATCATGTGCAGGCAATAGAGGCCAAGCACCCTGGGGGCCTGGCGCTCCAGCCAGCTGCCCTTGCCCCAGCTTGGGTTGGCCAGCAGCAGGCCGAACAGGCCGAGCGCCCAGGGCAGGGAGCCCAGCAGGAAGTCGTGACGGTTGAGGGGCACGGCGGCAAAGCGTAGCAGGCCCGCGGCCTCCAGGGCATAGAGACCCATCCCCGCCACCATCAGCAGGGCGCAGCGCCTTCCGTCCGGCCGCCAGGCGCGCAGGCGCAACTCGGCGCCAAGGGCCACGAACAGCAGGGAAAAGAAGGGACCGTTGCGGGTCAGCAGGGCCCACTCGCCCCCCGCCAGCAGCGGGCCATAGGAGCCGCCGATCAGGGCAAGCCCGTAGAGCAGCACGCCCGCCACCAGGGCCAGTCGGGGCAGCCCGACCCGCCAGCACAGGGCCAGCAGCAGGACGGCCAGCATCAGGGCGGGCAGGAACCAGAGGTGGATCATGCCGCCCACCCACCAGACATTGAGGGGATCCCCCAGCTGCATCTGCCACTGGCCCGCCATGGCGGGCAGATAGCCTTCCGTCATGGCCGCAACCGGGTTGAAGGGGACCAGCAGGTAGACAAGGCTCCACACCAGCCAGAGTCCCAGCAGGGAGCGGCAGTAGCGCAGCGCCACCCACACGGGGTGGCCCGCGGCGAGGGCGGGTTGCAGAAAGTAGCCGGCGCACAGGAAGAAGAGGGGCACCGCGAAGCGGCACAGCTGGTTGATGATGGCCCCGAGCAAGAGGTAGGGGGTGTCGTCCCACAGCGCGGGATCGAACGGATTGCTGAAGGGGGAGAGGTGAATGGTCATCACGGCCAGGATGGCCACCACTCGCCCGCATTCGATGCTGGAGATGCGCATGATACCTCGCTGCGTCTGGGGTCTGGTGGCACCCGAACAGCCGCACCTGACCCCCGCCAGTCAGGGAGCCGCCAACTGTGACCCCGCCCGTGACCGGTTACCCTTTGTTACCTCCTCGTCGCAATAATGACCCCATCCGCGGCCGGTAAGCCTTTGTTACCTCCTTGCCGCAAAAATGGCCCCATTCGAGGTCGGCAAGCCTCTGTGGCCCCCCCCCCCCCCCCCCGCCCCCCGGCCCCCGGGTCTCCTCCCTGTTATGCGGCCTGTTGCTGGGCGCCAGCCTCAGTCAGAGCGCCCTCGCCGAGCCGCTGCCGCCCGGCCCGGCGCCGAGCGTGCCCCAGACCCTCACCAGGGGCAACGGGGCCGAACCTGAGTCCCTGGATCCGGCCCTGATCCGCAGCGGCTTTCCCGGGGAAGTGATCCTGGCCGACCTGTTCGAGGGGCTGGTGAGCGAAGACGGGGAGGGCAAGATAGTGCCCGCCCAGGCGCTGAGGTGGGAGCAGAGCCAGGACGGCCTGGAATGGCGCTTCTTCCTGCGCCCCGATCTGCGCTGGTCCAACGGGGCGCCCCTCAAGGCCGAGGACTTCGTCTACGCCTGGCGTCGCCTGCTCGATCCCGCCCTGGCATCCCCCTCGGCGGGCCTGCTGCTGGCCGCCGGGATCAACAATGCCGGCGCCATCTATGCCGGGGCCCTGGAGATGGAGAGCCTGGGGGTGACGGCCGAGGGGGATCAGGTCCTCAAGGTGACCCTGGAGCGGCCCGTGCCCTATTTCTTGCGGCTCATCAGCCAGCGCCCCTTCGTGCCCGTGCTGCGGCAAGTGATTGCCGAATATGGCAAGGGCTGGACCCAACCCGGCCATCTGGTGAGCAACGGCGCCTACCGGCTCATGGCGTGGCGACCCCAGGAGCGGTTGGAGCTCGCGCGCAATCCCGCCTACTGGAACGATGCCCACAGCCGGATAGACAGGGTCAGCTACCTGCCCCTCGCCTCCCAGCAGGCGGAGCGTCAGCGCTACGAGGCGGGGACGCTCCAGCTCAGCAACCGGGTCTCCCAGGAGTACTATGACAGCATCAGGAGCAGCCATCCCGAGCGGCTCTGGGGCCAGCCTCTGCTGGGCACCTATCTCTACAGCTTCAATCTGGGCAAGCCCGAGCTGCGGGACGTGCGGGTGCGCCAGGCCCTGAGCATGGCTGTCGATCGCCAGCGGCTGACCGAGGAGGTGAGCGGCCAGGGGGAGCTGCCCGCCTGGAGCCTGCTGCCGGACATGCCTGGCTATGCCGCCTCCCCTGATGAGCAGGCCAGTGCCGCCAGCCGTGAGGCCATGGCGGCTGGCTTGCTCAAGGCGGCGGGCATCGATGCGGCCCATCCGTTGCGGCTGACCCTCACCTATAACGACTCGGAACACCACAGACGCATGGCGCAGGCGGTGGCCGACATGTGGCGACCCCTGGGGGTCGAGGTTGATTTGAAGAGTCTGGAATGGGACGCCTATCAGACCGCCAAGGACAGCGGCGACTTCATGGTGGCGCGCTCCTTCCTGTTTGGGGATTATGTGGATCCTTCCGCCATGCTCAATGCCCTGCGTTGCCAGGATCCGCAAAACGAGAGCGGCTACTGCAACCCCCGCTATGATCAGTTGCTGGGGCAGGCCGCCGCCACCCTGGACGAACAGCGCAGGGCGCACCTCTATCGGCAGGCGGAGGCACTGCTGGCCCAGGATGCCCCCGTCATCCCCCTCTATCACTACCATCAGACGCGGCTGATCGATCCCCGGTTGCGGGGTCTGCCCACCGCCAACCTCAAGGGGGCGATCGCCAGCAAGGATCTCTACTTCGCCGCCCCCCAAGGAGCCGACCAATGAGACTCGCCATCCTCTCCGATCTCCATGGCAGCCTGACCGCCTTCGACCGGGTCATGGACTGGCTCGCCCCCTGGCAGCCGGACCATCTGCTGCTGCTGGGGGATCTGCTCAACCATGGCCCGCGCAACCCGGTGCCGGCAGGCTATCAGCCGGCGGCGCTGGCCGAGCGCCTCAACGCCATGGCCAGCCGGATTTTGGCGGTGCGGGGCAACTGCGACTCGGAAGTGGATCAGATGCTGCTCGCGTTTCCCATGCTGGCGCCCTACAACCAGCTGCTGGTGGACGGGCGACGCTGGTTTATGAGCCACGGCCATCTCTATCGGCCGGACGAGGTGCCCCTGCCCGGCGGCAGCCTCTATCTGAGCGGCCACACCCATCTGCCCGAGCTGACCCGCAGCGGCCTGGGGGAAGCGGAGCGGATCCGGGTCAACCCGGGCTCAATCTGCTTCCCCAGGGGTGATCTGCCCGCCAGCCTGGTCTGCTATGAAGGGGGCGAGCTGAGCCTGCGGGCGGCGCAAGACGGTCGGGTGTTGCAGCGGCTGTCACTGGCTGGGGGCTAACACAGAGGGCGCCCCGCCCCCCCAAGGGGGGCGGGCCGATACCCATGGCCGCCCATTGTCTGGGGAGTGAACAGCGGGGGGAGCCGGCAAGGGTGCCAAGGCACGGGAAACGGATAAACAGAGTGCGGGGCAAGCGCCGCCCCGGCGATCAGGCCTTGATGGCGGGGGAGCGGGTGCCGGAGCGGGTGTTGCCCTTGGCATCATAGGTGAGGGAGTTTCTGTCCCGCAGCTGGCTCAGGAAACCGGCGAGGCGGCGATTGGCGACCATGCTCAGCTCCAGCAGGCGGCCATTGATGTCATTTTGCTGCTGGCAGGCGGCCAGGCTGTCGGTGATCCGGGCCATGAGCTCCGGCTGGCTGGCGAGCTGGGCAGGGAGATCCGGCTGCTGGACAAGAGTCTCGTCCAGCGCCTCTATGGCGCCAAGCAGCTGCTGCTTGCGCTGTGCCAGGGGAGGCAGCTCGAGGGCTCGGCGCTGGGTGAGAAGGGCGAACTCTTCGGTCAGCAACGCCTGCATCTGGGCGAGCTGATCATGCTGTCGTTGCAGCAGCTCAGCCAGGTCCATCATCCCAGGGTTTTCTCCAGCTGGGCTTCCAGGCTGAACATCTTCTTGGCAACGACCTGGCTGTTGACCTGGTATTCACCACTGGCCACGGCCCGCTTCAGGCTCTCCACCCGGCTCTCATTCCCGGTCGAGGCCGAGTTGAGGTTTTTCTGTACTTGTTGCAACTGTTGCGCCTCGCTGGTCAGGGAGACTGAATCGACCTTGACCTGGGGGGCACGGGCGTCTTGTCCGCCGCTGGTCGACTTGGCCACGCTGCTCTGGCTGTTACCGGTATTTTGTACCCGGTTACCCGCCAAGTTGTTGATATTGTTAATAGCCATCTTGGTTACCTTCTTCGCTTTGCTGCCTGCTTACCCCGGTTATCGGTCTAACCTGCCGGAACTTTAGGGAAAATACCCAAAAAAATCCGTCAGAAGGTGACGATGACGGTGTCGACCGAGCTCACCTTGCCCTGAACCGTTTTGCCGGAGCGGGTATTGATGAGCTTGATCATGTCGCCGAAGCTGCCATCTTGCAAGGCGCGGGCCATGGTTTTGATCTGCATGCTGCTGTTTTCGGCGATGAGGGTGACCTGGTCTCCCTTGCACACCACGCAGATCTGGTTGAGGCGCACCGGCTGACCCGGCCTCAATTCCCGCTTGCTGCGGGTGCCGACCAGGGCATCCAGATCTTGCACATAGTCCCCACGGATCAGGGTCTGATCCTCATAGGCCTGGGCCAGCTGGTTGCGACCGAGGATGTCTCCCTTGGCGATGGCTTCCACCACTGTGATGTAAGGCTTCTGGATGCTGACCCGCACCGGCAGATAGAGATCCCAGCCCGGCGCCTCGTGGCACTTGAGGTAGAGGGTGGTGTTGCGGCGGATCTCCATCCTGGCGGGCAGGCTGATCTCCAGATCCTGGTCGCAGGGACTGAGTTGCAGCCGCTCGTCTATGCTGGCGGCGCTGATCTGGGCCCTGGCATCGAGGGGGAGAGAGAGCTGATCGCGTACGAACTCTTCCGCCCGGGTTTGCAGCCCGGCATTGACGTCGCTGGCTCGAACAGAGCCGACCCCGCCAAGGAGCAAGGAGATGAGCAAAAGTCTGTTAATCATTTTCGTCCGCTGGTCGATAAGTGAATGACGTATATGACCAATGTTAACTATGCTTGCGCCAAGTCCGACCCTTGGGGTTGGCAATCCTCTGGCGCGAGCCAACATGGCACATGCATCTCATGCATGAATAATGCCAGGCGTTTTTAGGGAGTGTGTATGGCCGGTATTCTGGACTCAGTAAACCAACGGACTCAACTGGTCGGGCAAAATCGCCTGGAGTTGCTGCTGTTTCGGCTCAATGGACGTCAAAGATTTGGCATCAACGTCTTCAAGGTGCGCGAGGTGTTGCAGTGCCCGCCCCTGACCGTCATGCCCAAGCTCAACTCCTGCATTCGTGGTGTGGCGCACATTCGCGGCCAGACCATCTCGGTGATCGATCTCAGCATGGCCATGGGCAAGCGTCCCATCGCCGATCTCTCCAAGTGTTTCATCATCATCTCGGAGTACAACCGCTCCATTCAGGGGTTCCTGGTCCATTCGGTCGAGCGGATCATCAACATGAACTGGGAGTCCATTCTGCCGCCACCCAAGGGGGCGGGGCGCATCAATTATATGACGGCGGTCACCGAGGTGGATGGCGAGCTGGTGGAGATCCTGGATGTGGAACGCATCCTCAACGAGATCTCTCCCGTCTCGACCGAGGTGAGTCAGGATCTGGTGCAGGCGAGCGTGGAGCACAACACCCAGGGGCGCCCCGTGCTGGTGGCCGACGACTCCTCGGTGGCGCGCAAGCAGGTGCAGCGGGCGCTGGATGCCATCGGCGTGCAGTGCGTGCTGGCCAAAGATGGTCGCGAGGCCCTCAACATGCTGCTGGAGATGGCCAAGCAGGGTCCCATCAAGGATCAGATAGCCCTGGTCATCTCGGACATAGAGATGCCGGAGATGGATGGCTACACCTTCACCGCCGAGATCCGCAACCATCCCAGCCTGAAGGATTTACATGTTATCCTGCACACCTCTCTCAGTGGTGTGTTCAACCAGGCCATGGTGCAGAAAGTCGGGGCGAACAATTTCATCGCCAAGTTTCAGCCCGATGAGCTGGCCAAGGCCGTTCAGGGCGCACTCTAAAACAAGAAGCGTGGATACATGAAGACACTGTCAGACGACTTATATAAGCAATTCAGCAGCTTTTTGGCGCTGCAGAGCGGAATTGTGCTGGGTGACAACAAGCAGTATCTGGTGAAGAGCCGCCTGTCCCCCTTGATGGCTCAGTTTGGCATCGAGAGTCTGTCTGAACTGGTGACCCGCGCCATGAATGTGCGTGAGCGGGAATTGAAGATGGCGGTGGTCGATGCCATGACCACCAACGAGACCCTCTGGTTCAGGGATGGCTATCCCTTCCAGCTGCTCACCGACAAGCTGTTTCCCGAGCTGGGCAAGAGCGGGCGACCCATCAAGATCTGGTCGGCGGCGTCCTCCTCCGGCCAGGAGCCCTACTCCATCGCCATGACGGCGCTGGAGCAGCAGATGAAGCGGCCCGGCACCCTGCCCGGGGGCGTGCAGATAGTGGGGACGGATATCTCCACCACCATGCTCAACCAGTGCAAGGAGGGGGTCTACGACAGCCTGGCGCTGGCCCGGGGGCTCTCCCCCGAGCGCAAGAAGCTGTTTTTCGAACCCTGTGGCGACAACCGGATGCGGGTGACGGAGCGTGTCAGAAAATTGACCACGTTTCGCCCCTTGAATCTGCTGGAGAGCTACAGCCTGCTCGGCAAGTTCGACATCATCTTCTGTCGCAACGTGCTCATCTACTTCGCCCCCGAGGTGAAGTCGAAGATCCTCAACCAGTTCGCCGCCAGCCTGAATCCGGGCGGTTACCTGATGCTGGGGGCCTCGGAGTCCCTGGCCGGCCTCACCGACCGGTTCGAGATGATCCGCTGCAACCCGGGCATCGTTTACAAGGTCAAATAACCCCCTTACTTCCTCCTTTGGCACACCTCTTGCTAAGAATCCAGCAAGCAGGAGGTGTGCTATGGCAATTTCATTCGACAAGGCATTTGGTGTTCATCAATACACGTTGAGCGTGCGCGCCAAACGTGCGGAAGTGCTGTCCAGCAACATCGCAAACGCGGATACCCCGGGCTTCAAGGCCAGGGACATCAATTTCGCCGATGCCATGGCGCAGGCGCAGCAGCACCAGCAGGGGTTCAGTCTGGCCACCACCAGCGAGCGTCACTTCGCCTTGAACATGGATGCCCCGGGCGCCACCCAGTACCGCAACCCGCTCCAGCCAGATACCGGCGACGGCAATACCGTCGATCTGCAGCAGGAGCGCAGCGAATTTTTGCGCAACAGCCTCGAATACCAGACCTCGGTCGAATTCATGAACGGCAAGATAAGCGGCCTGCTCAAAGCCCTCAAAGGAGAGCAGTGATGTCACTCGTCCATCCGCACATGAATCTTAACGCCAGCGGCCTCAAGGCCTTGCAAGGAGCACAGCAATGAGTTTGTTCAAGGTCTTCGACATCGCGGGCTCGGCCATGAGCGCCCAGTCGGTGCGGCTCAATACCGTGGCCAGCAACATGGCCAACGCCGACAGCGTCAGCTCCAGCGTGGAAGGAACTTACCACGCCAGGCGGCCAGTTTTTGCCGCCCAGCTCGATCAGGCCATGAGCGACAGCCAGGGCTCGGTCGGGGTCGAGGTGAAGGGCATCGTCGAGAGCAAGGCGCCGCTGCTCAAGGAGTTCAACCCCAACCACCCCATGGCGGACAAGGATGGCTTCATCTTCAAGCCCAACGTCAACATGGTGGAGGAGATGGCGGACATGATCAGTGCGTCGCGCAGTTACCAAACCAACGTCCAGATTGCCGATTCTGCCAAGCGCATGCTGCAGCAGACCCTCAATCTCGGCAAGTCCTGACAGGGGGCGGCAAGTAAATGGCAGATACCTATGACAGCGTGCTTGGCGTCAACCGAACGACGTCGAGCCAGACCACGTCCACCACGAGCACGACCCAGAAGAAAGAGCTGGATCAGGAGTCGTTCCTCAAGCTGCTCACCATGCAGCTCGCCTATCAGGATCCGTTCAAGCCGGTGGACAACGCCCAGATGTTGTCCCAGATGACCTCCATGTCCACCTCGGAGGGGATCAACAGCCTGTCGACCCAGATGGAGAGCCTCAACAGCCTGATGACCTCGAGCCAGGCGTTGCAGGCCTCGGCCCTGGTGGGGCAGGAGGTGTTGATCCCGTCCAATACCGGCTATCTGGAGAGCGGCGGTACCGTCAATGGGATGATCGCCACCGCAGACGGTGGCAGCAACATCAAGGTGACGGTGAAAGACGAGAGTGGCCAGGTGATCAAGGAGTTCGCCATCGAAGGGGATCATCAGGGCAACGTCGCCTTCAGCTGGGATGGCCTGGACAAGAACGGCAACCCGGCCAAGAGCGGAAAGTACCAGATTGAGGCCAGTGCCACCGTGGCGGGCAAGTCGGAGAGTCTGCCCGCCCTGGCCTACGCCCAGGTCGAGAGCGTCACCCTGGGCTCGGCCAGCTCACCCAGCACCCTCAAGCTCAAGGGACTGGGAGGCATCTATCTGACCGATGTATTGGAAATCGCCGGTGCGGGCAACAAGTCGACCACCAACTCGACCACCAACGCGACCGATAACGCAGTGATCTAAGGAGAAAGACATGTCATTCAACAATGCCCTCAGCGGCGTCAATGCGGCTCAAAAAGACCTGAACGTCACCGCGAACAACATTGCCAACGTCAACACCATCGGTTTCAAGGAGTCCCGCGCCGAGTTTGCCGACGTCTATGCCAACTCCATCTTCGTCAACTCCAAGACCCAGGTGGGTAATGGCGTCGCGACCGGGGCCGTGGCACAGCAGTTCCACCAGGGGGCGCTGCAATTTACCAACAACTCGCTGGATCTGGCCATCCAGGGCAACGGCTTCTTCGTCACCTCGGACGGGGTCAGCTCCCTCGACCGCACCTACACCCGTGCCGGCGCCTTCAAGCTCAACGAGAACAGCTACATGGTCAACAACTCCGGCAGTTATCTGCAGGGGTACGAGATCAACGCCGACGGTACCCCCAAGGCGGTCAGCCTCAACGCCACCAAACCCATCCAGATCCCGGATCGGGCCGGTGAGCCCAAGCCGACCACCCTGGTGGAGGCCAGCTTCAACCTGCCGGCGTCCACGACACCGATCGATGTGACCAACGTCCCGCTCGACACAACGAATTCTGATACCTACTCCTCTTCCACCTCTGTGGTTGTCTACGACTCCTTGGGCGAACCCCACACCATCACCCAGTATTTCGTCAAGGAGGGGGATACCAACACGCCTCCGCAGGCGGTAACGCCCGCCTCCTGGCGCATGTACATGTACGAGGGGACCAACCCCATCGAGGTGGGTGGGGCTGCCTATGCGAGCCTGGCGTTTGGCTCCGATGGCAAGCTCACGACAGTGACCCCCGATCCCATCACGACGGAGGCGCTGGGGACCCCGGGGGCCGGGATCATCGGCAATGGGGCCGATCAGACCCAGACTTTCGAGTACCGCCTCGGTACCGTGACCCAGTACTCGTCGCCGTTTGAAGTCAATAAATTGACCCAGGATGGTTCGACCGTGGGTCGGCTGACCAAGGTGGAGATCACCGATGACGGCATCGTCTCCGCCACCTACAGCAACGCCACCACCGTCAAGGTGGCCATGGTGGCCATGGCCAAGTTCGCCAACCCCCAGGGGCTGACCCAGGTCGGTGATACCTCCTGGCGCGAATCTCTGCTCTCCGGAGACGGCCTGCCGGGCACCCCGAATTCGGGCACCTTCGGCTCCGTCAAGTCCTCGGCCCTGGAGCAGTCCAACGTGGACCTGACCTCGGAGCTGGTGGATCTCATCACCGCCCAGCGCAACTTCCAGGCGAACTCCCGCTCCCTGGAAGTCAACAGCTCGCTGCAGCAGACCATACTGCAGATCCGTTAATGGATGGTGGAGAGGGAACGACAAGGGGCGCTTCGGCGCCCTTTTATATATCAATAAGTTAAGAATTCATTAACGCTGTTGGCACCTTAATTGCTTTCTTCCCGTCAGAGTCATCAGTTTGACGGAGGATCCCATGGATCACCTGCTTTATATCGCCATGTCCGGTGCCAAGGAGAACATGAACAGCCTGGCTGTGCGTGGCAACAACCTGGCCAACGCCAACACCACCGGCTTCAAGTCCGACTTCGAGCAGGCTCGCGCCATGCAGGCGTTCGGCGAAGGCTTGCCGACCCGGGTCTTCGCCATGACGGAGCGGCCGGGCCAGAACCTGCAGCACGGCATGCTGATGACCACGGGCCGGGATCTGGACGTGGCGGTAGACGGGCAGGGGTGGATCGCGGTGCAGGACGGCAAGGGGGGCGAGGCCTTCACCCGCATGGGCAACCTGGAGCTGAGCGCCACCGGCAATCTGCAGACCAGCACCGGCCTCAATGTGGTGGACGAGGCCGGCAGGCCCATCGTCTTGCCGCTGCCGCTGGAGAAGCTTGAAATCAACCGGGACGGCACCATCACGGGTCGCCCCGAGGGGGCCGCGCCCAACCTGCCGGAGGATTTTCAGCGCATCAAGCTGGTGCGTCCGGCCGCGGACGCGGTGGAGAAGGGGCAGGATGGCCTGTTTCGCCGCAAGGACGGCCAGCCGGAACCCGCTTCCGCCGAGGTGGGCCTGATTGCCGGCTCCCTCGAGGGGAGCAACGTCAATGTGGTCGACGAGATGACCAACCTCATTCGCTTGCAGCGTCAGTTCGAAACCCAGGTCAAGATGATGAAGACGGCCCAGGAGAACGACGAAGCCCAAACCCAACTGCTGCGTATCAGCTAATTAGGAGCCAGACATGAATCCTGCACTTTGGATAGGCAAGACGGGGCTGGATGCACAGCAGACCAACATCGCCGTCACCTCGAACAACCTCGCCAACGCCAGCACGGTGGGTTACAAGAAGTCCCGCGCCATCTTCGAAGACTTGCTCTATCAGAACATCAATCAGCCGGGGGGACGCTCCTCGGCGGATACCGAGCTGCCCTCCGGCCTGATGCTGGGGGCGGGGGCCAAGGTGGTCGCCACCCAGAAGAGCTTCAGCCAGGGCAATGTGCAGACCACGGACAACTCCCTGGACCTGATGATCAATGGTCGCGGCTTCTTCGAGGTGCAGCTGCCGGACGGCAGCAGCGCCTACACCCGCAACGGCCAGTTCACCCTCAATGACGAGGGCACCATCGTCACCCCGGGCAATGGCTACCCGCTGCAACCCGAGATCCAGATCCCCGAAAACGCCCAGAGCGTCACCATAGGGGAGGATGGTCAGATCTCCATCCAGCTCAAGGGGGATGGCGCCTCCCAGGTGATAGGCCAGATCAACATCAGCGACTTCGTCAATGCCTCCGGTCTGCAACCCATGGGGGAGAACATGTTCCTCGAGACCCAGTCCAGCGGCGCCCCCATCGAAGGGGTGGCCGGGGCGGATGGCCTCGGGGTCATCAAGCAGGGGATGCTGGAAGTCTCCAACGTCAACGTCACCGAGGAGCTGGTCAACCTCATCCAGGCCCAGCGGGTCTACGAGATGAACTCCAAGGTGATCTCGGCGGTGGACTCCATGATGTCCTACCTGACCCAGCGGCTGTAACGGGAGTCTCATAGTGAAAACCATCTGGATGCTGAGTCTGCTGGCGCTGGGGGGCTGTACCAGCACCCTCAATACCGCCAAGCCGGACGACCCCGAGTTCGCCCCCGTCTATGGCGAGTCCGAGCCGGTGTCGGTGCGCCCGACCGGCGCCATCTTTCAGCCCGATCAGGTCAATGGCATCTACTCGGACATCAAGGCCCACAAGGTCGGCGACATCATCACCATAGAGTTGGCGGAATCCACCTCCGCCTCCAAGAAGGCCAACACCCAGACCGGCAAGGACAACGAGTTCAATCTGGATCCGGTGAGCCTGGGGGGCGTGCCCATCACGGCCGGCGCCTACAACATGTCAGCCTCCATCGGTCAGAACAGCGCGTTCAAGGGGCAGGCCAAGGCGGATCAGAGCAACAGCCTGCAGGGCAGCATCTCGGTCAGCGTGGCCAAGGTGCTCGCCAACGGCAACCTGGTGGTGCGCGGCGAGAAGTGGATCATGCTCAACAACGGCAACGAATACATCCGCATCACCGGCCTCATCCGCCCCGAAGATGTCACCTCGGACAACAGCGTCTCCTCCCAGAAGGTGGCCAATGCCCGCATCCACTACGGTGGTACCGGGGACCTGGCCAATACCCAGGAGCAGGGCTGGCTGACCAGCTTCTTCAATGGTCCCTGGTGGCCGCTCTAGTGCTAGGACTTCCCATGACACGACTCAGCGTATTGTGCCTGTGCTGCCTCTTCACCCTGCTGCCCCAGGGGGCCAGCGCCGCCCGCATCAAGGACATCAGCTCGGTGGAAGGGGTGCGCAGCAACCAGCTGCTGGGCTACGGCCTGGTAGTGGGCCTGCCCGGCACCGGTGAGAAGAACAACGCCTTCACCGAGCAGACCTTTCGCACCATGCTCAACAACTTCGGCATCAAGGTGCCGGACAACATCAAGCCCAAGATCAAGGACGTGGCGCCGGTGGCCATCCACGCCGACTTGCCCCCCTTCTCCAAGCCGGGCCAGACCATAGACGTGACCGTATCCGCCATCGGCGAGGCCAAGAGCCTGCGGGGCGGCACCCTGCTGCAGACCTTCCTCAAGGGGCTCGATGGGCGGGTCTATGCGGTGGCCCAGGGCAGCCTGGTGGTCGGCGGCCTGGGGGCCGAGGGGGCGGATGGCTCCAAGGTGGTGATCAACACCCCGACCGTGGGCCGCATCGCCAATGGCGCCACCGTCGAGCGTGAGGTGCCCAACTCCTTCAGCCAGGGGGACACCATCACCTTCAACCTCAACCGATCCGACTTCACCACGGCGCGCCGGCTGGCGGAATCCATCAACAACCTGGTGGGGCCCAACACGGCCCAGGCCCTGGATGCCACCTCGGTCAAGGTGTTCGCCCCGCGGGATCCCGGTCAACGGGTCGCCTACCTCGCCACCATAGAGAACCTGGAGGTGGATCCAGGTGCCGAAGCGGCCAAGATCATCGTCAATTCCCGCACCGGCACCATCGTCATCGGCAGCCAGGTCAGGCTCAAACCCGCGGCCATCAGCCACGGCGGCCTGACGGTGACCATCGCCGAGAACCAGCAGGTCTCGCAGCCCAACCCCCTGGCGGGCGGGGATACGGCGGTCACCAACAACTCCACCATCAATGTGCAGCAGGAAGACGGGCGCATGTTCAAGCTCGACACCGGCGCCACCCTGGACGATCTGGTGCGGGCGGTGAATCAGGTGGGCATAGCCCCGGGGGATCTGATGGCCATCCTCGAAGCCCTGCAACAGGCAGGGGCCATCGAGGGGCAACTGGTCATTCTGTAAGTGGCACCGGGTTGACCCATGAGGGGCTCGACGCCCTGGGGCGGTAACGGACAGGTGTCAGTCGGTCATATATTGGGCAAACAGGCAGGGTCCCCCGGCAAGGGGTTGCCACAGGCGGCAAAGAAGGTAGGCAAGATGGCGAATATCGACAATAAAGGCGTGGATCTGGGCATGGTGCAGGACATCCAGAACCTGGACAAGCTGCGCCAGATGAGCATGAGCAAGGAGGGCAAGCAACAGGCGCTCCAGTCGGCGGCCCGCCAGTTCGAGTCCATCTTCAGCCAGATGCTGTTCAAGGGGATGCGCGAGGCGAGCCAGTCCTTGACCGCGGACAACCCCTTCAGCAGCAGCTACACCCAGTTCTACGAGGGCATGCTCGACCAGCAGCGGGTGTCGGACATGTCCGGCAAGGGGGGACTGGGGCTGGCCGAGATGGTGGTCAAGCAGTTCTCCCCCGACAGCTTCAAGCATGAGGATGGTCGCGTCCTCAAGCTGCCCCAGCGCACCGAGCGGGTCTACAAGCCCTATGTGGCCCCGGCCCCCGGCGAACATGGTCTGATTGAAGCCTCCAAAGTTGGCAAGGATTTTGCTGAGAAAGAGATGAATACGACGGCCCAGCCCGAGCAGGCGGTTGGCAGGCGCGCCCGCAGCGTGCCTGCCATGGGGCCCAAAGCGGAGCAGGGCAGTCAGGCTGGCGGGGCCATCACCGCCTTCGAGTCACCGAGTGACTTCGTCAGCAAGCTGATGCCCCTGGCCAAGAAGGCCGCCGACAAGCTGGGACTGAGCCCGGCGGTGCTGGTGGCCCAGGCGGCCCTGGAGAGTGGCTGGGGCAAGCGGGTCATCAAGGATGGCGACGGCCAGATGAGCCATAACCTGTTTGGCATCAAGGCGGATCCGCGCTGGCAGGGGGACAAGGCGGTGGTCAGCACCCTGGAGTACGAACAAGGGGTGGCCTCGCGCCAGAAGGCGGCGTTTCGTTCCTACGAGTCGTTTGAAGAGAGCTTCAATGACTATGTCGACTTCCTGACTTCCGGGAGCCGTTACAAGGGCGCCCTGGCCAAGGTGGACAGTCCGGACCGTTATTTTGAAGCCCTGCAACAGGCTGGCTATGCCACCGACCCCCAATACGCCAGTAAATTGAAACAGGTATTGCGCAGTGGACCCATTGCCCAGTACACAGAGACGGAGCTGTAAAGCATGGCAAGCGATCTGCTTGGGATAGGAACATCCGGGGTACTGGCGCATCAGAAGCTGCTGCAGACCACCAGCAACAACATAGTCAACGTCAACAGCCAGGGCTATGTGCGTGAACGCACCCTGATCTACACCAATTCCATCGGCTTTGGCACCGGCGAGAGCGTGAGCGAGCGGGTGATCAACCAGTATGCCCAAGGCGAACTGCGCCGGGATACCTCTGCCTTCAGCGCCTCTTCCATGCGCTTCGAACAGCTCTCCACCGTGGACAGCCTGCTGGGGGACACCAGCAACAGCGTCGGCACCGCCATCACCGCCTACTTCAAGGGATTCCATACCGCCAACGAGTCACCGGCGGATCTGGGATCGCGCAACAGCACCCTCACCGAACTCACCAGCATGGTGAATCGCTTCCACACCCTCTCGTCCCAGTTCGACAAGCAGAGCGACGTCATCAACGATCGCATCGACGACGAGACCCAGCAGGTCAACAGCCTGCTCAATAACATCAACGAGATCAACAAGGCCATAGTGCGCACCCAGGGCACGGCGGAGGAGAGTCTGGCGCTCTACGATCAGCGCGACGACGCCATCGCCCAGCTCGCCGCCAAGATGGACATCCGTACCGTCACCCAGCCCAACGGCAGCGTGCTGGTCAACATGAGCACGGGCCACTCCCTGGTGCTCGATGGTTCGGTGGCCCAGTTCAGCGTGATCCCCGGGGATCCCGACTCCCGGGACAAGGCGCTGCAGCTCAACCTGGGCAAGAACCAGACCAAGATAGACAACAAGACCCTGGGCGGGGGGCTGGGCGGCCTGTTCGCCGCCCGCAGCGATCTGGAGCCCACCAAGCGCGAGCTGGGTCAGCTGGCGGTCGCCCTGGGGGATGCCATGAACCAGCAGAACCGGCTGGGGATGGATCTCGACAACGAGCTGGGGGGGGATCTCTTCTCCCTGCCCGGCAGCGAAGGCCTGCCCTATGGCAAGAACAGCGGCACGGGGGCGGCCACGGTCGGCTTCATGCCCGGCAAGGGCAGCGAAGTCACCGCCCTCGACTACGAGGTGAGCTTCAGCAGCGCCACCGACTTTGAGGTGTTCGCCATCGGCGTCGACGGCAAGCGCACCTCGGTCGCCACCGGCAACACAGTGCCCGTCAGCGGCTTCGAGGTGCCGGGGCACGGTCTCTCCCTGGACCTCTCCGGCACCCCGGCTGCGGGGGACAAGATCCTGCTGCAGCCGACCAAGCAGGCGGCCGCGGGCCTGGAGAAGCTGATCAACCGCGCCGAGGATCTGGCGCTGGCCTCCCCGCTCAAGGCCGACAAGAACAGCCAAAACCTGGGTTCGGCCACCATCGCCCTCGGCGCCATCGGCAACACGGGGGCGGGCTCTGGCTTTGCCAGCAACAACCTGGACCCGAATGCACCGCAGGTGATCAAGATAGACGACAGCGGCAACTACGAAGTCTATGGCAGCGACGGCACCACCCTGATCGGGGTGGCCCCCGCCAGCAGCAAGGGGCAGAACCTGATGGCCGCCCTCGAGAACCCCCTCGGCGGTCCCAAGGTCTATGGGGATCCCGGCAACGACCCCGGCTACGAATTCAGCATCACGGGCCAGGTTGCCGCCAATGACAGCTTCACCCTGAGCTACAACCAGAACGGTTTCTCCGACAATGCCAACGGCCTGGCCCTGGCCGAGCTGCAGAACAAGGATCTGGTGCGCAAGAGCAGCAGCGCCGCCAGCGGCAATGACAAGATGACCCTCAACGAGGCCTACACCGGGCTGGTGGTCGGTCTGGGCAACAAGACCAGTCAGGCCAATACCGAGATGCTGGCCAACAAGGGCAAGCTGGAGCAGAGCAGTGCAATTTTCGAGAGCGTCTCCGGGGTCAGCCTGGACGAGGAGGCGGGCAATCTCATCCGCTTCCAGCAGGCCTATGCCGCCTCGGCCCAGGTGGTGAGCACCGCCAAAACCATCTTCGACACCCTGCTGTCATCCGTGAGGTAAGTCATGCGTATCACCACCAACATGATGTACAACCGGGGGCTCTCCTCCCTGAGCGCGGCGGCGGAGCGGCAAAATACCGCCTACGAGCAGCTCTACTCCGGTGACAAGTTCAAGACGGCGGGGGAAGATCCCTCCGGCATGGGCCAGAAGATGGCGCTGACCAAGGAGATCGATCTGTTCCAGCAGTACAGCGTCAACGGCAGCCTGCTGGAGAACAGCCTGGGCCATGAGGAGACCATACTCACCTCCATCAACGAGGCCATGCTCAGCGCCCAGACCCTGATGCAAAAATCCAACGATTCCGCCCTGAGCCAGGCGGATCGGGAGTCCGTGGCCAAGGAGCTGGAAGGGTTGCAGCAGCAGATGTTCGATCTGATGAACAGCCGGAACTCCCAGGGGGAGTACATCTTCGGCGGCAACCAGAGCAAGAACCAGCCGTTCGTGAAGGACGTCGACGGCAACTATGCGTTCCAGGGGGACACGGGCCAGCGGGAGATCCAGGTCTCCCCCACGGTGCGCATCCCCGCCAACGACTCGGGTCAGGATCTGTTCGAGACGGTGCCGACCCGGCGCAGCGCCAGCGCCGACACGGCCAACATCCAGGTCGAGGTGAGCGATCAGGGCCAGTTCGACAACTTCTACCGCACCGGCTACGACAGCACCCTGACCAGCAACAAGTACACTGTCACCACGGTGGCGGGGGCGCCGGACAGCTACCAGATCACGGATCCGGGCGGCAATGTGCTGCAAAATGGCGACTATGTGGCGGGGGGAGAGATCAACTTCAACGGCCTCACCCTCAGCCTTGATCAGGCGGCAGGCACGGTGCAGGAGTTCTCCCTCGACAAGCCGACCAATGACAACATACTCAACGGCATTTCCGACTTCATCGGCGCCCTGCGCGACCCCAACCTCTCCAATGAGGACTTTCAACTGCGGGCGCAAGATGCCCAGGTGCACCTCGGCAATGCCCGCCAGCGGGTGGACATGGGAATAGGCAGCCTGGGGGGGCGGATGAACAGCCTGGAGCAGGTGATGAGCTCCAACACCGGGCTCGACACCCTCAACCAGCAGGCCAGGGCCAAGGTCTCGGAGATCGACCTCTATGAGGTGATCTCGACCCTCTCCAAGGAGAACGCCGCCATGAGCGCCTCCCAGCAGGCGTTCAGCAATATCAGCAAGCTGACCCTGTTTGACTACATCCGCTGACGTCCGGCCAGGCCGAGTTGTAAGGGATTGTTAATAAAGGCTCATATCGTTTGACTCCACACCGGCGCTGGCCGACCATTGTCGAGCAGGCCGGTGCATGACACCGGCCTGTCTGTTCGCAGCATCTCGTTAGGCGAGGCTCCTGCATAAACACAGGCCACTGATCTCACGACGTCGAGAGACGCCCAGGATCAGGACAGTTTTCATCGGATTAAGGTGTCAACCCAAGTGGCTTCCGGCATGCCGGATACGTTATGCAGTGCTAAAGCTGGCACGTGGGGATGGTGACACGCCGAACGGCGTCATTTCCTGCCGATATCTCGTCCATCAATTGCTGTTTTCTTGTCTGCCCATCCCGCGAGGGGATAGCCCGGTGCGCCGGGACCACAGAGGCTCATTCGTGATGAAGAAAACACACCTGTTACTGAACCGCCATCAACTGCTCGATCTGCCGAGCCTGGAAGCCTGGCTCGACAACGAGCTGGCCCCGGATGCGCGGGCCGATCAACTGCTCGCCCTGCGCCAGGAAGAGCTCAACTGCCTGTTCGACACCCTGGGCCCGAGCAGCGCCCGCCTGCTCTCCATGCTCGCCACCCGCTGCGGTGCCCGGCTGCTGCTGCGCCTGCACCCGAGCGTGCTGGCCCTGGCGCAGGCCGGGGTGGCGCGCCGGGATCTGCTGGCCATGGTGCGCAGCCTTGGCAAGCGGGAGCGCGCCACCCTGATGGCGAACCTGCCCCAGGCGGTGGCGACCCAGCTCGAGGGGCTGCTGCGCTGGCCGAGCGAGTCGGTGGGGGCCCATATGCGCCATGACTTCTTCACCCTCAAGGGGGAGGAGTCCATCGCCCGCGCCCGGCAGCGCACCCATGACGCCTGGGACAATGCCGAGGTGTTTCAGGATATCTATGTGGTGGACGAGGCGGGGCGGCTGCTCGGCACCCTCTCCCTCAAGGCGCTGCTGGTGGCCGATCCCCAGCAGAGGGTCGGCGAGCTGATGGAGTCCGATCTCATCCGCCTCGACGCCCGCATGGATCAGGAGCTGGCGGCCCGCATGCTGGTGGAGCGGGATCTGCTCTCCCTGCCGGTGGAGTCCGGCGGCCGCCTGCTCGGCATCTTCCACCTGGACGATGCCGCCGACATCCTGGAGCTGGAATCCACCGAGGATGCCGAGCTGCAGGGGGGCTCGTCTCCCCTCGAGATTCCCTATCTGCACGCCACCCCCTGGCAGCTATGGCGCAAGCGCATCGCCTGGCTGCTGATCCTGTTCGTGGCCGAGGCCTACACGGGCACAGTGCTGCGGGCGTTCGAGGAGCAGCTGGAGGCGGCCATCGCCCTGGCCTTCTTCATTCCGCTCTTGATCGGCACCGGCGGCAACAGCGGCACCCAGATCACCACCACCCTGGTGCGGGCCATGGCGGTGGGGGAGGTCTCCCTGCGCAACCTCGGCACCGTGCTGCGCAAGGAGATCTCCACCGCCATGCTGGTGTCGGCGGCCATCGCCCTGGCGGCCTGGGTGCGGGCCTGGAGCCTGGGGGTCGGCATGGAGGTGGGCCTGGTGGTGACCCTGACCATCATCGCCATCGTGCTGTGGAGCGCCATCGTCGCCTCCATCATCCCCTTGCTGCTGCGCCGCTTGCGGATGGATCCGGCCGTGGTGTCGGCCCCCTTCATCTCCACCCTGGTGGATGGCACCGGCCTCATCATCTACTTCGAGATAGCCAAGCTGATCCTGCCCGGCCTCAACTGACGGGGGCAAGAAACGACACAAGGCAGCCCAAGGGCTGCCTTGTGTCGTCATGGCCGCGCGTCAGACGAGCCGAAAGTCGAGCTGCCAGCCCTGCTCGGCGCAATAGGCCTGCTCCTTTTCTAGGTTCTGCATCAGCAGGCGATTCTCCTCGCACCAGGGGGCGGGCAGGGTGAGGGTGAGGCTCTCTCCCCTGGCCCTGGCCTGCCAGGGAGGCAGCAGCCCATCGAGGCGCCTGTGGTTGGCGGCGACCGCCAGGCGCAGGATGCGGATGCAGCGCAGTACCGTCTGCTCGTCATGGTTGGGCAGGGGGGGCAGCTCCCCCAGCTTGAGGGACTTGCGATGGAAGCGGACCAGGGCCGCCAGCAGGCTCTGATCGTCCTGGTTGAAGCCGGGCAGATCGGTGTTGGCCAGGATGTAGGCCGAGTGGCGATGGATGCCACCGTAGTTGATGGCCAGACCTATCTCGTGTAGCTGGGCGGCCCAGCGCAAGATGGCGCGGTAGGGATCGGCTTCGAGCTGCCAGTCAGGGGCCAGCAGATCGAACAGGGAGAGGGCGCTGGCCTCGACCCGGGCCGCCTGGCGGCCATCGATGCGGTAGTGGCTGGCGAGGGCCAGGGCGGTGCGCTCGCGAATGTCGTGGTGCTGCAACCGCTCCTCGAACTCGTAGAGCAACCCCTCGCGCAGGGCGCCATCGGAGTAATCCATCCGCGCGATGGGCAAGGCGTCGAACAGGGCGATCAATATGGCGACGGCGGCGACGAACACCTCCTGGCGCTCGGTGGGCAGGCCATCGAACTTGAGGGCGCTCACCTTCTTGTGGCCGAGGATGCGCCCGCTCAGGCGCGCCAGCGCCTCCCGGGTGATGCCCCCCTCGGTCAGCCCCTCCTGCACCAGGACGTCATGGACGGTGCGAATGGAGCCCGAGCTGCCGAGGCAGCTCTGCCACCCCAGGTCGCGGTACTGCTCCCGCACCGGATCGAGCTGGTGGCGGGCCGCCAACACGGCCGCCTCGAACTGGGACGGCCCTATCTTGCCGGCGGGAAAGAACTGCTGGGTGAAGCTGACACACCCCATCTTGCGGCTGGTGAGGGCCAGGGGGGAGAAGCCCTCGCCGATGACCAGCTCGGTGCTGCCGCCGCCGATGTCGACTACCAGCACCCGTCCCTCCAGGTGCTGGGTGTGGGCCACCCCCTGATAGATGAGGCGCGCCTCCTCCTGGCCGCTGATCACCTCGATGGGGTGGCGTAGCAGTTGCGTCGCCCTGGCGACGAACTCGCGGGCATTGCTGGCCCGGCGCAGGGTATAGGTGCCGGCGATGCGGATCTGATCCGGACGTATGTTGCACAAGCGCTCGGCGAACAGGGCGAGGCAGTCCAGCCCCCGCTCCATGGCCTCGGGGGACATGTTGCGCGCCTCGTCCATTCCCTCCGCCAGCCTGACCCGCTCCTTGATCCGGTCGATGATCTGCATGCGCCCGTCGGTGAGACGGGCGATCACCATATGAAAGCTGTTGGAGCCGAGATCGACGGCGGCGTAGAGGCTAGTGTCCATTGGGGTCTGACTCGATGCGTTTGAGGTAGTCGTAGATGGCGACCTGGGAGCGGATCTTGCGGCGATTGCCCCGCTTCACGTACTCGTTCTGCTGCTCGGCATCGATCACCCGCGCCTTGCAGGTGTCGCTCAGTTGCAGATCGAGAATGTCCAGGATGCGCTGCTTGAGGCGCTCGTCATAGATGGGGGTGGCCACCTCGATGCGGCCGTCGATGTTACGGCTCATCCAGTCGGCGCTGGAGATGTAGAGCTGCACATTGCCCTTGTTGTGAAACACCATGACCCGCGGGTGCTCGAGGAAGCGGTCTATGATGCTGATCACCTTGATGTTGTCACTGAGACCCGGCACCCCGGGACGCAGGGCGCACATGCCGCGCACTATCATCTGGATGGGCACCCCGGCCTGGCCGGCGGCATAGAGGCGGTTGATGAGGTCCCTGTCCACCAGGTTGTTGATCTTGAGGGTGATGCCGCTGGGCTGGCCCGCCTTGGCGTTGACCAGCTCGTTGTCAATCAACCGGTAGAGCTGACGGCGGCAGTTGATGGGGGAGACCAGCAGATGATTGAACTTGTAACGCCGATAGGGGTACTCGATGTACTCGAACACTCCCTCCACCTCGGCGGTGATGTCGGGGTTGCGGGTCAGCAGGGAGAAGTCGGTGTAGATCTTGGCGGTCTTCTCGTTGAAGTTGCCGGTGCCGATATGGGCGTAGCGCACCGCTTCCCCGTGTTCATGCCGGGTGATAAGGCAGAGCTTGGAGTGGATCTTGAGGCTGGGCACCCCGAACACCACCTTGACCCCGGCATCGGTGAGGATGTTGGCCCAGTCGATGTTGGCCGCCTCGTCGAAGCGGGCCCGCAGCTCCACCACCACGGTCACCTTCTTGCCGTTGTTGGCGGCATCGATCAGGGAGTGGATGATGCGCGACTTCTTGGCGACCCGGTAGATATTGATGCGAATGGCGCTCACCGCCGGGTCGAACGCCGCCTGGCGCACCAGCTCGGTGAAGTGGTGGAACTTGTGATAGGGGTAGTAGAGCAGTATGTCCTGCCTGGCGATGGCATCGAAGGCGTTGACGAAGCCGTCAAAGTCGCGGCATTCGAGGGCCGGCAGCTTGGGGTTTTCCAGATAGTCCCGGCCCACATTGGGGAAGCCGATGAAATCCTTGAAGTTGTGATAGCGCCCCCCGGACATGATGGCGTCGTAGCTGCTGATCTGCAGCTTGAGCTTGAGGAAGCTTATCATGGCCGCCGGCATCTCCCGCTCGTAGACGAAGCGCACCGGCATGGCGGTGAGCCGCTGCTTCAAGCCATCGCTCATCTTGTCCACCAGGCTGAGGTCGAGCTGGTCGGAGAGGTCATACTCCGCATCCCGGGTCAGCTTGACCGCGTAGGCGGCTATCTCGTCGTAGTCGAAAAACCCTTTGAACAGGTCGTCCAGACAGAAGCGGATGATGTTGTCGAGGATGATGATCTGCTTCTTGCGGCGGGTGCCCTCGGCGGGCAGTTGCACGAAGCGGGGCAGATCGTTGGTGGGTACCTCCACCAGGGCGTACTGGATCACCTGGCCATGCTTCTTCATCTCTACCGCCAGGTAGGTGTACTCGTCCTTGAGAAACTTGACCGGGTTGACCTCCTTGTTGAGGAGGATGGGGATCAGGTGGCGTTGCACCTTCTCCCGGAAGAAGACCCGCAGCCACTGCTGTATGGATTCGGAGAGCTGGCCCTCGTTGACCAGGAAGATGTTGTGGCGGGCCAGGGCGATCAGCAATTCCTTGTAGGTGTTGTCGAACGCCTCCCCCAGCGCCATCACCTTCTGCTGGATGGCCCGCAGCAACACCTTGGCGTCGTCATCGCCGCCGTGCACCTCGTTGATGAGGATGCGGCGCTTCACCTCCGAGACCCGCACCTTGAAAAACTCGTCCTGGTTGGAGGAGAAGATGCCGAGGAAACGGATCCGCTCGATGAGCGGCACCGTCTTGTCCATCGCCTCCTGCAATACCCTCTCGTTGAAAGAGAGCCAACTCAGTTCTTTCTCTTCATACAACTTGTCGGTGCTCATCTATGCCTCTGCTTATCCCATCCCATGGGCGAATGGGCCTCATTAGATGACGTTTTTGTGACAATTTAATGACGACCCCATCAATCTTCCGCGTCTTGATCGATGTCGACCACCAGGTCATCCGAGAGGGACTCCAGGGATTCGATCAGGGTAGAGAGCGCGAGGCCCTGGGGCAGGGAGACCAGGGTATGGGCATAGAAGAGGGGGGCGCCCGAGTGGGGGGCGGCCTCGCAGCCCGTGGTCAGGTCGATGACGTTGGCCCCGAGCTGGCGCAATATGCTCGCCACCTCGTGGACAATGCCCGGCCTGTCGTTGCCGGTGACCGTCAGCATCAGCTGGCGCTCCGGCTCGGCGCCGAGCACTCCTTCGGCGAAGCTCACCTTGAGCCCGTCCAACAGGGAGAGGGCCTCGCACAGGGGGCGATAGTGACTCTCGTCCACGCCGACCTGGAGGATGCCGGCAAACTGACCGGCCAGCTCGCTCATGGAACTGGCCAGCCAGTTGCCCCCCTGGGCGCTGATGAGGGAGGCCAGCTCTTCCACTATGCCGGGTCTGTCCGTACCGATGACGGTGACTACCAATTGCTTTTGCATCCTGCTCTCCTTGTGTGTGAGTCCATGTCATTGTGCCTGCCGTTGCAGGCCAGATGAACCCCCTGGCGGGGGCAAAACCGAAATTCTTCTGCCTCCCTCGCGTCCCCGCGCCACGAGCATGAGGGATAGGGGTTGCCGCGCCGGGTTGTGGTAATATTATGCCCCTCTTTCTGACTGTCGGATTGTTCCATCCATGAATGCCCTGCTGTTGCCCGGCCTGCTCCTGCTGGCCCTGGTTCTTGTCCTGCTGATCTGGCGTGCCCGCCGTGCCAGGATCGTCTCCTGCACCCTGCAAGAGACGCTCATGTCCCCCGACCGCCACCGTGAATTCGATGCGCTGCAGACCCTGTTGCAGGGGGAGGCCAGGCTGTTTACCCATGTCCGGCTCAAGGATGTGCTGCAACCTGGCAAGGGGGTCGGCAAGGGCAAGTGGCAAAAGCAGCTGCAGGCCATGGGGGACAGGCAGTTTGATTATCTGCTCTGCCATCCCGAGGATCTCTCCCTGCTCTGCGCCCTGGAGCGACTGGCGCCGGGGCAGGGCAAGCGTCGGCCGGGCCGGGATCGCTGGTTGATGGCCCTGTGCGAGCGCGCCGACCTGCCGCTGCTGGTGCTGGAAGGGGGCGAGCAGGGGGATCTGGAGGAGCTCAAGGAGAGGGTGCTGGCCCTGCTGGCGGAGGAGGAAGAGACTTCCCTGGAGACCCTGACTTTCCCCGGGGGCGAGCGGCGCGAGCCCACCTTCAATCCCGATGCCCTGGCATCGGTCGAGCTGGAGGAGACCCCCAGGGCCGGGGGGCGCGAGGAGCGGCCGTCGCCGCGCGCCGCCGGACAAGCCAGGGGCAAGCGCCACGAGCGAGCGGAGCAGGCGCCGGGCCCGCAAGAGGGGCCCGCGCACCGACCAGCCAGTGCCGCGCCGATCGCCTCGCAAGAGGAGGCGCCCCTGACCCGCTTCAGCGCCCTGCCCGGGGAAGAGGAGCAGGCCGAGGCAGCCGAACCGCTGCTCGAGCCCAATGCCTGTCCCCGCTGCACCGCCCCCCTGCAGGCGCGCGAGGCGCGCAAGGGCCCCTATGCCGGCAAGCAATTTCTGACCTGCACCCGTTTTCCCGAGTGCCGCTACGCGAGCCTCAAACAAATCTAACCTATTGAACCAGCAGTGAAAATCAAGCTCTGATTGAATACGTTCTTTGCGACTATGCTTGCCAGGACACACTCTGGCGCGACAGTTTTTGACAAGGCGCCGGAATTTTGGCAGTTTGTGCGCCTTGTGACCATGGCTCCCCTGGCAGGGCATGGACGGGTATAACAAAAACACATGGTCGAGAGGGAAGGTTATGATGGCAATGGGTGTGCTGATAGTGGATTCGGATGTCGCTAGACGCCAGCAGCTGGGCACAGTGCTCTCCTTCATGGGGCTGCCCTGGCAGGAGGTGGCGCCCGCGGATCTGGACATGGCCATCGAGGCATCGAGCCCCCTGCAAGGGGTACTGATAGGCGAGCTGGCGGATCGTCCCCTGAGCACGCTGCTCGAGCAGTATCCCCGCACCCCCTTCGTCTCCCTGATCGAGACCGAGCTGCCCAACAGCAACTTCATCGGCGTGGCCGAGGCGCCCTTCTCCTACGAATCCCTGACCCGGCACCTGCACTTCTGCCAGGCGTTCGTCTCCCTGCATCCCAGACAGCAGACCCATGACAAGGGGCAGACCCTGCTGCGCCTGCTGGTGGGCAAGGGCAAGGGGATCCAGGAGGTGCGCCGCCTCATCGGCCAGGTGGCCCAGACGGATGCCAACGTGCTGATCCTCGGCGAGTCCGGCACCGGCAAGGAGGTGGTGGCCCGCGCCATCCATGAACTCTCCGGCCGTGCCGACGGCCCCTTCGTGCCCATCAACTGCGGCGCCATCCCGGCCGAGCTGCTCGAGAGCGAGCTGTTTGGCCACGAGAAGGGGGCCTTCACCGGCGCCATCGCGGCGCGGCGCGGGCGCTTCGAACTGGCCCAGGGCGGCACCCTCTTCCTCGACGAGATAGGGGACATGCCGATGCCGATGCAGGTCAAGCTGCTGCGGGTGCTGCAGGAGCGGCTGTTCGACAGGGTCGGCGGCGGCAAGCCGATCCAGGCGGATGTGCGCATCATAGCGGCCACCCACCGGGATCTGGAGGCCATGATCCGCAGCCAGGAGTTTCGCGAGGATCTCTACTATCGCCTCAACGTCTTCCCCATAGAGACGCCGCCGCTGCGGGATCGGGTCGATGACATCCCGCTGCTGCTGCAAGAGCTGCTCAATCGCCACTCGGAGCAGCACCAGGGTTTCATTCGCCTGACCCAGCGCGCCATGGAATCCCTGATGCAGTACCCCTGGCCTGGCAACGTGCGCGAGCTCTCCAATCTGCTCGAGCGCCTGCTGATCCTCTATCCCCAGCAGATAGTGGACGTCGCAGACTTGCCGAGCCGCTACCGCCTGCTGCCCTGCGAGCCGCGGGATGCGCGCCTGACCGAGATGGATGAGCGCGATGCCCTGGCCGCCGTGTTCCAGGATCCCCCGGCGCTGGTGACCGGCGCGTCGGGGGGCAACCTGATGCAGCTTCCCCAGGAGGGGGTCAATCTCAAGGAGATGCTGGCCGACCTCGAGGTGGAGCTGATCCGCCAGGCCCTGGAGTCCCAGGAGGGGGTGGTGGCCCGGGCCGCCGATCTGCTCGGCATGCGTCGCACCACCCTGGTGGAGAAGATGAAAAAATATGGCATGAGCAAGGAGGCCTAGGGTCAACCCCTTGACGCCTCGTTTTTAACTTCATGATTTATATCAGATAAATAAGATGGCATAGAACTTGAATAACCTGATCGCATTCTTTGTTTGAGGTCAGGTTTATGACGAGCCAGCAGCAAGACAACCCGGTCCAGTCCCACGAAGTCAGTCAGCTCTATGCCATCTTCACGGCATTGCCGACCGGGGTGCTCCTGCTCGATGGTCAGGGGATCATCACCCGGGCGAATCCCGCCGCCCATGCCCTGCTCGGCGAGCCCCTGGAGGGGATGAGCTGGCGCGCCATCATCGGCCGCTGCTTCGAGCCACGGGCCGACGATGGTCACGAGATCTCCCTGCGAGATGGCCGCCGGGTGCAGCTCTCGACCCAGCCGCTGCCGGATCAGCCCGGCCAGCTGGTGTTTCTCACCGACCTCACCGAGACCCGTCGTCTGCAAGACAGGGTCAACCACATGAAGCGCCTCTCGGCCCTGGGCAACATGGCGGCCTCCCTGGCCCACCAGATCCGTACCCCCCTGTCGGCGGCCATGCTCTATGGCGCCAACCTGGCCAACCGCACCCTGAAACCCGAGTCCCGCATCCTGTTCCAGCAGAAGCTGATGGCCAGGCTGCAGGATCTGGAGCAGCAGATAGGTGATATCTTGCTGTTTGCCCGCAGCGGCGAGAGCCAGGTGGTGGCCCCCCTCTCGGTCCAGGGGCTGCTGGCCGAGGTGCAGGCCGGCGCCGAGGCCTTCTGCGAACAACAGGGTTGCCGCCTGCACATGGAGGCGCCCGAGCCGGATCTCTGCCTGCTGGCCAACAGCAGCGCCCTGGCGGGTGCCATCAATAACCTGATCGCCAACGGTGCCCAGGCGGGGGCCGACTCCCTCATGGTCAGCGCGGTGCGCTGCGACAACCGGGTCGAGCTGAGGGTGATAGACAACGGCAAGGGCATGAGCCATCAGCAGCTGGCCCAGATCTTCGAGCCCTTCTTCACCACCCGCAGCCAGGGCACCGGCCTTGGGCTGGCGGTGGTGCAGTCCGTGGTGCGCGCCCACCAGGGGGAGGTCAAGGTCGCCTCCGTCCCCGGTGACGGCAGTTGCTTCACCCTCTCGTTTCCCTTGCATCAACAGCCGCTGCAACTTGGAGGTGTCGCATGACCCAGGCCCGTATCCTGGTGGTGGAAGACGATGCCGGTCTGCGCGAGGCGCTGATCGATACCCTGATGCTCGGGGGCTACCAGTGCCGCGAGGCCGAGAGTGGCGAGCGGGCCCTGCTCGCCCTGTCGCGCCAGCCTTTTGACATGGTGATCTCCGACATCCAGATGGGGGGCATGGATGGCCTGACCCTGCTGGGCAACATCCGCCAGGCCTACCCCCAGATCCCCGTGTTGCTGATGACGGCCCATGCCAACATAGATGGCGCCGTGCGCGCCATGCGGGAAGGGGCCATCGACTATCTGGCCAAGCCCTTCTCCCCCGAGGTGCTGCTCAATCAGGTGAGCCGCTATGTGCCGGCCCAGCGGGTGGAGAAGCGGGCCGTGGTCTATGGGGATCCCCGCAGCGCCGAACTGTTCCAGCTGGCGACCCGGGTCGCCCGCAGCGAGGCCACCGTGATGGTGACCGGACCGAGCGGTACCGGCAAGGAGGTGCTGGCCCGCTATATCCATGACAACTCCCCCCGCAGCGAGCAGGCCTTCGTGGCCATCAACTGCGCCGCCATCCCGGAAAACATGCTGGAGGCGACCCTGTTCGGCTACGAGAAGGGGGCCTTCACCGGCGCCGTTCAGGGCTGTCCCGGCAAGTTCGAGCAGGCCCAGGGGGGCACGCTGCTGCTCGATGAGGTCACCGAGATGGATCTCTCCTTGCAGGCCAAGCTGCTGCGAGTGCTGCAGGAGAAAGAGGTGGAGCGGCTTGGCAGCCGCAAGATGATCCCCCTGGACGTGCGGGTCATCGCCACCAGCAACCGGGATCTGCACAAGGCGGTGCAGGAGGGGCGTTTTCGCGAGGATCTCTACTACCGGCTCAACGTCTTCCCCCTGCGCTGGCGTGCCCTGCGCGAGCGCCCCGGCGACATCCTGCCCCTGGCCGAGCACCTGCTGGCGCTCCATGCCCAGCAGCAGGGCATGCCGACCCCCAGGCTGTCAGCCCAGGCGGCGGCCCACTTGCTGGCGCACCCCTGGCCCGGCAACGTGCGCGAACTGGACAACGTGGTGCAGCGGGCTCTGATCCTCTCCACCGAGGGGGAGATAGGCGCCGCCCAGCTGATCCTGGAGCCTGGCGCCGAGGAGGCCTTCTCGGCCCTGGCGGGGGAGCCTGGGGAGGGGCCGCAGGGCGTCGCAGCCGAACCCGAGCGCCCCTTGTGCGGCGATCGACTCGGCAGCGAGCTCAAGCAGCAGGAGCACCAGATCATCCTCGACACCCTCCATGACTGCAACGGCAGTCGCAAGGCGGTGGCCGAGCGTCTTGGCATCAGCCCGCGCACCCTGCGCTACAAGCTGGCACAGATGCGCGAGGCCGGGATCCCGCTGCCCGTCTGAGTCGTCGCCCCTCCTCGCGCCCGCCGCCATGGCCTTGGTCGGCGGGCTCGATTATCATGGCCCTTTGTCATCGCGCCCATGAGGGCACAGAGGGGCCTATGATCCGCCGCCAAAAACTCACCAATCTGCTCAATACGCTGCTCGAACCCCACGCCATCAAGGACTACTGTCCCAACGGGCTGCAGGTCGAGGGCCGCGACGAGATCCGCAAGATAGTCACAGGGGTCACCGCCAGCCAGGCGCTGCTCGACGCCGCCGTGGCCCAGGGGGCCGACGCCATCCTGGTGCATCATGGTTACTTCTGGAAGGGGGAATCCGAGGTGATCACCGGCATGAAGCAGCGCCGCCTGAAGACCCTGCTCAGCCACGACATCAACCTGTTTGCCTATCACCTCCCCCTGGATGTTCACCCCGAACTGGGCAACAACGCCCAGCTCGCCCGCCTGCTGGACATCCAGGTGCGCCGCGGCCTGGAGCCCTGGGACAAGAAGAGCGTCGCCATGGTCGGCAAGCTGGCCGAGCCCATGAGCGGGGAGGCCCTGGCGGCGAGGATAGGGGAGCGGCTGGGACGCACGCCGCTGCACTGCGGCGAGAACGGCCCCGCCCTCATCGAGACAGTGGCCTGGTGTACCGGGGGTGGCCAGAGCTATATCACCCTGGCTGCCGAGCAGGGCATAGATGCCTTCATCTCGGGGGAGGCCTCGGAGCAGACCATACACACGGCCCGCGAGATGGGGATGCACTTCTTCGCCGCCGGTCATCATGCGACCGAACGCTACGGGGTCAAGGCGTTGGGGGAGTGGCTGGCCGCCGAGCACGGACTCGAGGTCATCTTCGTCGACATCGACAATCCGGTCTAAAAAATACCAGGGTAGATATCTACCCTGGTTCTTCGCAGCAGCCATACAGGCAAAAAGGGATGAGGTGTTGTCGAGCCGCGCTCTGTCTCATGGCCTGCATTGTTGCTTGATTGTTAATTTTGTTGCAACCCCTTTGTCGCGGCTCCGGCGAGGCCTGGGGGTGATAAGTGCGCGATTGTCGAGCCCGATCACACTTTTGCCATCTCGTGCGCGTCGCCCTCTTGGGGACGATTTGACTCCCTTGTTCGCCGATAGCGATGTATGTTCTATTTGGGTACCACACTGCAGGAGGCAAGATGACACTGTTGGACGAGGCGGTTCTGGCCCAGTTGGCCGAAGACATTGGCGAAGAGATGATGCCCGTGGTGATCGAGGTATTCATCGAGGAGGTGGGGGAGCAATTGGCCCAGCTGCCACCCCTGTTCGAACAGGCCCAGTGGCACTCCCTGGGGCGGCTCGCCCACAGCCTCAAATCCTCCTGCGCCAGCTATGGCGCCCGCCAGAGTCTGCAACAGGTGATCGCCCTGGAGCAGGCCTGCAAGCGCCAGGATAGCGCCGAGAGCGGCCTGCTCATCGGCCAGTTGCAGCAATCCCTGCCCCAGGTCTTCACCCAGTTGCACGACTACTGCCGTCCCCCGGCCTAAGCCGGCATCGCCACCCATCACCTTGTTCGGGCTTGCTTGCGGCGACGGCACATAGTCGTCAATGATGGCGGCGCCAGGGGATCACCTTGTTCGGGGCCGCCTGTGGCGATGGCGCATAGTCGTCAATGATGGCTGCGCCAGGGGATCTCCTGGTTCGGGGCCGCCTGTGGCGATGGCACATAGTCGTCAATTATGTCTGCGCCAATGGATGGCCTTGTCCAGGGCCGCCTTCAGCCTGGCCCTGTCGTGGCGATGGGGCAGGGCGGTTTCCCCCAGATCGGCCGTCATCAGCAGGCCATCGAGCGCCGCCGGGTAGTGATCCTTGGGGCCTATGATGGCGTCGATGCGGCCGTGGCCAATCTGCTGTTCCAGCCAGCGCCACTGGGTCATGAGATCCATCTGGCCGGCGGGACCCGGCTCGGCCACCAGATTGGTGATGAACACCAGGCGGGCCCGGCTCTGACCGATGGCCTGGGCGATCTCCTCCAACAGCAGGGGGGGCATGATGGAGGTGAGGAAGCTGCCCGGGCCCAGGATGATCATCTCGGCCTCGGCGATGGCCTGCACCGCCTCCCGGGTCGCCGTGACCCTGGGACTGAGGGAGAGGGAGAGGGGCGGGCTCTCCAGCTGGTCGATGGAGACCTCCCCCAGGATCCGGTTGCCGCAGGCGGTGCTGGCACAAAGATCGGTGGGGAACTCGGACATGGGGAGCAACTGGGCCTCTATCTTCAGCATGTTGCTGATGAGGCGAATGGCGTCGAGGGGACGCACCGACAGGTTGTCCAGCGCCAGCAGGATCAGGTTGCCGAGGTTGTGCCCGGCCAGCTCGCCCCGGCCGGCGAAGCGGTGTTCGAACAGCATGCTGCCGATGCTGGGTTCGGTCACCAGCTGGTTGAGGCAGTTGCGCATATCTCCCCAGGCGATGCAGGCCTGGCTCTGGCGCAGCCGGCCGGTGGAGCCGCCATCGTCCGTGGTGGTCACTATGCCGGTCAGGCGGGCACCCAGGAAGGAGAGGGAGGAGAGCACCCGCCCCAGGCCATGGCCACCGCCGATGGCCACCACCCGTTGGAAGTCATTGATATTTTTCTGCCACATAAGTGTCCCCGTGCAGGCTCATGATGGGCCCGGGGTCGCCATGGGCCTCATCTTGTTGTTCTCCCTGGCACAGCACCTGAGGATGCGCGGGATTTTTTTGCAAAGGGTATGACTTTTGCTTGGTTGCTGCACCTGATTTTCTTGCCCAGGGCGGGGAAGGCGTGGACTCGTCACAGTCTGGCGAGGTTCCCGATGTCATGACCGCCTCATCGACCAATGAGATTCCACAGGAGATAGCAGTGAACTTTCTGACGGCTCACTCCCTCGCAGCCAGCTCGGCCCTCGCCTGCCGCGAGGTGTGCGAGCGCCTCGAGGAGCTGGCCCCCGCGGCCCTGCCATCCCTGCTGATCGTCTACTTTACCCAGGCCCACGATGCCGGCGTCCTGCGTCAGGCCTTGACCGGGCGCTATCCCCATGTCCGTCTCATCGGTTGCAGCTCCTGCCACGGGGTGCAGACCCAGACCGGTTATCACAGCGCCCAGGGCTGGGGGCTGGCGGTGGCGGCCCTGTTCGATGAGACGGGGTGCTACGGGGTGGCAGGGGAGCTGGGGGAGGCGGTCGACATGCGGGCCCTGCTGCACGGCGCCATGGCCGAGGCGGGGCGCCCCGGCGAGCTGCCGGCCATGGTGCTGCTGCACGCGAGCCCAGGCCGGGAGGAGGGGCTGCTCGCGGCCATCGAGGACGAGTTCGGTTGCCGGGTGCCCGTGGTGGGGGGCTCTGCCGCAGATGACGCCATCCGTGGCGACTGGCAACTCTGCTGGCAGGGGGGGGAGGGGCGAGAGGGGGTGGTGCTGGCCCTGCTCTATCCCGACTGCGAGCTGGCGTTTCAGTTCCACTCCGGCTATCTGGCCACCGCCCACCATGGCCTGGTGACCGCGTGCGATGGGCGCGAGGTGCTGACCATAGATGGCGAGCCGGCCGCCTGGGTCTATGCCAGCTGGCGCGGCCTGGCCCCCTTTCCGGTGGGGCCCATCCTGGCCCAGAGCACCCTGGCCCCCCTGGCGCGCCAGCGGGGCACCCTGGACGGGGTACCCTATTACAAGCTCTCCCATCCCGAGGCCGTCACGGCCCGGGGCGGCCTGCGGCTCTTCACCGCCATCGAGCCGGGGGAGCGGCTGATATTGATGCATGGCAGCGCCGAGGGGCTGCTGGCCCGCAGCCTGGCGGCGCACATAGAGCCGGGCTATGGTGGCTGCGGCGCCGTGCGTCCCCTGGGGGCCCTGCTCATCTTCTGCGCCGGCTCCCGGCTCGCCCTGGGGGAGCGGATCCAGGGGGTTGGCAACCTGCTCGAGGCGCAGCTGGGGGCCATCCCCTTCATCACCCCCTTCACCTTCGGCGAGCAGGGGAGACTGCCCCATGGGGAGCTGGCCCATGGCAACCTCATGGTCTCCGCCGTGGTGCTGCTGGGAGGCGTCGATGCATCCTGAGACGGGCCGTGACAGCAAGGCGCTGGAGGCACTGAACGACAAGCTGCAAGCCACCCTGGTGGAGCTGGTTCATTGCCGTGCCCGGGAGGCCCAGTACCGTCAGGAGTCCCAGACCCTGCTGGCCGGCCTCGGCGCCCTGGCCGATGCCCGCACCCTGGAGCAGGTGCTGCTGAGCCTGATCCGTAGCCTGCAGCCCTTCATCGGCTTCGAGCAGGCGGATGTCCTGAGCTGGGAGGCGGGGACGGGTGTCACCCATTTGAGCACAGAGCCAGCCGAGTGCGGCCAGGGCTGGCGGCACTCCCCCCTCTTCGCCCGCGCCCTGGCGGGGGAGACCCTGGTCGTCTATGACCCGGCCCAGCTGCCCGAATTCGCCGGGCTGGCGGGCAAGCCGGGCTGGGCCAGCCTGATGCTGACCGGCCTGCATGCCCCGGGCTTTACCGGCATACTGCTCTGCCGCCACTCGGTCAGGGGCGGGCTGGATCTGCAGAGCAAGGCGGCGCTGGCCCGCTGCCAGCCCCTCATCTCCCAGGCCCTGGTCAACATCGCCTATCGGGCCCGGCTCCAGCAGCAGGTGGCGCTCAAGACCCGGGAGCTGCAGGCGAGCGAGCGCCGGTTTCGCCGCTTTGCCGCCATGGCCTCGGACTGGTTCTGGGAAACCGATGGCGAGCACAGGCTCAGTTATGTCTCTGCCCCCGGCTATGAGGGAGGCGTCATGACCATGGAGACGGGTCGCAGCCTCTACGAGGTGACCCATGAGCGGGAAGGGGAGCAGTGGGAGAAGTACCGCCGCTTGGTGGAGGGGCGCCAAGCCATCCGCGCCGAGCGGGTGCGCATCAATGCCGGGGGCCTGGTGCGCTGGATGGAGGTGAACGCCGAGCCCCTGTTCGACAGGCAGGGCCATTTTTGCGGTTACAGCGGCACGGCGCGCGACATAGGGCGCCAGATAAGGCGCGAGCAGGAGCTGGCCAAGGCGCGGGATCAGGCCGAGGCCGCCAACCGGGCCAAGTCCCAGTTCCTGGCCATGATGACCCACGAGATCCGCTCCCCCATGAACGCCGTGATGGGCATGCTGGATCTGCTGCAGCACGAGGGGATGGCCCCGGCCCAGCAGACCCTGCTGGATCATGCCGCCCACTCGGCCCGGCTGCTGCAGACCATCATAGATGACGTGCTCGACTTCTCGAAGATAGAGGCCCACAGCCTGGCGCTGCACTGCGAGCGATTCGCGCCCCGCCCCCTCAGCCAGGCCATCATGGAACCCTGGCAGGATCAGGCCAGGGAGAAGGGGCTCACCCTGACCTGCGAGCTGGATGAGGCGCTGCCCGAGGCCCTGTTCGCCGATCCAGTGCGCCTGTCCCAGATCATCAACAACCTGCTCGGCAATGCCCTCAAGTTCACCGAGCAGGGGGGCGTGGTGCTCAAGATGGGCTGGCGGGATGAGTGCCTGAAGATCGAGGTGCAGGACACGGGCATCGGCATCGCCGAGGCGGATCAGGCCCGGCTGTTTGAGCCCTTCACCCAGGTCGACAGCTCGGCCACTCGCCACCGCGCCGGCACCGGCCTTGGCCTGAGCATCAGCAAGCGGCTGGTCGCCCTGATGGGGGGCGAGCTTTGTCTCACCAGCCGGCTCGGTGCCGGCAGCCGCTTCTGGTTCTCCCTGCCCGGACTCGCCCTGCCCTGCGAGAGCGAGGCGAGGGCGGCCCCGCCCAGCAACGCCTTGCGGCCCCTGGACGTGCTGGTGGTGGAAGACAGCCCCATCAATCAGCTGGTGGTCTCCCTCATGCTGCAAAAGCTGGTGAGCCGGGTGCGGATCGCCGGCAATGGCCTGGAGGCGCTCGCCCAGGTGGCGGAGCAGGCGCCGGATCTCATCCTGATGGACATGCGGATGCCGCAGATGGATGGGCTGGAGGCGACCCGCTTGCTGCGCGAGCTCGGTTACCGCATGCCCATAGTGGCGCTGACCGCCAATGCCATGGCCGAGGACAGGGCCTGCTGTCTGGCCACAGGCATGACGGATTTTCTGGCCAAGCCCATCAGCCTCGCCCGGCTGCGCGACTGCCTGCAACGGCACTGTTGAATGTCATGGCGTCGTCATGGTCAGGGGGCAGAGTGGACGGGGATGGGACGCGTGGGTGAATGGCAGGCAAAAAAAATGGTCAACTGGGTAGTTGACCAATTCTTCAGCAAATACTGAAGAGAGCACGGGATAAATCGGGTTGTATAAAGCTATATGAAAAATACGTGCCAACTTTTCTATGTCGAGCCATGGGCAGCGATAGCAGGCTCCAGCTGAACATTCACTGTCGGCACCTGAATGAAAAATTTGCAAATTGCGAATATGTCCTTTTCATTATGAGATTTTTCGCATTTTGCAAATAGTCTCGTCGGACGCCTTCTCTCCCTCTGCCAGCTCTTCTTGTCGGCGCTTAATCCAGCCGGCAGTGTTCCCTGCGGTCTGGCTTCTATCGCCCTTCAGTGAGCGGCCAAACGACGGAGGAAGTGTTCCCGGCGGCCTGGCTTCTATCGCCCTTCAGTGAGCGGCCAAACGACGGAGGGAGTGTTCCCGGCGGCCTGGCTGATACCGTCCCTCAGCGAGCGACCAAGCGGCGGAGGGAAATGCTCCCGGCGGCCTCGCTTCTATCGTCCGTCAGCGGGCAATCAAGCGGCGGAGGGAAATGCTCCCGGCGGCCTCGCTGCTATCGTCCGTCAGCGGGCAATCAAGCGGCGGAGGGAAATGCTCTCCCGGTGGCCTCGCTGCTATCGTCCGTCAGCGGGCGATCAAGCGGCGGAGGAACTGCCTGGCGGCCTCGCTGTTCTGCTTGGCGATCAGCATCTGCTTCTCGTAGATGGGCATGGGCAGTATCTCCAGCCAGCGCTGGCACAGCCAGGTGGCGTCCTCGAACTGCTTGTCCGGGTAGAGCTCATCGAGCTCCGGATATTGCTCGAACACCTCTCGCAGCCGGTCGGCCAGCAGATCGTCGCTGAAGTCGCTGTGGATGCTGGGCCAGTTGGGCAGGGGTTCCACCTCGGCGCGGCACAGGCCAAGGGCGTCTGTGGTCATGCTGTGGATGCAGAAGCGATCCAGCCCGAGCACAGTGACCCCCAGCAGGCCGTCATTGAGGGTGTAGAAGTCGGTCACCTTGACCCGGGTGCCGACCGGGAGTATGCGCCCGGCGGTGCCTGTCGAGGTCGCCTCTTCCATCACTATGCCAAAGCCTCGCTCTTGTTCGAAGGACTCCTTGAGCATCTGCAGGTGGCGCGGCTCGAACAGTCGCAGTGGCAGTTTGCCGCCCGGCAGTATGTGGGACGGCAAAGGGAACAGTGCCAGTTGGGTATTTTTCATGTTCCGTCCTCCATTGAGTCATTGCTTAACAAGACAATGCAGTGACTGTGCCAGAGCATGAAAAAAGCCACCTTGCGGTGGCTCGTTGGGGAAAAAATGACCCGTTAGTGGCGCTGTTCCAGGTACATGACGGCGGCCTCGACCCGGCTCTGGGCCTCGAGTTTCTTGAGCAGGCTCTTGACGTGTACCTTGACGGTGCCCTCGGAGATATGGAGCACGGAGGCGACCTGCTTGTTGGAGAGGCCCTTCGCAATTTCGCGCAGTATTTGCATTTCGCGACGCGTTAAGCTCTCCAGCTTCTGCTGCAGGTGATCCAGCTCGTAGATGTTCTCCAAGTAGGGACGCAGCGGCTCGCTCAGGATCTGCTGCCCGGTCATCACCTCGCCGAGCTGGGCCAGCAGCGCCTCTGGCTCGGTGTCCTTGAGCAGGTAGCCATCGGCGCCGGCCTTGAGCAGGGCGACCACATCCTGGCGGGCGTCCGACACGGTCAGGATCACCACCCTGGAGGTGATCTCCTCGGCGCGCAGGGCCTTGAGGGTATCCAGGCCGGAGAGGCCCTTCATGTTGAGATCGAGCAGAATAAGGTCCGGTTCGGACGCTTTGGCCATGGCGATGGCATCGGTGCCGTTGGATGCCTCGCCGCATAGTTCCATGTTCTCTTCCAGCGCCAGGAGTTGAACTATCCCCTTGCGCATCAGGGGGTGGTCATCGACCACCAGAACCGTGTATTTCATCTCGTCCATCAGGCATCTCTTGTTAGGCTGGTGGGAAAGGTCAGGTGCACCCGGGTGCCCTTGGGGTGACTGTTGCCGATCGTCAGCTCCCCGTGGAGCTTGCTGGCCCGCTCGTTCATGATGCTGAGGCCATAGTGGTTGATGGCCGAGCGGGCGTCGCCGATCCCGACTCCATCATCGGTGATCTGTATCTGGATGTTACCATCGGCGAGGGTCTCACAGCTAACATCAATCAGTTGCGCGTTGGCGTGCTTGATGGCATTGAGCACTGCCTCACGGATCAGCTGCAGAATGTGGATGTGCTGACCCGCCTCCAGGGTGGCATGAGCCAGACCGTAATGAAGCCTGATCTCGGCCTGGGTCTGGGGCTTGAGCTGGTCGAGCATGACGCCGATCGCCTCGCCGAGGTTGACATCGCCGATGCTGAGGCGAAAGGTGCCGAGCAGCTCGCGCAACTGGCGGTAGGCGCTGCCGAGCCCCTCGTCTATCTGCTCCATGGCGGCCTGGGTCTTGTCGTTGTCCCCCTTGGCGAAGGCCCGCTTGAGCAGAGTGGACTGGATCTTGAGGTAGGAGAGGGCCTGGGCCAGGGAGTCGTGCAGCTCGCGGGCGATGACGGCTCGCTCCTCCATCAGCAGCAGTCGCTGCTGTTGCAACAGGGTCTGATCCTTGTGCAGCACCTGGGCCAGCAGCATGGAGAAGTTCTTCATCAGTCGCTCGTCGATGGGGTGGTGGCCGATGAGGTCGAGGCGGCCAAACTCCCTGTCCCCCATCTGCAGGTCGAAGTGCTCCATGGCCTCGAGATCCCCGGGCCAGCCGCTGCGCCCGGTCAGATAGACGGGCATGGCGTCGCGCTCGAAGCGGGTCAGGCGGATGTGGGCTATCTGCTGGTGGTCGGCGGCCCTGTCCAGCAATTTTTGCAGGGTATGGCTGCTCAGGGGTGCGGCGTGCAGCTTCTGGGCCGTGGTGTAGAGGAAGGAGAGGGTGTCGTTGGCCTGCTGCAGCTTGGCGGTCTTCTCCTCCACCTTGCTCTCCAGGTCCCGATAGAGCTTGCCAAGCTCGGTGGCCATGATGGCGAAGGCTCCTGACAGCTCCCCCAGTTCGTTGTCACAGTGGGGGGGCAGGGTGAGATCGAACTCCCGGCGCTGGATCTGGCGGGCGCAATGGACCAGCTGATTGAGGGGCGCCACCACCTGCTGGCGGGTGAAACGTACCGTGAACCAGGCGATGGTGATGATGGCGATGAGTCCCAACCCCTCGGCCAGGGCCAGCATGCGCACCTTGAACTCCACGTGATACTGCATCTGGTTGACGAAATCATCGATGGCGGCGACGAACGGCTCCGTGTTGTCTATGTAGCCCTGGGGAGTGGCCTGCTCTATGTGGCCGCGCATCAGCTGCCACTGGCGCAACACCTCGCCATAGGTCAGGCGCAGGGCCGCCGGGGTGATCCAGCGCTGGGTCTCTTGCAGCTCCTCGGCGTTGAGGGTCTGCTCGAACTGCTCCAGACGCTTGATGGCGGCCTGGCCCTGGCCAATCTCGTAGGCCATGCGATAGGCCTGCATCCGCAGGGAACCCGACAGGTTGATCGCCTTGGCGTCCGGCACCGAATAGAAGAGGGTGACCATGGCCACCAGGGCGATCAGGCTCGCCATGAACAGGATCAGCATCATGGAGCGACCGATGGCGCTGCTGACCGAATGCACTCTGAACCATTGTCCCATGGCGCCACTACCCCCTCGAAATACCCCATAAGTTGCGTGGGAGTGTACTAGAAGTTGTGCTAGCATCGAAAAACTAGATGAACTCCGAGCATTTTCACCTAAGTCTTCGGATAGGGGGGGAATCGCCGACAGCCGAGGTATCGCGCTGTAAGGGTCAGGAAAGAAATGCCCTGGCCTCCCGTATTTGGAAAGGTGTTTATGTTGCCACTCGAAGATGGTTTTTCCCGTCGCTTTTACTATTTGCGCCTGTCGGTCACCGACGTGTGCAATTTTCGCTGTACCTACTGCCTGCCGGACGGCTACCGCCCTGGGGAGGGGCGCAAGTCGTTTCTCTCCCTGGACGAAATCCGCCGCATCGTGTCCGGCTTCGCCGCCATGGGCACCCGCAAGGTGCGCCTGACCGGGGGCGAGCCCTCCCTGCGCCGTGATTTCACCCGCATCATAGAGACGGTGGCCAATACCCCGGGCATCGACAAGGTGGCCATGACCACCAACGGCTATCGCCTGAAGGAGCGGGCGGGCGAATGGCGCGCCGCCGGATTGACGGCCCTCAATGTCAGCGTCGACAGCCTGGATCCGCGCCAGTTTCACCAGATCACCGGCGAGAACAAGCTGGTGGAGGTGATGGCGGGGATAGAGGCGGCCCTCGAGGCGGGTTTCCCCTCGGTCAAGGTCAATGCCGTCTTGCTCAGGGGGCTCAATGACCATGAGCTGGATGCCTTCCTGACCTGGATCCGTGACAAGCCCATCGACCTGCGCTTCATCGAGTTGATGCAGACCGGCGAGATGGACAGCCTGTTTCGCGATCACCACGTCAGCGGCGAACAGATCAAAACGAGGCTGCTGAGTCAGGGGTGGCTCACCCAGCTGCGGGGGGTGGACGATGGTCCGGCCCAGGTGTTCCAGCACCCGGCCTCCCGGGGCCGCATCGGCCTCATCATGCCCTACAGCAAGGACTTTTGCGCCGGCTGCAACCGGCTGAGGGTCTCCTCGGTGGGCAAGCTGCACCTGTGCCTCTTTGGCGAGCACGGGGTGGCGCTGCGGGATCTGCTGGCGGGCGACGATCAGCAGGATGCGCTGATCGAGCGCATCCGCACCGCCCTGCTCGGCAAGGCGGCCACCCATCATCTCCACGAGGGCAATGCCGGCATGACGCCCCACCTCGCCTCCATCGGCGGCTGAGCCAGCGGCGGGTCAGATCGTGAGCCAATCACCTCATTGGGGGTATCCTGCGGGATATCCCCTTCTTGTTATTTGCGCCAAGGGTTTGATCCAGCGCAATAATCCCCCCTGTTTATCCCCCTGGTGGTATATCTCTCCGCTTGTTGAGTCCGCAATATAGACCCACTATCAGAATAGGTATTCGAGATACCCTTCTTCTTTCGCCTGGTGATGCCGGGCTTTCGGGGCTCACAAGGAGTGGATATGTCCGATGGGGTCAACCTGTCACGCCGACACCTGCTACGCGGCCATCTCAAGGCTGCGGCCCCCGCCGTCCAACTGCCCTGGTCACTGCCCTGGTCCGAATTTGTCGCCGATTGCAGCCGTTGTGGCGACTGCCTGAGTGCCTGCCCGGAGCAGATCATCATCAAGGGCGATGGCGGCTTTCCCGCCCTCGACCTTGGCCGGGGCGAGTGCAGCTTCTGCGGTGACTGTGCCAGCGCCTGCCAGGAGCCCCTGTTTCGCCCGAGGGACCAGCGTCCCTGGGACTATATTGCACAGATAACCGAAGGCTGCCTGGCCAATGGCCAGGTCTATTGTCAGCGTTGCCAGGACAGTTGCGAGGCGAGGGCGATCCGCTTTGTCCCCGTCTTGGGGCGTGTCCCCACACCGAGCGTGGATGCGGCCCTGTGCACCGGGTGCGGTGCCTGTGTCGGCGACTGCCCGGTGGGCAGCATCAAGGTGGCCAGCCCGGCCCACAAGGAGCACGAATGAAATCCCATTCCGCCGATGAGCACCCGGAGCAGGAGTATCACGTCTCCAGCCTGGTGGTGCTGACCCAGCCCGTGTTGCGCCATCGGCTCGCCGAGCAGATTGGCGCCCTCGACGGGGCCGAAGTGCATGTGATCAGTGAGGAGGGCAAGCTGGTGGTCACCCTGGAAGGGCCCAGCCAGCGCCCCATCATGGCGGCCATCGATGCCATCCAGGCCATGCCCGGGGTGCTCTCTGCCGGTCTCATCTACCACCAGTTTGATAACAACGATAAGCAATGTGAGGAAATGTCATGAAGCTGAGTCGACGCGACTTTATGAAGGCCAACGCGGTCGCAGCCGCGGCGGCTGTGGCCGGTGTCAGCGCCCCCACCCTGGCGGCGAACCTGATCACCAGTACCGACAAGACCGCCATCACCTGGGACAAGGCGCCCTGCCGCTTCTGCGGTACCGGCTGCTCCGTGCTGGTGGGCTCCCAGGATGGTCGCGTGGTGGCGACCCAGGGGGATCCCGATGCCCCGGTCAACCGTGGCCTCAACTGCATCAAGGGCTACTTCCTGTCCAAGATCATGTATGGCGAGGACAGGCTGACCCAGCCCATGCTGCGCATGACGGATGGCAAGTTCGACAAGAACGGTGACTTTGCTCCCATCAGCTGGGATCAGGCGTTCGACATCATGGCCGAGAAGTTCAAGGCCACCCTCAAGGAGAAGGGACCGAGCGCGGTCGGCATGTTTGGCTCGGGCCAGTGGACCGTGTGGGAAGGCTATGCCGCCGCCAAGCTGATGAAGGCAGGTTTTCGCACCAACAACCTGGATCCCAACGCCCGTCACTGCATGGCCTCCGCCGTGGTCGGCTTCATGCGCACCTTCGGCATGGACGAGCCCATGGGCTGCTACGACGACATCGAGCAGGCCGACGCCTTCGTGCTGTGGGGCTCCAACATGGCGGAGATGCACCCCATCCTCTGGTCGCGCATCTCGGATCGCCGCCTCTCACACCCGGATGTGCAGGTGCACGTGCTCTCCACCTTCGAGCATCGCAGCTTCGAGCTCGCGGACAACGGCCTGGTGTTCACACCCCAGACCGATCTCGCGATCCTCAACTACATCGCCAACTACATCATCCAGAACGACAAGGTGAACTGGGAGTTCGTCAACAAGCACACCCAGTTCCGCAAGGGGGTCACCGACATCGGCTACGGCCTGCGTCCGACTCACCCGACCCAGCAAAAAGCCAAGAACCCGGACAGCGGCGACTCCACCCCCATGAGCTTCGACGACTTCGCGAAATTCGTGGCGGATTACGACGTCGACTCTGTCTCCAAGCTCTCCGGCGTCCCCAAGGACAAGCTCGAAAAACTGGCCCAGATCTATGCCGATCCGGACAAGAAGGTGGTCTCCTACTGGACCATGGGCTTCAACCAGCACACCCGTGGCGTCTGGGCCAACAACCTCTGCTACAACATCCACCTGCTGACCGGCAAGATCTCCACCCCGGGCTCGGGTCCCTTCTCCCTGACCGGCCAACCCTCTGCCTGCGGCACCGCCCGGGAAGTGGGCACCTTCGCCCACCGCCTGCCGGCCGACATGGTGGTCACAGACCCGAAACACCGCGCCATCGCCGAGAAGATCTGGAAACTGCCGGAAGGCACCATCCCCGAGCAGGTGGGTTATCACGCCGTGCTGCAAAACCGCATGCTCAAAGACGGCAAGCTCAACGCCTACTGGGTGATGTGCAACAACAACATGCAGGCCGGTCCCAACATGAACGAGGAGGGGCTGCCCGGTTATCGCAACCCGGCCAACTTCATCGTGGTGTCCGACCCGTACCCGACCGTCACTGCCCAGGCGGCCGACCTCATCCTGCCCACCGCCATGTGGGTGGAGAAAGAGGGGGCCTATGGCAACGCCGAGCGCCGCACCCAGTTCTGGCACCAGCAGGTGAAGGCGCCGGAAGGGGCCAAGTCCGATCTGTGGCAGCTGATGGAGTTCGCCAAGCGCTTCACCGTGGAAGAGGTGTGGCCGGCCGAACTCATCGCCAAGCAGCCCGAGCTCAAGGGCAAGACCCTGTTCGAGGTGCTCTACGCCAACGGCCAGGTCAATCAGTTCCCGAAAGAGCAGAGCAAGGGGGCGCTCAACGACGAGGCCGACCACTTCGGCTTCTACGTGCAGAAGGGATTGTTCGAGGAGTACGCCTCCTTCGGTCGCGGCCACGGCCACGATCTGGCGCCGTTCGATCAGTACCACGAGGCGCGCGGCCTGCGCTGGCCCGTGGTGGACGGCAAGGAGACCCTGTGGCGCTATCGCGAAGGGTTCGACCCCTATGTGAAGGCCGGGGAGGGGGTGAAATTCTACGGCAAACCCGACGGCCGTGCGGTCATCTTCGCGCTGCCCTATGAGCCTGCCGCCGAGGCGCCGGACCAGGAGTTCGACATGTGGCTCTCCACCGGCCGCGTGCTGGAGCACTGGCACACCGGCACCATGACCCGCCGGGTGCCCGAGCTCTATCGCGCCTTCCCGGATGCGGTGCTCTTCATGCACCCGGAAGATGCCAAGGCCCGTGGCGTGCGCCGTGGCGAAGAGGTGATCGTTGCCTCCCGCCGTGGCGAGGTGAAGACCCGGGTCGAGACCCGCGGTCGCAACCGCCCGCCCAAGGGCCTGGTGTTCATGCCCTTCTTCGATGCGAGCCAGCTGGTCAACAAGCTGACCCTGGATGCCACGGATCCGCTGTCGAAAGAGACGGATTACAAGAAGTGCGCGGTCAAGGTCGTCAAGGCCTGAGGCGGGGGAGCGCGAGATGAGTCGTAGTCGCCGCCAGTTTCTGGCCGACATGGCCAAGGGGGCCTGTTCGGTAGGCTTGCTGGGTGTCGGTCTGGGCGGCGTGGCGCGCCAGCAGGTGCAGGCGGTGCCTGCCCAGGCACTGCGCCCGCCGGCGGCCTTGGACGAGGCCGAGTTCCTCGCCGCCTGCGTGCGCTGCGGGCTCTGCGCCGAGGCCTGCCCCTACGACACCCTCAAGCTCGCCCGGCTGTTTGATCCCGTGACCACGGGCACGCCCTTTTTCAAGGCGCGCAACGTCCCGTGCGAAATGTGTGATGACATTCCTTGCGTGGCGGCCTGTCCGAGCGGGGCACTGGATCCGGCCATGACCGATATCGATCAGGCGCGCATGGGGGTGGCGGTGCTCATCGATCACGAGACCTGCCTCAACTATCTGGGGCTGCGCTGCGATGTCTGCTACCGGGTCTGCCCCCTGATAGACGAGGCCATCACCCTCGAGCTGCAACACAACCCGCGCACCGGCAAGCACGCCATGTTCCTGCCGACGGTGCACAGCGATCTGTGCACCGGCTGTGGCAAGTGCGAGCACGCCTGCGTACTGGAAACGGCGGCCATCAAGGTGGTGCCCCGCCAGCTTGCCAAGGGGGAGCTGGGCCATCACTACCGGCTCGGTTGGGAAGAGAAAGAGAAGGCGGGCAAGTCCCTCATCGGTGAGCGGCTCACCCTGCCCACTCGCAGACCGGAGGGGTTATGAGTCGTTATCCGGGACAAGAGGCCAGGGCACGCCTCGGTTGGTGGCGGTCGCACCGCTTCCTGCTGCTGCGTCGCCTCAGCCAGTTTGGCGTGCTGGGGCTCTTCCTGCTGGGGCCCCTGGCGGGGGTCTGGATCCTCAAGGGCAACCTCTCCAGCTCGCTGTTGCTGGAAACGGTGCCGCTCACGGATCCGCTGACTCTGCTGCAATCGGTGGCGGCGGGCCATTGGCCCATCACCACTCTCTGGCTCGGGGCTGGCCTGGTGCTCGCCGGGTACTGGCTGGTCGGGGGGCGAGTGTTCTGCTCCTGGGTCTGTCCGGTCAACCTCATCACGGATGCTGCCGCCTGGGCCAGGGCCCGGCTCGGACTCAAGGGCAACGGCCAGTTCAAGCGCAATACCCGCTACTGGCTGCTGGCCATGGTGTTGGTGGTGCCCGCCGTCACGGGCGTGCTGGTGTGGGAGCTGGTCAATCCGGTGTCGCTCACCCTGCGCGGTCTGCTGTTTGGCATGGGGGCGGGCTGGGGTCTGCTGGCGGTGCTGTTCCTGTTTGATCTTTTCGTGGTGGAGCGGGGCTGGTGTGGTCATCTCTGTCCGGTGGGGGCCTTCTATGCCCTGGTCAACCGGGTCGGGTTCATCAAGATTGCCGCCTCGGGACGCGAGCGGTGCAGCAGCTGCATGGATTGTTATGCGGTCTGCCCGGAGCGCCCCATCCTGCGCGGCCCCGTTCACGGGGCCAGGCGCGGTCACGGGCCCTTGATTGCGGCTCAAGAGTGTACCAACTGTGGCCGCTGCATCGATGTCTGCGCGGAACAAGTTTTTGAAATCACTGTAGGTTTTGCCGTCAAGGCAGAGAAAACGTCGGAGAACACATAATGAAAAAGCTGATTGGAGCAATGCTGGCCTGCCTGATGGCGGGCTCCTTGATGGCCGCAGTCCCCGAGATCACCAACAGCACGGGGGGGATCAAATCTGAGCGGGGGAGCACGGATCTGGTTACGGAAGCTGATGCCGCCCCCTTGAAGAACTTTCGCAAGGATGGGGATCTCTACGATCGCCAGTACATGCATCAGCCGCCGCTGATCCCCCACGATACCCGCAACTATGAGGTGGATACCAAGGTCAACAAGTGCCTGGCCTGTCACAGCTTCAAGAATGCCAGCAAGATGAAGGCGCCCAAGATAAGCCCGACGCACTTCGAGACCCGCGACGGCATGACCCTGGGTGAAGTGTCGCCTCGCCGCTACTTCTGCCTGCAGTGTCACGTGCCGCAGGCGGATGCCAAGCCGCTGGTGGAAAATACGTTTAAACCAGTTGAAGCGCTGAACTGAGGAGCCAACTAGATGAAATTACCTGGCTTTATCCAGCGTCTGTGGACCACCTTCAAGTCCCCGTCCAAGGCGGCACTCTGGGTGCTGTTGCTGATGGGCTTCTTCGGCGGCGTCATCTTCTGGGGCGGTTTCAACACCGCCATGGAAGCCTCCAACACCGAGAAGTTCTGCACCGGCTGTCACGAGATGAAGGACAACGTCTTCGTGGAGTACCGTGACACCATCCACTATGCCAACCGCTCCGGGGTGCGCGCCAGCTGCCCCGATTGCCACGTACCTCACGAATGGACCTACAAGATCATTCGCAAGGTGCAGGCCTCCAAGGAGCTGTGGGGCATGATCACCGGCAAGGTGGACACCCGCGAGAAGTTCGAGAGCCATCGCCGGGAGATGGCGGAGCGGGAGTGGAAGCGGATGAAAGACACGGATTCGCGTGAGTGCCGCAACTGCCACAACTTCGAGTACATGGACTTCTCCCTGCAAGGCAAGCGGGGGGCCCAGATGCACTCCACCAGCCTGGCCAGCGGCGAGAGCACCTGCATCGACTGCCACAAGGGGATAGCGCACCAGCTGCCCGACATGACAGGGGTCAAGGGATTCTGATCCCGAGTCCCCGGAGCAAGAGGCCGGTTCTTCCGGCCTCTTCTCATGGTCCCCCTGAATCGAGCCCGCCTCGGACGGGGGTTGGCCCCTAGACGAAACTCCCCCTTTCCCACCAACCTTTGTTAGAATCGGCGACTCGCCCGGCGCAAGCGGGCCGCCTTCTGTGCAGTAACGGAGTCAGACCATGGCACAACAGAACCGGACTTTTCTTCCCCTCAACATTGCCGTTCTGACGGTGTCGGACAGCCGCACCGCCGCCGATGACAGCTCGGGCGACTATCTGGTCGGCGCCCTGACCGAGGCCGGCCACCGCCTGGCCGATCGCGCCCTGCTGGCCGACAACCTGTTCCGGATCCGGGCCCAGGTGAGCCAGTGGATTGCCGATGAAGGGGTGCAGGTGGTGCTTATCAACGGCGGCACCGGCTTCAACGAGCAGAACCGGGTGCCCGAGGCGGTCGGCGTGCTGTTCGAGCGCACGGTGCAGGGCTTTGGCGAGCTGTTTCGCCAGCTCTCCTTTGCCGAGATAAAGGGCTCGGCCATGCAGAGCCGTGCCCTGGCAGGGCTGGCCAACAAGACTCTGATCTGCTGCCTGCCGGGCTCCACCGGCGCCTGCCGGCTCGGCTGGGAGCAGCTCATTCGGGATCAGCTGGACGCCCGCACCCAGCCGTGCAACTTTGTCTCCCACCTTTGAACGTCATCCCTGGGGAAAGCCGATGAACCTGACCCATCTCAACCAGAGCGGTGAGGCCCACATGGTGGATGTCACCGACAAGCAGGTGACCGAGCGCGAAGCCCGCGCCGAAGCCTTCGTGACCATGGCCCCCGCGACCCTGGCGCTTATCCTCGGCGGTCAGCACCATAAGGGGGACGTGTTCGCCACCGCCCGCATCGCCGGCATCATGGCGGCCAAGAAGACCGCCGATCTCATACCCCTCTGCCACCCCCTGGCCCTGACTCGAGTGGAGGTGGAGATTGAGCCCCAGCCCCAGCACGACAGGGTCCATATCCGCACCCTCTGCAAGCTGTCCGGCAAGACAGGGGTGGAGATGGAGGCGCTCACCGCGGCGTCCGTGGCGGCGCTGACCATCTACGACATGTGCAAGGCGGTGCAAAAGGACATGGTGATAGAGCAAGTCAGGCTGGTGGAGAAGAAGGGCGGCAAGTCCGGTCACTTCCAGCTGGGGTCGGGCGCAGGAGAGAAAGCATGATCAAGGTACTGTTTTTTGCACAAGTACGTGAGCTGGTGGGCTGCGACGAACTCAGCCTGCCCAGCGATTACGCCAGTGCCGACGCCCTTCGCGCCGCCTTGTGCGAGCGGGGCGACAAGTGGGCCCTGGCGCTGGAATCGGGCAAGCTGCTGGTGGCGGTCAACCAGACCCTGGTGCCGCTCGAGACGCCGCTCAATGATGGCGATGAAGTCGCCTTCTTCCCGCCGGTGACCGGAGGCTGAACCCATGTCCCACGAGATGCCCACTGACTCGACCGATCGCATCCTGGTGCAGCGGGCCGATTTCTCCCTCGGTGATGAATACCAGCGGCTCGCCGCCCGTCACGACAGCGGTGCCATCGTCACCTTCGTCGGCAAGGTGCGGGACTTCAATCAGGGGGAGGAGGTTTTGGGGCTCTCCCTCGAGCACTACCCCGGCATGACCGAGAAGGCGCTGGCGGACATAGTCGCCGAGGCCCGTGGCCGCTGGCCGCTGCAGGAGTGCACCCTCATTCACCGCATCGGCGATCTGCTGCTCGGGGATCAGATCGTGCTGGTGGCGGTGAGCAGCGCCCACAGGGACGCCGCGTTCGAGGCCTGCCACTTCATCATGGATTTTTTGAAGACCCGGGCCCCCTTCTGGAAGAAAGAGCTGACCGCCGAGGGGGGGCAACGTTGGGTCGAGGCCAAGGATAGCGACAACGACGCCGCCGCCCGCTGGCGGCAAGCGCCCTAGCCGATCCGCTCGATGACAGGCGAGTGCCATCACCTGCTTCGGGTACGCCGAAGCCTCAAGGAGACAGGGAATGAAGAAACAGTTGTCCGTGGTCTTGCTCGGTCTGGTCGCCGGCGCCTTGCACAGCGGGGCCGCGCAGGCCAATGAAGTCAAGGTGGCCGTGGCCGCCAACTTCAAGGGGACTCTGGCGCGCATTGGCAAGGCATTCACCGCCAAGACCGGCCACAGGGTCGTCATCAGCTCGGCCGCCACCGGGGTGCTCTACACCCAGATAAGCCACGGCGCCCCGTTTGATCTCTTCCTCTCCGCCGATGTGACCACCCCGCAAAAACTCGAAGCGCAGGGCAAGGGGAGCGGTCGCTTCACCTACGCCATCGGCCAGCTCGGCCTGTGGCAAAAGGGGGGGCCTGCCCCTGACGAGGCCACTTTGCGCAGCTGGCAGGGGGAGCTGGCCATCGCCAACCCCAAGACAGCCCCCTATGGCGCCGCCGCCATGGCCACCCTGGAGAGCCTCAAGATAGATCCCAAACAGTACCGTCTGCTGACCGGCACCAACATCGGCCAGACCTGGCAGTTCGTCGACACCGGCAATGCGAAGCTGGGCTTCGTCGCCTGGGCCAATCTGGTGGACGCCGGTAAAACCGGCGAAGCCTGGGCGGTGCCGGCCAGTTTCCATCCCCCCATCGAGCAGCAGGCCCTGGTGCTGAAGAAAGGGGAGGCGGTGGATGCCCTGGTAGCCTGGCTCAAGGGCCCGGGCCAGGAGCAGATCGAGGCCGCGGGCTATGCCTTGCCGCAATGATGGCATGGATGCCTATCTCCCATGACCACTGGCCGGCCTCAGGGCCGGCCACGCTTTGCAATGAGGATGCATAACATGTTGCTGCTCGCACCAGGGAAGGATATGCCCCATGAGTGAAGGGGATCTGCTGGCGGTCTGGCTTACCCTCAAGCTGGCGGCCAGTACCACCGCCATCCTGCTGCTGCTGTCGCCGCCGCTCGCCTGGTGGCTGTCGCGCAGCCAGCACCGACTGCGGCCGCTGGTGGAGGCCCTGGTGGCGCTGCCCCTGGTGTTGCCGCCCACCGTGCTCGGCTTCTATCTGCTGCTCGCCTTCTCGCCGGAGTACGGCCTCGGCGCCTGGTGGCGGCAGAGCTTCGGGACACCGCTCGCCTTCAGCTTCCTCGGCCTGCTGTTTGCATCCATCCTCTATTCGCTCCCCTTCGTGGTGCAGCCGCTGACCTCCGCCTTCGTCAACATGGGCAACAAGGAGCTCGAGGCCGCCGCCACCCTGGGGCTGGGGCCCCTTGAGCGCTTCTTTCAGATCATCCTGCCCATGACGCTGCCGAGCTTCGTGATGGCGGCGGCGCTGGGCTTTGCCCACACCCTGGGGGAGTTTGGCGTGGTGCTGATGATAGGGGGCAACATCCCGGGGGAGACGCAAGTGCTCTCCATCGCCCTGTTTGATCACGTGGAAGCCATGGATTATCAACAGGCCCACCTGCTGGCGGGGGGTCTGATGGGCTTCTCCCTGGTGATGCTGGTGCTGGTTTACGGCGTCTTGCAGCGTCGGCAGCGGAGGTTGTTCGGATGAACCTTCACCTTAACACCCAACGCCGGTTTGGTGGCTTCACGCTCGACTGCGATCTCACGCTGCCCCTCGGTGGCATGCTCGGCCTCTTTGGTCCCTCGGGCTGCGGCAAGAGCACCCTGCTGCGCATCATCGCCGGGCTGGACCGCGCCCCCTCGGATGCCCTGCGCTGGCAGGGGCGGGATCTGGCGGCCCTGCTGCCGGAGGCGCGCCGCATTGGACTGGTGTTTCAGGACGCCCGCCTCTTCCCCCATCTGACGGTGCTCGGCAACCTGCATCTGGCGGCGGGCAAGGGGCGAGGGCGCTGGCAGCCCGAGGCGCTGGCGATGCGGCTCGGCTTTGCCGATCTGCTGGGACAGCCCGCCCACGTCCTCTCGGGCGGCCAGCGTCAGCGGGTGGCCCTGGGGCGGGCCCTGCTGGCGGAGCCCGACCTGCTGCTGCTCGATGAACCCTTCTCGGCGCTCGACAGCCGCAGCCGCATCCATCAGGCCCACGTGCTCAAGGGGCTGCAGCGCGAGAGCGGCATCCCCATGATCTTCGTGAGCCACGCCATGGAGGAGGTGAGCCTGCTGTGCGATCAGCTGGTGCTGCTGGCCGATGGCAGGCTGGAGGCCCAGGGCAGGCCGAGCGAGATCTTCGCCCGCACCGACCTCTCCCTGGCCAGTCGCGACGATGTGGGGGTCATGCTGTCGGCGACCCTGGCCCACTACGACGACGAGGAGCAGATGGCGACCCTGCAACTGGGGGAGCAGACCCTGATGGTCACCATGGAGCATGCCCCCGACGAGGCGGGGCCCCTGCAGCTCAAGGTGGCGGCGCGGGATCTGGTGATCGCCACCGCCCCTATCGCGCACTCCAGCCTCTCCAACTGCCTGGTGACCCGACTGCGCGAGCTGAGGGAGGTGAGGCCTGGGCAAACCCTGTTGCAGTTGGGGCTGGGGCAGCAGATACTGCTGGCCCGGATCACCAGCCGCTCCGCCAAACGGCTGGCGTTGGCGCCAGGGCAGCAGATATACGCCTACATCAAGGCGGTGAGCCTGGTGGGAGAGGGCTGAGGGGGTCGCCACAGCCCGGGCAACAAGGCCAGAGGCCGCTATCGAATGGAGAGGGAGAGCGCGGGTGCGTCGCAATCAGGTAATGAAATCCCATGGCTTGGCCTTGCGCAGTGCGGGGGAGGGCCCCTTGCTGCTCTTGCTGCACGGCCTTGGCTCCTCCAGTCTCGACTGGCAGGCCCAGATCGAGCACTTCTCCCACGGCTACCGGGTGGTGGCCCTGGACCTGCGCGGCCACGGCCAGAGCAGGCAGGAGGGGCCCTTCGACGTGTCCACCCTGGCGGCAGACGTGGCCCGCTGGCTCGAGGAGCAGCCCGGCCCTGCCTGGGTGGTGGGGCTCTCGCTCGGGGCCATGGTGGCCCTGGAGCTGGCGCTACAACTGCCAAGCAAGGTGAGCGGCCTGGTGCTGGTCAACGGTTTCAGCGAATTTCTGCTGGAGACGCCGAAAGAGCAGGAGCGCTATGCCATGCGCCTCAAGTGGCTGCGCTGGTTTGGCATGCGGCCACTGGCCTGGTGGCTGGGGCGCGAGCTCTTCCCCGGCCCCGAGCTCGCCCGGGTGCGCCGCACCTTTCGGCTGCGCTTCGTGCAGAGCAACAGGAAAAAGACCTACAAGGCGCTGCTCGGCGCCCTGCCCGGCTGGTCGGTGCGCGCCCGCCTTGGCGCCATCTGGCAGCCGGTGGCCATCATCTCCACCAGTCACGACTACCTGCCGCTGGCCAAGCGGGTGGAGCAGTTTGCCGCCCTGCCCAACGCCACGGTGCACACGCCCCAGGGCCATCACGCCTGGCCGGCGGAGGATCCAGCAGGGTTCAATCGTCTGTTGCAACGGATCCTGGCGACTCATTGAGCCTGCATGGGCACAAAAATCTATGGTCAGCCTGAGTTTTGCAAGGCCAGATTGATGATCAATACCGACAGGGCAGGCTTGCTCTAATCTATCCGGATTCTTGATGGGCAATCATGCCCGATCCATGATGTGAGCCGCGCCTGAGGGGCCTCAAAAAACCGTCAGTCTCCAAGACTGTTTTTTGTGTCAGGTTTACCCTCGGGCCGTTGGGCCAGTTGTCGTCATCACGTTCTGGACATCGCAAAAGCAGGCGTGTTAACCCTTCGCCGGGGCAACCCGGCGAGTGTTTACCTTCAGGCAGCCTTGGGGTGAGGCTGGTATTCCTCTCCCTTCACCAGCACCGCCCACACTATCCGTGCCAGCTTGTTGGCCAGCGCACAGGCCACCACATTCGAGTGGCGTCGTGTCATCAGCTGCTGCGCCCACTGCGCCCACTGCGCCATCGCGCTCTGCCATTTGGCGGCATTCTGCATCACCACCCGGGCGCACTGCACCAGTAACCGCCGCAGCGACTTGTCCCCCCGCTTGCTGATCCCCAGCAGCTTGTGCTTGCCCCCCGTGGAGTGTTGGCGCGGCACCAGGCCAAGGGAGGCGGCGAAGTGGCGGGCCGAACCATAGCCCTGCGCGTTGCCGGCATCGGCCGCCAGCTGGCTGGCGATGATGGGGCCGATGCCGGGAATGGTCATCAATCGACTGGTCAATGCATCGGCCTTGGCTTGGGCACCTATCTGACTGTCCAGCCCGGCAATCAACCCGGCCAGGTAGCAGTAATGCTCATACTGAGCCGAGAGGATCTGGCGGGCGGCCTGTGGCAGGTCGGCGCTGGTATTCGTCACGATATCAGGGACTTGCTTGATGCCCCGCGCCCCCAGCGGTAGCACGATGCCAAACTCGAGCAGCAGGGCGTGGATCTGATTGCTGGTTTGCACCCGATCCGCAATGCGGGCCTCACGCAGTCGATGGAGCGCCGAGCAGGCTTGCTGCTCCGGGGTTTTGATGCCGACATAGCGCATGGCGGGACGGGAGGCCGCCTCACAGATAGCCTGAGCATCGAGGAAATCGTTCTTGTTGCCGGTGACAAAGGGGCGCACATACTGCGGCGCGATCAATTGCACCGGATGGCCGAACCCGATGAGCTTGTGGGCTAACCAGTGCGCGCCACAACAGGCCTCCATCACAATGCGGCAGACGGGATGCCGAGCGAGGTAGGCAATGAGACTGGCCCGAGTGAACTGGCTCTTGAAGACGGGTTTGCCGTGGGCATCCTGTCCGACGAGGTGGAAGGCGTGTTTGCCGATGTCGAGTCCATAGCGTGTGATGGTCGCCATGATGCTCTCCTGAAGTAGAAAAGAAACAGCCCAGCAAGCGTAGCCTGCTGGGCTGTGGGTCAGGCTGACCATCACATTAAGCCGAACCCTGGGGTTCGGCTTTTTCATGGATGGGGTGTGCCGCTCAGGGCCGGGAGCAGATCGGGCAGTCCGGGCGCTTGGGCAGGGTCAGCTCGCGAAAGCGACCGCTGAGGCCGTCGATCATCAGCAGGCGGCCGCTATGGCTCTTGCCCATGCCCGCCAGCAGCTTGATGGCCTCCAGGGCCTGCAGGCTGCCTACCAGCCCCACCATGGGGGCCAGGATCCCCGCCTCGACGCAGCTGAGGGCCTGCTCGCCAAACAGCGAGCTCAGGCAGGCGTAGCAGGGCTCGTCCTCCTGCCAGGTGAAGCTGCACAGCTGTCCCTCCAGCCGGATGGCGGCGCCGCTGACCAGGGGCACCCGGTGCTGGCGGGCACGCTGGTTGAGCAGGTTGCGGATGGCGACGTTGTCGGTACAGTCGAGCACCAGCTGGTGGCTCGGCAGCAGGGCATCGAGCAGGGCCTCATCGGCGAGTCGGGCATGGGTCTTCACCTCGAGCCAGGGGTTGAGGCCCCGCAGAGTCTCGGCCGCCGAGTCCACCTTGTACATGCCGATGCGCCCGTCGCTGTGCAGCACCTGGCGCTGCAAATTGGAGAGCTCCACCTTGTCAAAATCCACCAGGGTGAGCTGGCCCACCCCGGCCACCGCCAAATACTGGCTGGCGGCGCAGCCCAGGCCTCCGGCCCCTATCACCAGCACCCGGGCCTGCTTGAGCGCCTCCTGCCCCTCGAAGTCGAAGGACTTGAGCACTATCTGGCGGTTGTAGCGCAGAAGCTCGGCGTCGCTCAGGATCTCGCTCACAGCAGCAGGCTCCCGAACAGTTCGACGGTGACGGTTTCACCCGCCGCCACCTTGCCGCGCGCCTGCTCGAGCACGATGTAGCAGTTGGCCCGGGACAGGGAGCTGAACACGGCGGAGTCCTGGGAGCCGGTGCTGCGCACCTCGAGGCCGTTCGGGCCCTGGCTCAATATGCCGCGCTGGAAATCGAGCCGCCCGGGAGATTTTTTCAGCGGGGTGGTGACGGTGGCGGTGAGGGAGAGGGGACGCTGGAAATGGATCCCGGCGAGCCGTGCCAGGGCCGGTTGCACCAGTTGACCGAAGGTGACCATGGCGGAGACCGGGTTGCCCGGCAGGCCAAAGAACCAGGCCTGGCTCAGGCGGCCGAAGGCGAACGGCTTGCCCGGCTTGATGGCGAGTTTCCAGAAGCCGATTTCGCCGAGCTCTTCGAGCAGCTGCTTGGTGAAGTCCGCCTCCCCGACCGAGACGCCCCCCGTGGTGATGAGGACGTCGGCCTCGCGGTCGGCCTGGAGGAAGGCGGCGCGCAGGGCGGCAGGGTCGTCGGGGATGATGCCCAGATCCAGACATGCTATGCCCATGCGGGCCAGCATGGCCCTGACCCCGTAGCGGTTGGAGTCATAGATGTCGCCGTGGCCCAGGGGGGTACCCACCGGCTTGAGCTCGTCCCCCGTGCTGAAGATGGCGACCCTCAAGGGGCGGCGCACGCTGACGGTGGCGATGCCCAAGGAGGCCAGCAGCGGCAGCTCCCGGGGGGTGAGCCGGGTGCCGGCGCCGAGCACGCTGGCACCCTCGTGGATATCTTCCCCGCGCCGGCGGATGTTCTGGCCGGGGAAGGGGGAGGTCAGGAAAGTGATCCCGTTGTCGCTCGCCTGCGTTTCTTCCTGCATCACCACGGCATCCGTGCCCGGGGGCACGGGGGCGCCGGTCATGATGCGGATGCAGTGACCCGCCGGCCACTCGCCCTCATAGGGCTGGCCGGCGAAGGCCTTGCCCGCCACCTTGAGCGGGGCGCCCGCGGCGAGATCCGCCAGGCGCACGGCATAGCCGTCCATGGCGGCGTTGTCGAAGGGGGGCACCGAGAGGGGGGAGAGAATGTCCCTGGCCAGCACCCGGTCAAGGGCCTCGGTCAGGGGCACGGGCTCGGCCTCGCAGCGGCAGTCGAGCCGGGCCAGCATGCCTTGCAGTGCATCCTCCAGGGTGCGCAGTGCGCCGTTATCAAATCCCATCGTCATGACCTCTTGGGTAAGGAAAACTGTGGTGTGGGGGGATTATCCCAAAATCCCCCCCGAATGGGCAGGCGATCGGGGCAGTAAAACACCTCGTATTAACATAAAGTCAGGGCATGGGGCGCAGTTGACTTGAAATATGAGGCCAATCGCCGTTTACTATGCCGCCACAAGCCCTGTGGGTCATACCATTCCCTCTGCGTGGGAGAGAGACAAGATGATGAGCTTAAGTCAGGAAGCCTTGCTGGTCAGGGAAGCCCTGGTGGCCGAAGGGCTGGAGACCCCTCTGGTCGCCAATGCGCTGAACAGTCAGCAAAAAAAGGAGAAGATCGAGGGCCACATGCGGTCCATCATGGAGACGCTGGGGCTTGATCTGGCCGATGACAGTCTGGCCGAGACGCCGCACCGCATCGCCAAGATGTACGTGAACGAGATCTTCTCCGGCCTCGATTACGCCAGCTTCCCCAAGGTGACGGTGATCGAGAACAAGATGAAGGTGGACGAGATGATCATGGTCAAGGACATCAGCCTGACCAGCACCTGCGAGCACCACTTCGTCACCATAGACGGGCTGGCCCATGTGGCCTACATCCCCCGTGGCAAGGTGATCGGCCTGTCGAAGATCAACCGCATCGTCCAGTTCTTCGCCCGCCGTCCCCAGGTGCAGGAGCGGCTGACCCAGCAGATCCTGCTGGCGTTGCAGACCCTGCTCGGCACCAAGGATGTGGCCATCAGCATAGCCGCGACCCACTATTGCGTGAAGGCACGCGGGGTGATGGACTCCACCTCCTACACCACCACCACCTCCCTGGGTGGGGTGTTCAAGACTCAGCCAGATACTCGCGCCGAGTTCCTGGCCGGCCTGAAAGGCTAGGCCACTGACACGAGGAGGAGGGCATGCCCTCCTCGGTTTTTTCTATCTCTCCCTCCTTTTTTCCGCCGCCTTCCCCGGCACGGCTTGCCGCCTGTCCCAAGGATCCTGGCCCTCGGGGCGGGCTCATGCTCGCCGTTTGAAAAAAACGGTTAAGGGATCCGGACCGGCGGTCGATATAACAGCCCTGTGCCCGGCTCCCCGAGTCCGGACACGGGTTGAGCGGCAAGACCGAGTCCATGGACAGGGTCTGCCACTTGCCGTCATGCTCGTCTCGCTCCCTCGGGATAGGGAGTCAGCAAGACTGGACGCGCAACCAGGGATGGGGGTCACCACCACACGAGCCAGGAAGGCACAGACAGGACGAGCGACATCTGTTTTCCCACTTCCAGGACACATCATGAACACCAGTACCATGACCATTGGCAAGAAACTCAGTGCGGGTTTTGCCGTGCTCGGCCTGATGATCGCCTTCATCGGCGGCGCCTCCCTGTTGGAGTTCAGCAAGATGAACCGGGCCGCCATCGGCTTCACCGACAGCATATTGCCCGCGGTCGTTCGCACCAGCGCCATCGGTGATCGCATCAATGAGTTGCGTCGCTATGAGTTGGGCTTCTTCCTGGTGGCCTCGGATCCGCAGAAGAAAGCGGAGTATCGCAGTGAAACTGCCCGCAACTTTGAGCAGGTCACTCAGCAGCTGGCCCAGCATGACACCACCATCTGGGCGGAGGACGTGGACGAGCGCCGCACCTTCGACACCGTCAAGGCCGATTGGGCCCGCTACGCGGCCCTGCACCAACGGGTGAAACAGCTGCAGGAGAGCGACCAGCTGGCCGCCGCCCAGCAGCTCTTCATGAGCGAAGGGATCCCGCTCTACGGCAACCTGGCCAAGTCGGTCAATGAGCTCATCCAGATCAACCACGGCTATGCCAAGGGATCGCGCAAGGAGGTGGTCGAGGCCTATGACTCCGCCAAGCTCATCGTCACCCTGGCCCTGCTGATCGGCCTGGCGCTGGTGGTTGGCCTCTCCGTGGTGTTGACACGCCAGATCCGCGACCCCCTCATCATGCTGGCCCGTCAGGCCCAGCGCATCGCCAATGGCGACCTGGGACGTGGCGAGCTGCAGGAGTGGATCCAGGGCAAGCGCTTCAATCGGGACGAGCTGGGCCAGCTTGGCTCGGCCATCCATCGCATGCAGGAGGCCCTGGCCAATCTGGTGAGCGAGATAGCGGGCTCGGTGAGCCAGCTCAGCAGTGCGGTGGAGGAGGTGAGCGCCATCTCCGAGCAGTCCGCCAGCGGCATGGCCCGCCAGCAGAGCGAAGTGTCCCAGGTGGCCACCGCCATGAACGAGATGCAGTCCACCGTCAATGAGGTGGCCCGCAACACCACGGACGCCATGAGCGCGGCCAAGGATGCCTCCCGCACCTCCACCCAGGGCAACCAGGTAGTGCGCGGCGCCATCGGCAGCATAGAGCAGGTCTCCCGGCAGATAGAGCAGGCGGGCACAGTGGTGGCCCAGCTGGAGGCGGACAGCGCCAACATCAGCATGGTGCTGGACGTCATTCGCGGCATCGCCGAGCAGACCAATCTGCTGGCCCTCAATGCCGCCATCGAGGCGGCCCGGGCCGGGGAGCAGGGACGCGGTTTTGCCGTGGTGGCGGACGAGGTGCGCAGTCTGGCCCAGCGCACCCAGGCCTCCACCGCCGAGATCAGCAAGATGATCGAGGTGTTGCAGGAGCGCACCGCCGAAGCGGGCAACGCCATGCAGCTGAGCCGCCAGCAGATGCAAGAGAGCGTCGGACTGGCACGGGAGGCGGGGAGCAGCATCGACAGCATCAATGGCGCCGTCACCCAGATCAGCGACATGAACACCCTGATCGCCACCGCCACCGAAGAGCAGAACGCGGTGACCGAGGAGCTCAATCGCAGCATAGTGAACATCCACAATGCCGCCGACGAGAACGCCCAGGGTGCCCAGCAGACCGCCCAGGCCTGCGTCGAGCTGAGCAAGCTGGCCAACACCCTGCACCATATGACCCAGCGCTTCACCCTCTAAATCCCGCAGCATGGATGACAACCAGGCCCCGCCCATCGGCGGGGCCTGGTCGTTTCTGGCGATGTTGTGAATGGGAGCCGTCAGTTCAGGCCCGTTATCTAGCCGCTATCGATATGGCGGGGCAGGCTACCGGTGCGGTTATCAGCTCAAGCCAATGATCTCGCCGTTCTCGTCGATATGGATATGGCGCTCAGGGAGGGCAGCCTCCAACAGTCTCTTCAGCTCAGGCCCACTATCTCCCTGTCGTCATCGATGTCGATATGGCGGTTGGGGAGGGCAGGCTGCCAGCCGGCGCGTCAGCTCAAGCCAATGATCTCGCCGTCGACATCGATGTCGATATGGCGGTTGGGGAGGGCAGGCTGCCAGCCGGCGCGGTTATTAGCTCAAGCCAATGATCTCGCCGTCGTCATCGATATCGATATGGCGGTTGGGGAGGGCAGGGAGCCGGTGCGGTTATCAGCTCAAACCCACTATCTCGCCGTCGTCATCGATATCCATATGGCGATAAGCAGGCAGGGCCCCCAGACCCGGCATGGTCATGACGGGGCCCGCCAGGGCATAGACGAAGCCCGCCCCGGCGCACAGGGTCAGGGAGTGGATGGGCAGCTCGAAGTCGGTGGGGACCCCCTTCCTGGCCGGATCATGGCTCAGGGAGAGCGGCGTCTTGGCGATGCAGACTGGCAGATGATCCCAGCCCGCCGCGGACAGGGCCGCCAGCTGCTGGCGCGCCCGATCCGAGAGGGCGACGCCGCGCCCGCCATAGCCACACTCCACCAGGGTGGCGAGCTTGGCGGCCAGGGGCAGGGCATCGGGGTAGAGTCGCTGGGCATTTGCCTGCCCACGCCCGGCCCGCTCGCAGGCGGCCACCAGGGTCTTGGCCAGGGTGCCGGCCCCCGGCCCCCCCTGGCTGAAGGCATCCGAGATGGCCGCCTCGGCCCCCTCATCCCGGGCGGCGGCAAGCACCATGGCCAGTTCGGCCTCGCTGTCGCTGGGGAAGCGGTTGAGGGCCACCACCACGGGCACACCATAACGGCGGGCGTTGTCGATATGCCAGACCAGGTTGGCGCAGCCTTGCTTGAGGGTCGGCAGGTCTTCCTGCGCAAGGCAGGCCGGCAGTGGCTGGCCCGGGCGAATGTCCAGCAGGCCGCTGTTGGCCTTGAGTCCCCGCACCGTGGCCACCAGCACCACGGCGTCGGCGGCGAGCCCGGATTGGCGGCACTTGATGTTGAAGAACTTCTCCAGCCCCATGTCGGAGCCAAAACCCGCCTCCGTCACCACGTAATCGGCCAGGTGCAGGGCGAGGCGATCGGCGATGACCGAAGAGTTGCCATGGGCGATGTTGGCAAAGGGCCCTGTGTGCACCAGCACCGGGGTTTGCTCCGTGGTCTGCATCAGGGTGGGCTTGAGGGCCTCCTTGAGCAGCACCGTCATGGCGCCGGCCACCTCCAGCTGTTCGGCTGTGATGGGTTGGCCCCGGGTATCGAGAGCGAGCTGGATGCGGCCGATGCGCGCGCGCAAGTCTCTCAGATCGCTGGCCAACGCCAGAATGGCCATCAGCTCGGAGGCGGCGGTGATGACGAAGCGATCGGCGCGGCTCACCCCGTCGGCGGGGTCGCCCTGGCCGAGGGTGAGGTGGCGCAGGGCCCTGTCGTTGATGTCCAGGGCCCGGGGCCAGAGGATGTTGGCCGGGTCTATGTCGAGGCGCGGCAAACCGGTCCTGGCACTGAACTCGGCGCCGAGCCGGGTCTCGTGGAACAGGCGGGCATCCAGGGCCGCGGCGGCCAGGTTGTGGGCGGCGGTGACGGCGTGAAAATCCCCGGTCAGATGCAGGTTCATCGCCTCCATGGGGACCACCTGGGCCATGCCACCCCCGGCGGCGCCCCCCTTGACGCCAAACACCGGGCCCAGGCTCGGCTGGCGTATGGTGGCGATGCTGGACTGGCCTATGTGGTTGAGGCCCATGGCGAGGCCGATGGTCGTCACCGTCTTGCCCTCGCCCAAGGGGGTCGGAGTGATGGCGCTGACCAGGACAAGCCGGCCCTCCTTGCGCGCCTCCTGGCGCAGCAGAGCGGGATCCAGCTTGGCCATGTGCGGGCCCTGGAGGGAGAGGCAGGCCGGATCGATGGCGAGGCGTTCTGCCAGGGTGGTCACGGGCAGGCGGGGGGACTGGCGGGAGATCTCGATATCGCTTAGCATCAGCACCTCGTTGGCATGGACGTTTGACTATGCGACGGAGTCTAGAGGAACCAAGAGGTCAGGCCAATGAGCAATAACATCTTATCCCGGGATCGGGCCCCCATGCAGGAGCCGGTCGCCTTCGACCTCAATGCCCTCTATCACCCTCCCAAGCGGCCCCTGACCGCCCTTGGCATCGTCAGCGCCGTCATGCCGCTGTTCGGCTTTGGCTGGCAGGCGATGACGGCGGATCCCGAGGGGCACTTTCGCTTCGAGGTGGAGCGGCGCGTCAATCGCAACCGCCGCGACGAGGCCAACCTTGTCCTGATGCTGCAACTGGCCGCCCTGCACGACTGCGCCGCCCTGACGGTGACGCTGCCCTATGCCCTCAAGGCGTCCCAACTGGCGGAGATCCAGGCCAGGCTGCCGCACTGGCAGATCCGGTGCGATGGCACCCTGTTGCAGGCCCGCTCAGGGACGGCGTCCTAGCCCCTCCCCATGTCCCAGTTCTGAGTCCCCGTTATGATGATCTGGCGAAACTATGCGAGCCCTGCCCATCATGGCTGTGGCCAGTCCCCGTTCTGATTAGCTGGCGAGATGCTGCGGGCCCTTCCCATCATGGCTGTGGCCTGTCCCGGTTCTGATGAGCTGGCGAGATGATGGGAGCCCTTCCCATCATGGCTGCGCTCTGTCCCAATAGTGGGGGGCGAGATAGCGCTCCTGCACGAACTCGATAAAGCAGCGCACCTTGGCCGAGACGAAGCGGCGGTGCGGATAGAGGGCGTAGAGCCCCACCTCCCCCTTGTCCCATTGGGGCAGCAGTGACACCAGTTTCCCCTCCCGCAGTGCATCCCCGACGATGAAGGTGGGCTGCAATATGATGCCCTGATGGTCACAGGCGGCCCGGGTCAGGGCCACCCCGTTGTTGGCGCGAAGGGGCCCCTGGGGGCGCACGCTCACCTGCTCGCCAGCGCGCGTGAAGACCCAGTCCGGCTGGGTCAGGGTGTAGACGAGGCAGTCGTGCTCCTTGAGATCTTCCGGGGTCTTTGGGTTACCCCTGCGCGCCAGGTAGTCCGGGCTGGCGCACACCTCGAGCCGCATGCTGGCCAGGGGCCTGGCCACCAGGGAGGAGTCCGGCAGATTGCCGATGCGCAGCGCCAGATCGAAGCCCTCTTCCACCAGGGCGACCCGCCGATCGCTGTACTCTATCTCCAGCTTGAGCTCGGGGAAGCGGGCACGGAACAGCGGCAGGGCGGGGGAGAGGTGCAGGTAGCCAAAATCCATGGGCACCGACAGCTTGAGGGTGCCCTGGGGCTGCTGGTTGTTGTGGGTGAGCTGGCTGTGGGTCTCCTCCAGCTCCGCCAGCAGCGCCAGGGAGCGCTGGTAGTAGAACTGGCCCGCCTCGGTGGGGTTGACCTGGCGGGTGGTGCGCGACAGCAGCCGGGTGGAGAGGGACTCCTCCAGTTGCTGCATCAGCTTGGAGGTCATGGCGACCGAGATGCCGAGCTGGGCGGCGGCCCTGGTAAAGCTCTGATGCTCCACCACCTTGATGAAGACGCGCATGGCGGCGATCTGATCCATATTCCACTCTCAGTTGATAATTATTTTAATAAATCGCTGATTATCACTCTCTCATGGTGGGTTAGCATCTGACAATCCCCCATCACGTTACCCACGAAGGAACGATAAATGAAAATGACCAAGGTCCTGCTGGCTTCCTGCCTGTTTATGGCGGCTCCCCTGATGGCGGCCGACTACGATGTCGATGCGGCGCACACCACAGTCCAGTTCAAGGCGGGCCACCTGGGCTTCTCCGAGCTGGTGGGCCGGTTCAACACCTTCAGCGGCACCTTCTCCATGGACGACGCCAACCCCGCCGCCGCCAAGGCGAGCTTCGAGATCGACGCCGCCAGCGTGGACTCCAACCACGAGGCCCGGGACAAGCACCTGCGCAGCCCGGATTTCCTGGACGTCAAGCAGTACCCCAAGATGACCTTCGTCAGCACCGGCTATGAAGGCAGCAAGGAGAAGGGGGTGCTGAAAGGGGCCCTGACCCTGCACGGCGTCACCAAGGACGTGGCCTTCGATATGGTCCACATCGGTGAAGGCAAGGATCCCTGGGGCGGCTATCGCAGCGGCTTCAACGCCAGCACCACCATCAAGCGCAGCGACTTTGGCGTGAGCTACATGTTGCCGGGCATTCCGGACGAGATGAGCATCAACCTGTTCGTCGAAGGCGTGCGCAAGTAATGGGCGCAGCACTCTTGCTACAAACCCTGGCGGCCCCTTTGGGGGCCGCTTTGCTGTCGTGGCGCTGGCCGCGGCTGGGGTATCTGTGGGGGGCGCTGGCGCTCTGGCTGGTGGGTTGCCTGGTCGGTGGCACCTATCTGCTGCCGGTCAAGGCGTGGCAGTGGCTGCCGCTGACCCTGCTGGTGGCGGCCATCGCCGCTCCCCTGGCCAACCGCTGGCTGGCCCTGGCGCTCTTCGCCGGGCTCGGCGCCCTCATCTGGTGGCTGGGCTTTGCCACCCTGATCAGGGGCACGCCCGCACTCTGGGGGGCGCTCGCGCTGGCCCTGAGCTGGCTGGGCTGGACCCAGGGGCGCGGGGACAGCCGGGAAGGGGTGGGATTTGCCCTGGGCTTCATCTGGCTGGCCCTGGTGATCGGCATAGATGGCAGCCTGCTCATCGCCCAGCTGGCCGGTGCCCTGGCCGCTCTGGCCGGTTTCCGTGCCCTGCTCGCGGCCTTCGCCGGCGTGAGCGTCACCCCGGCCGCCCTGGCCCTGGCGCTCGCCTTCTTGCAGATGCTCGCCTGGCAATACGTGGAGGTGCCGCTGCTGGCCCTGCTGCCGGTCTGGCTGCTGCCTGCGCTGGAGTGGCACCTGAGATCCCGCCCGCTGCCGGTGCGCTGGGGGGCGCTCATCGCGCTGGCCGTCCTCGGCACCGGCCTCAGTCTCTGGTTCGTCTGGCCCGAGGCCTCCCTCTATTGATGACAGGCTGATCAGCGGGGTTAGTGCATGTAAAACAATCAATTAACGGGCGCAGTGCCACCTGGTGCATAGTTTTGCCCGATAAAGATTGAGCCTCAATCGCGTTTGGGCTACAAAGGTTCCATATCTCGTTTTTGGACACTTTCAGAACCCGGCCAGGCCGGGTTTCTGTTTGCCCGCGGTTTGCGGCGTGCTAAGGAGGCCACAGTTGCGCAGTCAAGGATCTGAGCATCTGTTTTTTCGCCATTTTACCCGGCAGGGGCCCATCGAGGGGCTCTGCATTCTGCTTGTGACTCACTTGCTGCCCGATCGCCCCCATTTCATCCAGGCCCTGGCCCAGGTGGGGCGCATTGGCGCCATCCTGCCCAAGCCCAAGTCGGCCCATGGCGAGACCCTGGCCTGGGCCTGCCAGCACTTCCCCGTGCTGGAGCTCAATCGCCAGTGGAGCAACTGTCCCCAGCAGGTGGTCGCCAGGATTGCTCCCCTGGTGGCGGCCCATGAGCGCCTGGTCATCCTGGACATAGGCGGCTATTTTGCCCGCACCCAGGCCCAGCTCGCCGAGTGCTTCGGCCCCCGTTTTCTCGGGGTGGTGGAGATGACGGAGAACGGCCATCAGCGTTACGCCCTCGAGCCCCTGATGGCCCCCGTGCTGTCGGTCGCCCGCAGCCCCCTCAAGCAGGCGGAAGATATCCAGATAGGGCTGAGCGTGGTCTACTCTGCCGAGTCCCTGGCCCGCACCCTCAACCGCACCTTCAACGTCTGCCAGGCGGCCCTGTTTGGCTATGGCAAGGTGGGGCGCAGCATCGCCCGCGAGCTCAGGTGCCGTAACCTGCATCTGGAGCTGGTGGAGACGGACGAACTGCGCCAGGTGGAGGCCCTCTCCCACGGCTTCAAGCTGGTGGACAAGGCCCAGGCCCTGGCCCGGGCCGAGCTGGTGGTCTGCTCCACCGGCAACGGCTCCCTCAACCTCGAGGATCTGGCGGCGCTGCGCCCCGGCGCCATGCTCGCCTCCGTCACCTCGGCGGATGACGAGTTCGCCTTCAGCCTGGCCGAGCTGCCCTGGCCGAGCGAGGAGGTGTGCCCCCATGTGCTGGCCCTGACCCGCCCCGATGGCAGCATCATCTTCCTGCTCAATCGCGGCGAGGCGGTCAATTTCGTCCATGGCGCCGTGATAGGAGAGTATGTCTACCTGGTGCTGGCGGAGATCATCGAGGGGATGCGGCTGCTGGCCGAATTCCCCATGGTGCCCGGGCTGAGGGAGTTGCCGCCGGATCTGATGCGCACCATCGCCCGCCACTGGCTGGCCGACTTCCACGGCGTGACCCAGTGACGCGGGTTTGCAGGGCAAAAGGGACAGCGTTATCAAAGGCCTGTTCCATGTTGGTAGTGAATGCTGGTAATGAATGCCGGCAGTGAAGGATACATAGCGAACAGAGACCGCCAGGGGGCGGGCAAGAACGGAGCAACCCGATGAACACACAGACCATGGCCAAACCCAGGATAGAGATCCGTTACTGCACCCTGTGCCGCTGGATGCTGCGCGCCGCCTGGCTGGCCCAGGAGCTGCTGTCGACCTTTGACAGCGATCTCGGCGAGGTGGCCCTGGTGCCCGCCAGCAAGGGGGAGTTTCGCATCCTGGTGGACGGTGTGCTGGTGTGGGACAGGGTGGCGGACGAGGGCTTCCCCGAGGCCAAGGAGATCAAGCAGCGGGTGCGCGATATCATCACCCCGGAGCGCGACCTAGGCCACTCGGATCGCAAGCCGGGCGAGTAACGCCTGATTGGCCGGGCGTGCCAAAAGGTGTTCAGCAATAATGCCTGATTGGCTGGGCGTCCTAAAGGTGTTCAGCAATACCGAGAAAGCAGAGGGAGGCCATGGCCTCCCTCTGCTGTTTGTGTTGCGCCCCCAGGGCTATGGGTGCGGATCGGCCAGATGGCTGCTGATGTAGCGGGCCCGCTTGTGGGCCTTTATCCGGCTCACGTCCACCCACACCAGGCCGTCGATGCAGTGGTTGAAGTCGGGGTCTATGCCAAAGTCCATGAACTGGACGCCCCCCGGCTCGCACAGCTCGGAATACTGCTTGTAGAGGGTGGGGATGGCGCAGCCCAGGTTGCCGAGCCGGGACTTGAGCTCGGTGAGGGCGCGACCATAGTCGAGATCCGCGAAGTGGGGATCCGTGGCCGGATAGGGGCGACGGGAGGGGGCGAGGGGGGCGCCATCCGTCCCCTCCCGGGGGGCGAAGTGCTGACGGTAGAAGCTCACCAGCAAATCTCGCGCCTGGGGCGGCAGGCTGGCAGACAACGATACCGGGCCGAACAGGTAGCGGTAGTGGGGATAGCGGGCCAGGTAGGCGCCGATGCCGAACCAGAGGTAGTCCAGGCCGCGCTTGCCCCAGTAGGCGGGCTGGATGAAGCTGCGGCCCAGCTCGATGGCCTGCTCCAGCTGGGGCCTTAGCGCCGGGTCGAAGCCAAACAGGGTGTGGCTGTAGAGGCCGGCGAGCCCCTTGCTCGCTAGCATCTCCTGCACCGGGATGAAGCGGTAGGCCCCCACTATCTCGAGGCGGGCCGGATCCCAGAGCAGCAGGTGATAGTAGTCATCGTCATAGCCGTCCAGATCCCGGCGCTTGCCCGACCCTTCCCCCACCGCCCGAAACGCAATCTCCCGCAGGCGCCCCAGCTCGCGCAGTATCTCGGAGTGGCTCTGCTCGTGGCGACGATAGAGGTAGATCCCCTGGCCATCCGGGGTGTGGCCGAGGGCCTCGCAGCCCTCCACCGCCTGCTTGAGCCGCACCCTGTCCCCCGGCAGGGCGATGGGGGCCTCCGTGGTGAGGCGGCCCGGCTTGCCGCGTCCGATGCGATAGAGGTGGGCGCGTACCAGCCTGGCCCCCTCCTTGGCAGGCAGGGCGCAGAAGGCGTGGGGCGGGATGCGCTGACCTATGGTGATGGTCATGCGCCCCCCTTGCTGGCGAAACAGCTGGCCGACCAGCAGGAGACCGGCCCAGGACTTGTTGAGCCAGGAGCCGAGGTAGAAACCCAGGCCGTTGCGCGCCCCCAGGTGGATCGGCACCAGCGGGGTCTGGGTGCGCCTGGCCAGCTTGAGAAAGCCTCCCTGCCAGGGGCCATCCTTGATCCCCCTGGGCCCCAGGCGCGACACTTCCCCGGCCGGGAAGATGATGAGGGCCCCCTCCCTGGCCAGGTGTTCCCCCATGGCGAGGATGGCGCGCCTGTCGGTCTTGCCCCCCAGATTGTCCACCGGCAGCAGCAGGGGGCGCAGGGGGGGCAGGCCCGCCAGCAGCTGGTTGGCGACTATCTTGACGTCCGGGCGGATGCGGCCGAGCAGGCGCAGCAGCGCCAGGCCATCCAGGGAGCCGATGGGGTGGTTGGCCACCAGGATGACCCGCCCCTCGGCCGGTATGTTCTCGAGCTGGGCATCGCTGACCCGATAGTCGAAATCGAGCTGGCTGAGGGCCTGCTCGACGAAATCGAGCCCCTTGAGGTGGGGAAACTGGGCGGCAAAGGCCTGGAAGTCGCGCTCGCGCAGCAGCCATTTGAGGGCGCTGCGGGCCGGGCCCGGGAGCGTGAGACGGGGAAAGTGCTGACGAAGTAGGCTGTCGACGCTGAACATGGCTGGCTCCGGCTGTGGTTCTCCCCCCAGCATGGCCTCCTTCTGTTCCCGCCCCGTGGCAGGTCGATGACAGTTTGATGGCGATCGCAGGCGGGGGGAGGACTCTGTTGAGCTTGATTGCCGACAGCCCCTGTCCGCTGGCCGGCGCCGGGAAAAAAGGGGGGATCTGGCGTTGGGAAAAGAGCGCAAAAAGCCACAGGCCGCCAGGGGAGGGGGACAGGGGCCAACCCCAGAGCTGGCTTGGCTGGCAGCGAGATCCACCCCATGGCAAAAAAGCGAAAATTTAACAGGATTTTTTATTGTCAGCCCGGCGCCAAAGTGTGTAAACTCCGCGCCGATCCAAGGGGTCACCCTGAGCAGGCGAGGCCGCCAGTTCCCCTTGAGTTCGACCGCCTATAGGGCGAGGCATGCAGACACGACAGACACTGCAGGGATTGGATTTCTTTTATACCGGTTAGGTTCCGGTATCAGGGAGAACAGCAGGCATTGCCATCTCCAGACGACCGAGTGGGTCCCCGGGCTCATCATCATCCCCTTGTCATGGGCGGTCGTGGATGGCGTTATCGGCTGCGGCATCTTGTCGTCATCTGTTCGCGTTTGCGATGGCGCCTCGTCCCTCTCTTCCTTGAAATTCCGCTCCCTGGGTGTAGTGACTGCGAGGCCATGATGAGCCGTGGCGTGGCTGATGCCGCGTGCCATCAAAGTACCGCGGCGCTGAGATCCAGCACCGCATACCGTTGAGCTTGATGTAAAGCCACAAGCCCCACATCAAGACTCGTTACTTCCCAAGATCCACCAGGCAGCCTTGGCTTGCCGCGATGTGCAATAGAGGATCCGGGGGCGAGGAAAGGTTCATGGTCAAGCGTGATGTGACCCAAGACCTTGCCGCCACCGCTGACCGCCACGGTTGGTCAGACTCTGCGATCGATGGTCTGGATGTGATTGAGGGTAACGAAGGCGGCCCCCGGCCGCTCATTTGCGAGGCATAGCCCATGACTAACTGGTCCAGCAAGGACTCCTTGAAGGTGTACAACGTTCCCTACTGGGGTGCGGGTTTCTTCAATATCAACGACGCCGGTCACGTGACGGTATCGCCCGATAAATCTCGCCCCGAGGCGCAGATCGTCTTGTCTGACGCCATCGAACAACTGCGCCAGTCCGGGCTGACCACCCCCGTGCTGCTCCGTTTCCCCGACATCCTCAAGAGTCGGGTGGATGCCCTGTTCAACGCCTTCGGTCAGGCCATCGAAAAGTCAGGCTATGAGGGGGACTACCTGTGCGTTTACCCCATCAAGGTGAACCAGCAGCGCCGCGTCATCGAAACCATCAGCCAGTCCTACAGCGACAAGCCCCGTCTGGGCCTGGAAGCGGGCTCCAAGCCAGAACTGCTGGCGGTCCTCTCCCACCATCACGATCGCGGCTCCGTCATCGTCTGCAACGGCTACAAAGACCGTGAATACGTGCGTCACGCCCTGCTCGGCAACCTGATGGGCCACAAGGTCTACATAGTGGTCGAGAAGCCCTCCGAGCTGGAGCTGGTGCTCGACGAGGCCAAGCGCCTCAACATCAAGCCCAATATCGGGGTGCGCGCCCGTCTGGCCTCCACCGGCTCCGGCATGTGGGAATCGAGCGGCGGCGCCATGTCCAAGTTCGGCCTCTCCGCCGCCCAGATCCTGGCCCTGGTGGAGCGTCTGCGCAGCCTGGGTCAGCTGGACTGCCTGCAACTGCTGCACTTCCACCTGGGTTCCCAGATAGCCAACATCCGCGACATCCAGGGTGGCATCCGCGAGTGCGGCCGCTTCTACGCCGAGCTGCGTCGCCTGGGCGCCAACGTCGACGTGGTCGATGTGGGCGGCGGCCTGGGGGTGGACTATGAAGGGACTCGCTCCCAGAGCCACTGCTCCGCCAACTACAGCCTGTCCGAGTACGCCAACAACGTGGTGTGGGGCATCGGCGATGTCTGCCGCGAGTTCGACCTGCCGCACCCGACCATCATCAGCGAGTCTGGCCGCGCCCTGACCGCGCACCACGCCGTGCTGGTCACCAACATCATAGGTGCCGAAGGGGCGCAGATGAGCGAGGTCCATGCACCGGATGAGGACGCGCCGACCCTGTTGCAGAACATGTGGAAGGGCTGGCTCGAGCTCAACAACGAGGAAGATCCCTCCCTGCTGGAGCTGTTCCATGACTCCCTGGCCGACCTGACCGACGTCAACGCCCAGTACACCATGGGCCTCTTGAACCTGGAGCAGCGTGCCTGGGCCGAGAGCCTGCACCAGAACACCTGCCTCACCCTGAAAGAGAAGCTCAACCCCATCAACCGCAGCCACCGCGCCCTGGCCGATGACCTGAACGAGAAGCTGGCCGACAAGTGTTTCGCCAACTTCTCCCTGTTCCAGTCTCTGCCCGATGCCTGGGGCATAGGCCAGGTGTTCCCGGTGATGCCGCTGACCGGTCTGGACAGGCCGCTCAGCCGCCGCGGCATCCTGATGGACATCACCTGCGACTCCGACGGTCAGGTGGAGCACTACGTCGACGGTCTGGGTGTCGAGAGCACGCTGCCGATGCCGGAGTACGGCGAGCACGAAGAGTGCCACGTCGGCTTCTTCCTGGTGGGGGCCTACCAGGAGATCCTGGGGGATCTGCACAACCTGTTCGGTGACACCCACTGCGCGGAAGTCTGGCTGGACGAGGAAGGCAAGATGGACATCCGCAACGTGGTGCGCGGCGACACCGTCGACCAACTGCTGCGTTACGTCAACATCGACCCCTCGGTGATCCGCGAGAGCTATCAGCGCATCGTCTCCCATCCGGCCCTGGACGATGAGACCCGCAAGGCCCTGCTCGACGAGCTGGAGCTGGGTCTGCAAGGCTATGCCTACCTGGAAGAGGAATAAGCTCACCCCTTGTTCCCCGTCCGTGGCCACGCCAGGACGATAGTGCAAAAAACGGCGCCTTCGGGCGCCGTTTTTCATGGTCGTGGTTCACGGAGGAGTGGCCGCAAGGCACGCACGCCCCTGGCATCATCAGGCGCAGCGGGGCTGGTGGCAGTGAGCCAGCAGCAGCTCCCCCGCCATGGGGCGCCCCAGCAGATAGCCCTGCAGGGTGTCGCAGCCAAGCTCGGTGAGCAGGGCGCGCTGCGCCGGGGTCTCCACCCCTTCTGCCACGATGCGCATCCCCAGGGCCTGACCCAGGGCGATGATGGCGCCGATGATGGTGGCATCGTCCCCCTCGTGCGTCAGGGTGGCGACGAAGCCCCTGTCTATCTTGAGCTCGTTGGCGGGGAAGCGCTTGAGGTAGAGCAGGCTGGAGTAGCCGGTGCCGAAGTCGTCGATGGAGATGCCAAGGCCGAGCTCGGCCAGGCGATTGAGGATGGCCAGGCTCTCCTCGGCGTTCTCCATGGCGGTGGACTCGGTGATCTCCAGGGTGAGGTGGTGGGCCTCCAGCCGATGGCGGGCGAGGGCGCCCTGCACCTCTTCGAGCAGGCCGGGGCTCGCCAGCTGTATGGTGGAGAGGTTCACCGCCACGCTCCAGTCGTCATGACCCGACGCCCGCCAGCGGCTCATCTGGCGGCAGGCCTCGTCGATGACCCAGTTGCCGATGGGGATGATGAGGCGGCTCTTCTCCGCCAGGGGCAGGAAGCTCGCCGGCGAGATGGCGCCCTGTTCGGGGTGCTGCCAGCGCAGCAGCGCCTCGGCGCCGACCGCCCGGCCGCTGCGGGCGTCGTACTTGGGCTGGTAGTGCAGGGCCAGCTCCCCTCGCTCCAGGGCATGGCGCAGCGCCTGTTGCAGCAGGAACTGCTGGTGGGCGTTGGCGTTCATGGCACTGTCGAAGTAGCAGTAGTCGTTGCGCCCCCGCTCCTTGGCGTGGTACATGGCGGCATCGGCGTTGAGGGTCAGCTCGTGCAGGCTGGTGCCATCCTGGGGATAGACGGCGATGCCGATGCTGGCGGTGATGTGTAGGCTGTGATGCTCCCAGGGGTAGGGCTGGGCCAGGGCCGCCAGCAGCCGCTCGGCGAAGGCCGTGGTCTGGGTGATATCCCCCGGCGCCAGGGCCAGCACGAACTCGTCGCCGCCAAAACGCGAGGCGGTGTCGCTCCCGCCAAGCAGCCCGGTGATCCGTGTCGCCACCTCGGCCAGCAGCAGATCCCCTGTGTGGTGACCGTGGGCATCGTTGATGATCTTGAAGCCGTCGAGGTCGAGAAACAGCAGGGCGAAACTGCGCTGGCTGCGCTGGCACTCCTGGATGCGCTGCTCCAGCCGGTCGGCAAACAGCAGCCGGTTCGGCAGCCGGGTCAGGCTGTCATGGAGCGCCAGCTTGAGCAGCTCGTCGTGGGCCAGGTGCAAGGAGGTGGAGAGGCGGGCGGCGTGGGCATCGAGCATGGAGAGCACCAGGGCGATGGCGAACACCGCCAGGGTCACTATGATGATGACGGTCGCCAGCCACTGGGCATTGAGGCCGGTATAGAGGGCGCCGCACAGGCTCCCTTGGGGAAACTGGGCCGCCGCCATGCCGGTGTAGTGCATGCCGATGATGGCCGCTCCCATCACCAGGGAGGCGAGGGCCTTTTGAAAGAAGGCGCACGGCGTACTGTTGCGCAGGCGAAACGCAATCCAGAGCGCGGCGCCGGAGGCGAGCACGGCGATGAGGATGGAGAGCACGAAGAGGCCGCGGTCGTAATGAATGCCCGGGGTGATCTTCATGGCCGCCATGCCGATGTAGTGCATGGTGGCGATGCCGGCCCCCATCAGCAGGGCGCCGCCCGCGATGTGACGCCAGGGCAGCTGGGGGCGGCTCACCAGCCAGAGCGCGAAGGCCGACGAGCCGATGGCCGCCACCAGGGAGATACCGGTCAGGGTCAGGTCGTAGCCGAGCGCGATGGGCAGGTTGAAGGCGAGCATGCCGATAAAATGCATGGACCAGATGCCCAGCCCCATGGCGAAGGCGCCCCCCGCGAGCCAGAGGGCGGCGGCCCGTCCCCGGCTCTGGCTCACCCGGCTCGTCATATTCAGCGCCGTGTAAGAGGCGAGCACCGCCACCAGGATGGAGAAGAACACCAGATCCTGGCTGTAATAACTGTCGAGCATGGGGTGGGTCGCGGTCACGTTCACTCACTCTGGGATGGATAACGGCCTGAGCCATGGCCGGGCTTGCGGGGAAAATTGGGCTGGCGATTGTACACCAGAGGCGCCTCAAACCGGCCAGCAATACGTGCCAAAATGAGCCCTGGATCAGAGTAAAAACCCTGAAATGCTCCCTTGCTGGCAATGCTCCCCCGCCCCTTGTCCCAAGGTGGGTTCCAAATTTTCCCGCTTGAAAAGCAGGGGTATGACCGGGTGGGGTTCCATGCCTCATATGTCCTGGTTTGGCGCGGCGTTGTCGCGGTTGCTTTGCTTCCCAACAGGCAGGCAAGTGGGACAGTCTTTAAGACAAAGAGCCCATCATGGGCTCTTTGTCATTGGATGTAGGGGCAGTGATCAGACTTATTCTCTGATAAGTCTTGGGAGTTTTTGATAGAGCGCGTCTCGGCGCGCCTCTTTGTGGGCACCATAATGCAGCTCGCGGTGGCAATTGGGGCAGAGAGCGACCGTGTTGCCGACGGTATCCGAGCCCCCTTCCGCCAAGGTGCGCAGATGATGCACCTCGAGAAAGGGCTCCCCGGTCGCCGTGAGAAAGGGGGCTTGTGCATCACAACCCTCACACTCAGCGGCTGCGGCCACCAGCACCCAGGCTTTGACCTGGGGATCCCTCACATGACTCGTCGCGGTGACATAGTGCTGAACGGGCTCCTGGGTGCCAAGAGGAAGAGGAACTGCTGGCTTCTCCTTATATAGGATGACCTGATGCTCGAACTCCGCTTGCCCGGTGTAGGGTTGGCCATCCAGCTCGCAGATCAGGCGCGCTATGATGGGCACATGCTGCGAGCCAACATGCTTGGCAGGTTTTAATCCAGAGACCCAAGGCCTGCCCATCAAGACGCAGACGTAAGAGATGTTTTGCATCCGATATTCAAATGATTTCTCGGAGCGTGCGAAGCGTGTCGCCAGCTCTGCGTAATAGTGTTTCTTGACAAAGGGGATGCCATTCAACGCCTTGTTGTGCATATCCAGATAGGCGGCCACCGTTGCCCTTAACTCTTCGTCCGTCCATGTCTTGTGCAAAACTGACCCCTAGTGTCCGATACACCATCCCATGCCGCCGCCGGCATAATGATGGTTTCATCCGAGTTGCATTTGATGCTAGGCATCTTAATCCAATTGACACCACTCTTCAGCCGAAAAGTCGAGGATCCTGTGCCTCATCAATGGATTTATGTAAATAAATCATTACGTTGTCGTTCACTTACTCCTAATGGGGGTAAAAAAGCGGCAAAGGAGATAGGAGCCAACGAGGCAGGGGCTTTGCGGACCAAGGCACAGTTCCAGCCGAGGGGACTGGCTATGATCGGGCGGTGGGATTTTACAGCCGCGCCTTCAAGATGGAGCCCATCACCTTCGGGGCCGGGCGCCGGGCCCTGCGCTTTGGCAACCAGAAGATCAATCTGCCACTGTTGGGGGAGGGGCCGCGCAACCGGGGACAGGTGGGCTCGGCTCATCACCCGCTGGCCCCTGGATCGGGTGATGGCCCTGTCAGAGCGCCTTGGCCTCCAGACAACAACGGCAGCCAGGGGCTGCCGTTTTGTGCTGACATCGAGGCGGGCGGGAACTAGCAGACCCCTTGCGCCAGCATGGCGTCGGCCACCTTGACGAAGCCGGCGATGTTGGCGCCGCTCTCGTAGTTCACATGGCCATGCTCATCTTCACCGTAGCGTACGCAGGTGGCGTGGATGCTGGTCATGATCCCCTTGAGGCGGGCGTCCACCTCCTCTCGAGTCCAGCAGAGGCGCTGGGCGTTCTGGCTCATCTCCAGGCCCGAGGTGGCCACCCCACCGGCGTTGGCCGCCTTGCCCGGGGCAAACAGCACTCTGGCCTCGTGGAAGAGGCGGATGGCGGCGGCGCTGCTCGGCATGTTGGCCCCCTCGGCCACCAGTTGCACCCCATTGGCGATCAGGGCTGCGGCATCCTCTTCCCCCAGCTCGTTCTGGGTGGCGCAGGGCAGGGCGACGTCGGTCGCCAGGTGCCAGGGGGTGCGGCCGGTGAAGAACTCCAGCCCCTGGTCGTAGGCATAATCGGCGATACGCTTGCGCTGCTCGTTCTTGAGTGCCATCAAGCGGGCCAGCTTCTCGGGGGTGAAACCGTCCGGATCGTAGACGGTGCCGCCGGAGTCAGAGGCACTGATGACCCGGGCGCCCAGCGCCATCGCCTTCTCGATGGCGTATTGGGCCACGTTGCCCGAGCCCGACACCGAGACCCGCAGGCCGGCCAGGGACTGGCCGCGATGGGCCAGCATGGCCTCGACAAAATAGAGCAGACCATAGCCGGTGGCTTCCGGGCGGATCAGGCTGCCGCCAAAGGAGAGCCCCTTGCCGGTGAAGACGCACTCGGCGCTGTTGGTCAGCTTCTTCATCATGCCCGCCATGTAGCTCACCTCGCGCCCGCCCACGCCGATATCACCGGCCGGCACGTCGGTGTTGGCGCCGAGGTGGCGATAGAGCTCCAGCATCAGCGCCTGGCAGAAGCGCATCACCTCCCCCTCGCTCTTGCCCTTGGGATCAAAATCGCTGCCCCCCTTGCCGCCACCCATGGGCAAGGTGGTGAGGGCATTCTTGAAGGTCTGCTCGAAGGCGAGGAATTTGAGCACGGAGAGATCCACCGAGGGGTGAAAACGCATGCCTCCCTTGAAGGGGCCGATGGCGCTGTTGTGCTGCACCCGATAGCCACGGTTGACCTGCACCTGACCCTGGTCATCCACCCAGCTCACCCGGAACTGGATGAGACGCTCGGGCTCCACTAGCCGCTCCAGCAGGCCGTGTTGCAGGTAGCGGGGGTGGCGTTCAACATGGGGCCAGATAGAGGCGAGGACCTCGCTCACCGCCTGAAGAAACTCGGGCTGATGGGGGTTGCGCTTGGCCACCTGGGCCAGAAAATCCGCCTGCGATAGGGAATGACTCATCTGTAACTCCTGTAATGAATGATGAAATTGGCCTCTTGCCAGAGAAGAGCACATGCCCTGCATCCAAGGTGTCCGTGTATGTTGGGGATGAATGCGGACAAAGATCCGATCTTTTGTCGGGTTTGCCAGCGATGGGGGTGCTAGCAGCCGAAAGTCATAGAAAACCGGCACAATCATAGCAAGATGATTCGCGCGAACGAAAATCTTTTTATGCGTTTTATGTCAATAATTAGCAAAAAGCTCTCGCCTTTATAGTTGAATTTAACAACCTTGTTGCATATTGACTGAATACATTTAAAACCGGTCTGTACCTCGCGTCTGGATGGCGCATGGCGCTGTTTTTGCCATGTTTCCCCCTCCTGGTCCACCTCTGGTCGTGCCCATTTGCCGGCGGGGATGGGGGCCTCGCGCCAACAGGGTGGCGGAAGGGGGGCACTCTGGTGCGCTGGATCGGGGCGGGTGACAAGTATCCGGGGAATGAGGCGGGGCAATATGCTACTGTAGCGGCGTTTTTTTGATGAACGCGAAAGCCTTGCCCCTTTGACGCGACTCTTTTGCAGATGCTTTATGTAGATACTTTTTGTAGATGCTTTTTGTAGATGGAACCGTATGCAGACTAACCCGACCATGACCTGGCTGACTCAGCCGACACTTCTTCTGAACTCCACGATCTGGCAGGTGACCCATGCTGGCCGATGAATCCATGCGCCTGAACAAATACATCAGCGAGAGCGGCATCTGCTCGCGCCGCGAGGCCGACCGCTTCATCGAGCAGGGCCATGTCTACATCAACGGCAAGCGGGCCGAGGTGGGGGATCAGGTGTTTGCCGGGGATCTGGTCAAGGTCAACGGCCAGGTGATCGAGCCGCGCGAAGCGGACAGCCTGGTCTTCATCGTGCTGAACAAGCCGGTGGGCATCGTCTCCACCACGGAGGCGGCGGAGAAGGACAACATCGTCGACTTCGTCAACCACAGCACCCGCATCTTCCCCATAGGGCGCCTCGACAAGGACTCCCAGGGGCTCATCTTCCTCACCAACCACGGGGATCTGGTGAACAAGATACTGCGGGCGGGCAACGATCACGAGAAAGAGTACCTGGTGACCGTCGACAAGCCGGTGACCGACGAGTTTATCCGGGGCATGGCGGCCGGGGTGCCCATCCTCGGCGCCGTCACCAAGAAGTGCAAGGTGAAAAAAGAGGCTCCCTTCGTGTTTCGCATCACGCTAGTGCAGGGGCTCAACCGCCAGATCCGCCGCATGTGCGAGCACTTCGGCTTCGAGGTGACCAAGCTCGAGCGCATCCGCATCATGAACGTCAGCCTCAAGGGGCTGCCGGTGGGGGAGTGGCGCGATCTCACCGACGACGAGTTGATCGAGCTGTTCAAGCTCATTGAAGACTCCTCCTCCGAGGTGAAACCGGCCAAGGGGGAGAAACCCAAGACCCCGGCGGCGCAAACCGCCAAACCGGCCCAGGGCAAGAAGCCGCGCCGCGACGACGATCACGAGATTGGCGGCCGTCCCAATGTGCCGGGCCCGGAGGCCTTCGAGAAGAAAAGCCCCGCAGGCAAGGGCGGCGCGGGCAAAGGGGCTGCCAACAAAGGCGGCGCCGGAAAAGCCGCTTCAGCTAAAGGTGCGCCAGGCAAGGGGGGCAAACCGGCCCCGGGCAAGCCGCGCTCCAGCCAGGTCGGGCGGCAGAAGAAGGGGCGCTGAGGCCCCGACCTTCCTCGCATCCTGATGAAAGACACCGGCCCCTGGCCGGTGTCTTTCTTTTTGGCCCAAAGGTTTCGGGGCTGGGGCCGGATCAGGCGGGTGTGTTGCCGGGGAGGGGCGTCCCTTCGTGCCCTGCCTGGCTCGGAGCAAGGCCCATGGCCCTGGGGTAGTGGCGCGGGTCGAGGCGCAGCACCAGCAGGCTCATCAGCATCAAACCGCCGAGCTGCCACTGCCAGGCGCTGGCAAAATCTCCGCTCAAGTGGTGCAGGCGGGCCGCCACCCAGGGGCCTGTGGCCGCCAGCATGAAGCCAAATCCCTGCATCAGGGCGCTCAGGCTACCGGCGCGTCTGGGGTCTGGCAGGTGATCCAGTGCAATCACCATGATGAGGGAGAAGCTGCCGCCAAGGCCGGCGCCGCACAGCAGGCACCAGAGGATGGGGGCGGCCTGGGGGGCGAGCCAGAGACCGCCAAAGCCCGCCACCTGCATCACTATGGCCAGCCCCATCCAGGGGCGCCTGTCCTCCTTGCGTGCCGCCAGCAGCGGCAGACCCAGGCCGCTGGCGGTCTGGGCCAGGGCCAGCCAGGCCACCAGCTCGCCTCCCTGCTGGGGGCTCCAGCCCAGCGCCAGGTAGGCGGGGGCCAACCAGGCCACGACGATGCCGTAGCCGCTGTTGATGATGCCAAAGCAGGCGATCAGCAGCCAGGCGCGGGGCAGCGCGATCAGCCGCGGCTCCCCTGATGGGGCGGAGTGCGGCGCGGCGGCGGGCAGGGGGACCCGCCAGGCGAGCCAGATCAGCGCCAGCAGCACCGGCAGGCCCCAGAGCGCCAGCGCCCTGGACCAGTCCAGATGCGCGGCAAGGCGCGGGGTGAGCACGGCGCCGAGCGCCCCGCCCCCCATCATGCAGGCGGAGAAGATCCCCATCACCAGGGGCACCTTGCCCGCAAAGGCCCCCTTGATGAGGCCGGGCAATGTCCCCTGCACGAGGGCCGACCCCAGCCCGCACAGGGCGGCGCTGGCGATGAGCAGGGCGCCGCTGCTCACGTCAAAGCGCAGGGCGCTGCCCAGCATCAGCAGCAACAGGGCCGCCCCGAGCAAGGGGCGGGGGCCTGCCTTGTCGAGCAGGGCCGGGGTGAGCAGGACGCCGACCCCGATCAGCAGCAGCGGCAGCAGGGTGACCCAGGCCAGCCTGTCCATACCGAGGCCCAGCTGGGCGTCTATCTGTCCCGCCAGGGGGCCGATGGCGGTGAGGAAGGGACGCAGGTTGATGCCAATCAGCACCACCAGCACCAGCAGGGCGCCGCTGCCAGGCGGGATCGGGCGCTTAACCATGGGACTGGGGGCCGTAGAGGGCGGCGGCCGGGATGGGGCTTGGCAACTTGATGAGGGGCAGGGGCGGCGGGCTCAGCGGCAGGCGCAGCTTGTCATAGCTCGATGTGCTGTCAAAGCCGAAGGGGGCCGCATCTTCATTGTCGAAGGCGTAGTAGACGGCGCTGATGCCGTTCATCACCAGGGCGCACAGGCACATGGGGCAGGGGTGGCCGCTGGCATAGACGATGGCGCCCGCGAGCGGGCCCTTGCGGCTCCCCTCCCGCAGCACCTCCAGCTCGGCGTGGCGAGTGGGATCCCCCGCCTCCAGCATGCGGTTGACGGCGCTCGCCACCAGCTGGTTGTCTCGCACCAAGAGGGCCGCGAAGGGGCGGCCCCCCTGCTGGCGGTGGGTCAGGGCCAGCTGCAGGGTCTGCTCCAGCCACCCCTGATGGCGGGGGGCCGAGACGGCACTGAGGGCGTTGACGAGGCGGGCACCGGAGTGGGGAGGCTGTGACATGGGATCATCCTGGGAAAAGAGGGGGTGACGGCAGCCTAACGGGCCCGTAAGTCATTTGGAAATTAAACGATAAAATGACTTTCAGTGATTTTATAAATGGAGAATCCCCCATGGAGCGACCCTTGCTGGATCCCCAGCTGCTGCAGAGCTTCGTCGCCATCGTCGAGACCGGCAGTTTCACCCGTGCCGGCGAGCGGATGCACCTGACCCAGTCCACCATCAGCCAGCAGATGCGCCGCCTCGAGCAGCAGCTCGGCTGCACCCTGCTCGACCGATCCGGCCGCCAGGTGGTGACCACGGCCCAGGGGGAGACACTGCTGGGGCTGGCGCGCCGCATCCTGGGGCTGCTGGCCCGGGCGGGGGAGCGGGTGAGCGAGGCCAGTCACCCCCTGCGCCTCGGGGTGCCCGAGGATTTCGCCGCTGGCGCCATGACGGCGGTGCTGGCGGCCTTCGCCCGGCAATACCCAGAGGTGAGGCTGGAGGTGAGAAGCGATCTCAGCCACGCCCTCTGGCAGGCGTTCGAGGGGGGAGAGCTGGATCTGGCGCTGATCAAGCAGGGACGGTGGCAGGGGGAGCCCATCGCCCGCTGGCGCGAGCCGCTGGCCTGGGTCGACAGCCGGGACTGGCCCGCCAGCGAGCGGGAACCTCTACCCCTGGTGGTGTTTCCGAGCGAAGGCCTCTATCGGCGTCAGATCACCGACGCCCTGGATGCCGAGGGGCGCGCCTGGCGCATCGCCTACGTGAGTGCCAGCCTCGCCAGCCTGCAGGGGGCGGTGAGCGCGGGCATAGGGGTCAGCCTGCTGCCCGCCCGATTGCAGCAGCCCGATCAGGTGGCGCTGGTGGACTGGCCGGCGGTGCGCTCGGTGGAGCTGGCTCTGCACCTGGGAGCGGGGGAGAGTGAGCCCCTCAGCCGGCTGTGCGAGGCCCTGATCGCACTCTGTGACGAGGTGATGGGGGAGGAGGCGACGGTGCCTCGCTAAGTGCACGCCCCCAGCCAACCAGCAGAGCGGTACAGGGTGGAGGCCTGCGCTGCCTCAGGCCAGGGCTTGCCTTGGCACCACGGCGAACCAGAGTTCCACCTCGCCGCTGCCTGTGGTGGCGTCAAAGCCTGCGCCGTAGCGCTCGAAATTCGGCATGTGGGCGGACTCGTAGTCCGAGTGCGCCAGCCAATCCAGCGCACTCTGCCAGGTCTGGGGCATGGCCGAGACATGGCCAAGATGGCGAAAGACGGCATAGGTCTGGGGGGCGAGCTGCATCCTATCCAGGCCGGGGGGCAGCGCCGCCAGGGTGGCGACCTCCACCGCGCACAGATAGTCGCACTCGGTGGCAGTGGCGGCGCAGATGACGCCGTAGGCGTGCTCCCCCAGCTGGCCCGGCAGGGGGCCAAGGGCGCTGAAGTCACGCCACTGGCCACCGACGTCGCCGTGCTGGAAGTCGTGTTGACGACGCAGGCCGGCAAGCTGCATGGCGCGGCCTTGTTCGACGCGGATGGGGTCTGACATGGTGCCTCCTGGGTTGGAACGGAAAGGTTGGAAGGGACAGGTTGAAGGGACAGCGTCAGTGCGCCCGGCCTTCCTCAAGCTTGCGCTCATAGTCCTGGCGGACGATGGCGAGCGCCGCCAGGGCGAGCTCAGGGGCAATCTGGTTGGTTTCCAGCAGTTCAATCAGATCCACCGCGAGTTTGACCTCGGGGGGAGCAGTTTCCAGTGACATCTTGGTTTCTCACGGGGCAGAGTGGGCGTCATTATAGCGCCCCGGGCGGCGAAGACACGCCTCGACGGCCCGGGGCGGGGTCACATGTGCTGGCGCATCTCCTTGTCCAGCTCCTCGCGCAGGGCCATCAGCTTCTTGGCGTACTGCTGCAACTGCAGATCGCTCTCGCTCACCGGCTGCCACTGGGGCACAGGGCTCGGCTTGCCGTGCTCGTCCATGGCCACGAAGATGATGATGCAGTGGGTGGTCTTGTGGCGCGCAGGATCCGTGGGGTGGCGGCTGTAGACATCCACCGCCAGGTGCATGCTGGTGGTGCCGGTGTGGATCACCTTGGCGTGCACCTCCACCAGCTGGCCAATCTGGATGGGGCGCAAGAAGCGAATGCCCCCCACATAGACGGTGACGGCATAGCCGCCACACCAGCCGGCGGCGCAGGCGTAGCCGGCCTGATCGATCCACTTCATCACCATGCCGCCATGGACCTTGCCACCGAAGTTGACGTCGGCGGGCTCGGCGAGAAATTGCAGGGTCAGTTCACGGGCACTCATGATACTTCCTTATGGTGTATGGGGTGGAAAGGCGCGGGCATTGAGAGGGGCGACACAGGGCCCATCACCGTCGATAGCTCTGCCGGTAACGTTCGGCCTGCTGGCAGGCGGGGACCTGGCTGAAATCCGGGCGCTTGTTGCCCTCGCGCTGGCCGAAACGGGCGTACTCCTGCTGGCACCTGGCCGCCTCGCCGCCCTGCTCTTCACAAGCCTCGATGCGTTGGGAGCGACCCTGGGCAATCAAGGTTTGCTGGGCATCGAGACATGCCTTGTCCAGTTCCCTCTGACGCGCCTCCCTATCTTCCAGGGCGGCCGACAGGCCCATCGAGAGGATGCAACCCAGCAACAAGATGGCAATCTTCATGGTTTGTCTCCGGCAGGGGGACGACCCCAGATGATGAGGGCTATCCCTCCCAAAATTCCCAAGGATGACAATAACAGCCGCAGCGACCAGGACTCATCCAACCAGAGCATCCCGGCCAGGGCGGCCAGCGGGGGCACCAGCAGCTGGACGCTGGCGGCCAGGGTGCGGCCTAGCTGGGGCAAGACGCCATACCAGAGCGCATAGCCGAGGGCGGAGGCCAGGGCCCCCGAGGCCAGGGCGTAGCCGATGGCCAGCGGGCTGGCCTCAAGGCGGCCCAGCAGCAGATAGAGCAGGGCGGCGGGCAGGCAGGCCCGCAGGAAGTGGCCGGCGTTGGCGGCGATGGGGTCGTCAAAGCGTGACGCCCGCAGGGTATAACAGGCCCAGGCGATGCCGGCCGCCACCATCAGGGCCGCCCCAAGGGGGCTCGGCGCCCGGATGCCGGGCAGCAACAGGAAGATGACGCCCCCCATGGCGAGCAGCAGGCCCAGCCACTGGCGTGTGGGCAGCCGCTCGCCCCGCAGCAGGGGTGGCGCCAGCATGCTGAGCTGGACGGCGGCAAACAGCAGCAGGGCCCCGGTGCCCGTGGTCAGGGTCAGGTAGGCGAACGAGAAGGCGGCGCCATAGACAATGAGGGCGAGGGCGCCGCCCCAGTCCCCTTGCCGGGGGGATTGGCGCCGGGCCGAGCAGAGCAGCACCAGCACCAGGGCGCCGCTGGTCAGGCGCAGCAGGGTAAACAGGGCCGGATCCATCCGCTCCTCGAACAGGGCAAGGCGGCAGAGCACGGAATTGGCGGCGAACGCCATCAGGGTCAGCAGGGTCAGTATCAGGAGGCGGGGCAGAGACATCCATTCACCTTGAGTTCAGAGGAGGCGGCACAGCATGGAATCTCATGCCAATGAGGAGGCCCCATGAAGCAGATGCTGGAGCAATTGATGGGAGCTGGCAAGGGCTGGCTCAACGATGGCGGTGACACGCGCAAGGCCCAGATGAAGGGCATGGCCCAGGGGGGGCTGGCCGCCGGGGCCATGGCGCTGCTGCTTGGCAACAAGAAGATACGCAAATACGGCACCAAGGTGGCGGCGGTGGGCGGGGCGGCGGCCCTCGGCGGGCTGGCCTACAAGCTCTATCAGGACTGGCAGCAGAACCAGAGTGCGCCGGCGGCCGGCACGCCCCATCCCCTCAACGAGCTGGCGGGGGCCGAACTGGATGCCCGCGCCAACCTGCTGGTGCGCGCCATGGTGGCGGCGGCCCGGGCCGACGGCCACATCGACGGCAACGAGCGCCAGAAGATCCAGCAGTACCTGACCGAGCAGGGCCAATCCGACGCCGCCCGCTGGATTGACGCCGAGCTGGCCCGCCCCCTGGACCCGCAAGCCCTGGCCCGGGAGGTGACCGACATGGAGCAGGCCACCGAGGTCTACCTCGCCTCCCTGCTCGCCGTCGAGGTGGATCACTTCATGGAGCGCGGCTATCTCGACGAGCTGGCCCGTGCCCTCAAGCTCGATGACAACCTCAAAGCCAGCATAGAGCGCCAGGTGGCCCAGCTGGGCGCGCCGGGTTGAGCCCAGGCAGCCATAAGATTGTCCACAAAGCCCCGTCATGGGGCTAATGCCAGTCAGTTAAGGCTGACTGGCATTGTTTTTATTGGCTTTTTTCACACTGTACTTCTGTGGTCTTGGCTTCACGCAGCGAGGGTA